>CAZPUM010000001.1:0-952 GCA_964589765.1 uncultured Methanosarcinales archaeon
AAGCGCCCAGAGGTAAAGAAAGTCATAGGCATCGACAATATGTCGAGGCAGTTTCTCAGCGAGGACCCTTTCGAGTACATTGAATCTAAGGAGCTTAAAGAGAAGTTTGTCTTCGAAAAAAGAGAGTTCCAGGAACTTACCGTGAGAGATATTGATGAAAACGACATCGATTGTGTGATTCATCTGGCAGCATTTGTATCAATCCCTGACAGTATGGTCTCTGGCAACGAAGAGAAGTACTTCTACAACAACGAGGAAGGAACATTCAAATTAATCCTTACACTCCTAAAAACAGAAAAGAAACCAATGCTGATTTACGCCAGCAGTCCTGAAGTTTACGGCGAAGCGATTTACACGCCAATGGATATTAACCACCCGTTACAGCCAAAGTCTGTTTACGCAGTAACAAAGCTCGCAGCAGAGAAACACTGCTCGGCCATCCACAAATGGCACAACTATCCTGTTGTTATCATCAGGAACTTCAACACCTTCGGAGAGAATCAGCACGTCTTTGAGGATGCGGGAGTTATCTCTCTGTTCATCAACAAAGCGCTGAAAAACATGCCAATCACAATCCACGATGACGGGAAGCAGACACGAGACTTCCAGTACGTCAAGGACGCTGTAAGAGCATACTCTCTCGTAGCACTGGCAGGTAAAAAACTTGCCGGAAGCGTATTCAATATTGGAACCGGACGACAAGTCTCAATGAATGAACTTGCCAAGAAAGTTATAGAGTTCAGTGGTTCTAAGAGTGAGATAATTTTCACAAAAGGACGCCTAGCAGACCTGCGTTCGCTGGAAGCAGACTATAAGGATATCAACAAGGCTGTTGGTTGGGAACCAGAATATTCCTTCGAAGAAGGTTTAAAGCGTACCATCGAATGGTACCGCGAGCACACAAAATGAAAATACTTGTAACAGGAGGGGCAGGGTTTATAGGGAGACACTT
>CAZPUM010000001.1:962-101316 GCA_964589765.1 uncultured Methanosarcinales archaeon
TTGACAAAGGAGCTCCTAAAAGGAGGCCACGAGGTTTGGGTGTTAGACAACTTGTTTAGAGGAAAGAAAGAAAACCTCGATGAGCTAAGATGTGACAGACTTCACGAAATCTACAAATCTGTTACAAATGAAGAGGCTCTCAAAGAGGTTTTCAAAACCAATTTTGACCAGGTTCTTCATCTTGCAAGCACTTGTGATGTACAACTAAGTATTGACCATCCTGAAGAGACTTTCTACGCCGATTTAGAAGGGACATACCTAATGTTAGAGTACACAAGAAAACACTGCCCAAACGCACTTTTCTTATACATGAGCTCTTGTATGGTTTATGATGAGGCAAACAAACCACTTACTGAAGAAGACAGTCTAAAAGCATCCTCACCATACGCGGCAACAAAAATGGGTTCAGAGAATCTTGTAACATCTTACAAGAATGCATACGGAATGCGCACAGTAATACTGCGGCCTTTCAACACTTTCGGACCCTTCGGGTTTGTTCACAAGGACCGTGGAGAAGCAGGAGTTATTCTGAAGTTCATTAGAGCAAAGATAAGAAACGAAAAACTAAAGATTTTTGGAACTGGCACGCAGACAAGAGACTTCCTGTTCGTTAGCGACTGCGTGCGACTAATCCTGAAAGCCATGGAAACCCCCGAAGTTGAAGGAATGGTTATTCACGGGGGGTCAGGACGAGAAATCAGCATCAACGCTTTGGCAAAACTGATTTCAGGAGACAATTACGAACATGTTGAGCACCATCATCCACAGAGCGAAGTGATGCGATTGCTTGCCGACAACTCTGTTGCAGAAAAAGTGCTCAAATGGAAGCCAGAGGTTACTCTGGAAGAAGGAATCAAAATTACATCTGAGTGGCTGAAAGAACACCCAGAGTTAATAAACGAGTGAAAATGGAACTGAAAAACAAAACACTGCTTGTAATATCCCCCCACCCTGATGACGAAACTCTGGGCTGTGGTGGATTGATATCGAAAGTTAAGGCTGAAGGCGGAAAGGTCTTTGTTATAGTTGTCGCACTTGGAGACATCGCACAGTATGGTGGAGAAAGTAAGTCCAATGCGAGAGTGGAAGAGCTTAACAACGTGATGAAGTTCCTGAAAGTTGACGATTATGACCTGGTTTGGGTTGACGACACAAAGCACCTGGTGCTCGACACAATTCCACAAAAGGATTTGATTAATCTTTTTGAAAGCAAGAGTAAATGTTCTCTACTCAAAACGAAACCAGACATTGTAGCCATTCCCTCAGAACTTAGTGTGAACCAAGACCATAAAGCATGCTACTCTGCTGCTTTAACCGCAGTCAGGCCAAGAAGTTCGGGAGTTGGTTCCCCCAATGTTTTAATCTATGAACAGACAGACATTTTATGGTCTGAAAAAGTGTTTGAGCCAAACCTCTGGGTAGACATTTCAAAACATTTGGATAACAAATTGGACGCATTGAAGCTATACGGTTCTCAAATGAGAGAAGAACCTGAATTAAGAAGCATACAAAACATCAAAAGACTTGCTGAACTTAGAGGCTCACAAGTAGGAGTTATGGCTGCAGAGTCATTCAAAATTTTAAGGATGGTGAATAGATGAAGATACTACTTCTAGGAGGAGGCGGTTTCGTCGGCTCAGCAATAGCAAAGGAACTTTCACAAAAACACGAAGTCACCTGCGTAGGAAAAACGCCGAAAGATATTGAAAACTGCAATTTTGTCGAGGCAGATATTTTGAAATCTGAAAAGATTCCTGAGCTAATCAAAGATTCGGACTGGGTTATACACCTTCTTGGTGGGGGAGGAACAGGATACTTCCTAAACAATAAAGATGCAATTGGAGACAGTTTGAGAGTGACAGAGAGAATATCTAGAGAGTGCGCTCTTTCAAACACAAAACTGATATTCACTTCAACCGTTGCGGTTTACACGACCTTCGCTCAAAGAAAACTTCCAATCAGTGAAGACTCCCCCCCAATTCCTGACGAGATTTACGGCGCAACAAAACTTCTCAGCGAATACATGATTAAAGAGTCAGGAGCACCATATCTAATTTTCAGAATAGGAAACATATACGGTTTCAGTAACAACTTCCATTGCGGAGGCGTTTTGAGTAAATTCATACAATTGGCCGCAGATGGAAAGCCCTTAACAGTAATGGGTGGTGGAAACAAGATGGACTATGTCCACTTGAAAGATTTGGCAAAGGCCTTCTCTTCAGCGATTGAAAAGAACGTTACAAACGAAATCATAAACATCGGTTCAGGAACATTTACAACTGTGGCTGATGTTTCCAACCAGATTAAAGAGGCTTACAAACTACACGGTAAAGAAATCGAAATCGCAGTAACAGAGAATGAAGAAGCACAGTATGTAGACCGTCAACTTTCAATAGACAAAGCAAAGAGTTTGCTTGATTGGGAACCAACCGTTGGCTTTGCTGAAGGGGTTGCGGAAACTGTGAAATTATACTTGGAGGAGAACAAATGAAACCTGTACACAGCGCAAAACCTTATTTTCACCCAGATGATAGGGAAAATATTCTAGCAGACATAAAAAAGATTCTTGAGACTGGCCAACTAATAATGGGTGACAACCTTAAGCAGTTTGAAGAGGACTTCGCAAAGTATACCGAATGTAAATATGGAGTTGGAGTAATCTCAGGCACAGCAGCACTTCAGATTCTTTACCAGTACTACGATGTTAAAGACAAAGAGGTCATTGTTCCTACAAACACATTCATGGCAACAGCCACAGCTGTTATTTATGCTGGGGGAACCCCTATAATCGCCGATATCGACCCAGACTATTTGTGTTCAGGTCCTAACGAAATCAGAGAAAAAATCACTGACAAAACAAAGGGTGTTTGTGTTGTACACCTCGGCGGATTGGTTCACCCTAAGATGGACGAGATTAAAGCTTTGTGTAAAGAAAAAGGCCTTTTCCTTATTGAGGACGCAAGCCACGCACACGGTTCTGAGTACCATGGAAAGAAAGTGGGCAGTCTCACAGACGCAGCATGCTTCTCATTCTACCCAACAAAGGTTTTCACAACAGGCTCCGGTGGAATGATTGTTACTGATGATGAAAAACTCAAAGAATTCGCAATCAGTGTTAGACATCACGGTGCAGGCACATCTCTATTAGACATTAACAAGCTAGGAAACCACTGGGTCATGAACGAGATTCTCGCAACCATTGGTAAAGACACACTTCCAAGACTTGATGAATGGGTGGATAAGAGAAATCACATAGCAGACATTTACACAAAAGGTTTGAAGAACAACCCAAAGCTGAAGCTTATCCTTCCACCAGAGAACACAAAGAGCGCTTACTACAAGTATTCGATTGTACTTGATGATTCAATCGATAGAGACAAAATGATGGAGATTCTTGGCAAGGAATATCAGATAGGTACTGGCGCATTGTACTGGCCATCAGTGCACACAATGCCTCTTATGAAATATATGTATGGATACAAAGAAGGCGACCTGCCGAAGTCCGAAAAGGCGTTGAAGCAGGCAATCTGCCTGCCAATGCACGTTCAGATCACAGATGAGGATGCTGAACGTGTTGTCCACGATTTCCAAGAAGCGATGGAGAAGTGCAAGAAATGATTTTAACAGCCCACCAACCAGTATACCTACCTTGGCTCGGGCTGTTTCATAAGATTGCACTTGCAGACACATTTGTCTGGTTCGACCACATTCAATATTCAAAGGATGAGTTTTACAATCGGAACAAAATCAAAGGTGCAAATGGTCCAATAACACTTACTGTTCCTGTAAATACAAAGGGAAAAAGCTTCGAGGTTCTTCTAGACGAGGCCGAGATAGACAACTCTCAGAATTGGAAGAGAGACCACTGGAAAGCGATTCAATTTGCTTACAGAAACGCCCCTTACTGGGAAGATTACGGGCCGTTCTTTGAAGATGTTTACAAACAGGAATGGAAATTTTTAGGAAATTTGAATAAACATATTCTAAAGCAGATTCTTGAATGGCTTGAAATTAAGGTCAAATGGCTTGAATGGAACGATGTGAACCCAGAAGGTGAGAAATCAGGGCTAGTTCTGGACATGTGCAAGAAGGTCGGCTGTTCTGTTTACATTTTTGGAGGTCTTGGCGAGAACTACGCTGATAAAGAGGCATTTACAGAGGCGAAAATCATCCCATACTTTCAGAAATATAACCATCCTGAATATTCTCAGAGGTTCCCTAAGCAAGGGTTTGTACCCTACCTATCAGTCATAGACCTTCTGTTCAATGAGGGTCCAAAAAGCAAAGAGATAATTATGTCAGGTAATGTTTCAAGAGAAGATCTGCCGACGTAGCTCAATTGGCTAGAGCATTTACATCGTATGTAAAAGGTTGGAGGTTCAAATCCTTCCGTCGGCTTTCATATGTTCTACAAGATTTTTCACAGTCTCCTTGAAAGTGGGTAGTTTTAAACCCATATCTAATGCTTTGCCAACATCTAAAACACCTAATCGTGGCCTTAATTTCCATTCTTTTGAAACTACCTCTATAACGGATTCGCTTCCAAGCATATCCTTTAACTGTTCCATGTACTGTTCTCTTGAGAATGGGTCTTTTGTTCCCAAATGAAGAACGCCGACAGCACCATCCTGAATCGCAGACCATATTAATTTTGCAAGGTCATCAACAAAAAGTGAGTTCTGAAAGTATCCCTCATATGCTTGAAGCCTGTTGCCATTCAGAAGTTCGGGAAAAGGCCAGACTAAATCACCTTTCTGTTCATAAATAAGAATGTTAAACCTTAGAATAGACCAAGGAGATTCGTATTTTTTAGTGTGTTCCTCTCCTTTGATTTTTGATTCAGCATACTTGCTTACAGGCATAGGAGAATCATTCTCAGAATAACTTGATTTAGAACCTGGAAATACATAGCTCGTCGACAAATACACAAAATGAACGTTGTTTTTCTCGCAATAATCCCTACATCTTTTTACAGGCGCAGCATGAGTTGCCATAGCCAATATTGGCTCGCGCTCACATTTTGCAACCTCAGTTATTGATGCAACATAAATAATCGTTTTGGGTTTAACCCTTTCAAGAAGGTTATCCAAATCATCTTTTCTAACATCTAATTTGTGACAGGGAATTCTGAAGTCTGGTTTTTTCGAGTTAAATGTAATCTCAATGGGAACTTTCGCCTGCCTTACAAGTGCTTTGCCAACGTTCCCACTCCCGCCAATTATCAGTACAGTCATAGTTTTTCGAAAAACTCGTCGATAGCTTCACAGACATAGTCCGCCATCTCATCTGTGAGCGCAGGATTACAACCAATAAACAACCCGTTCTTGTGAAAGAAGTCAGTGTTAGTCATCTCGTCTGCGCGGAAATTTAGTGTTATGTACGCTGGTTGTTTCATCATGTTTCCGCCCAGCATCGGCCTAGTCTCAATTCTTTTGCTTTCCATGAAAGACTGAAAGGTTGTTCTGTCAAAAGGCGCAGTTTCCTTTACGGCCAGAGGCACCGCAAACCAGCTTGGGCTTGAATTTTCTTGCGCCTCAATCACTTCAACATATTTGCTGTACTCGTTGAGCTTCTTCGCGAAACGCGTATAGTATTTCATTCGGTTCTCAACAAAACCAGGCAGTTTCTTCAGCTGTTCTACGCCGATTGCTGCCTGGATATCCAGGATCTTGAACTTACCCCCTATATTACTAGTGACAAACCTGTGGTCACACTTATCGCCTGAGGGCAAGATAAAATTAAACCTGTTACCACAAGCTCCTTTGTCAGGGTTCGGCTGGTTCCACTTACAGAAACACGCCTTACCTGTTTGTTTCAAGCTATCAATTATTGCAGCATACTGCTTTGTCTTACAACAAATCAAACCCCCTTCACCCATTGTCATCTGGTGTGCGCTGTAGAACGAGAAACAGCCCATCTCACCGAAGGAGCCGAACTTTTTGCCCTTGTATGTACCACCATGACCATCACAACAGTCCTCGACAACGAACAGATTATGCTTCTCTGCGATTTCAAGCAGAGCATCCATGTCAGGACAGTTTCCTAAATGATGAAGTATCAGAATTGCTTTAGTCTTTGGACCTATCATTTTTTCAACGCTTTCAGCACTCATACAGGCAGTTTTTCTGTCAACATCCACAAGAACAGGTTTTAGATTGTTCAGAATTATTGAATTAAGACTTGTCGGGAATGTCAAAGCAGGAGTGATTACCTCATCCCCCTCTTCCAGATGATTCTTCACCGTTCTGTTCTTTAGGGTCAGGAAAGATAGATACAAAGCAGCACTTCCTGAGTTACACACCATCGATGCTGGAACTCCTATGTAATTTGAGAACTCATTCTGAAACTGTTCTGTGTACTTTCCTTCTGCTAGCCACTTTCCAAAGGATTCAAAATAGGCGTCTATAACTGCTAATCCCTCTTTCTCATCCACATTAGAGCCAGAATATCCTATTTTTGTCTTTCCCGGAACAAAAGGGGTCTCTGAATACTTGAAATATTCAACAACAAGTTCCTTGATTTTTCCCAGTATCTCTTCTTTACTTTCTACCATACTTTAAAGTGTCAGAAGTCTGTTTTTATATGTTATGACGGTAAAATATAGATACTCTCCCTAAACTATTAAAATAGAGGAGAAGGCACAACACCATGGTCACATGCGTTATACCTGCAGCAGGACCCGCGAAAAACCCGCTTTTCCCCGGTCTCAGGGACCCTATGGTACCTATTAACGGCAAACCGACAGCCGATTACTCAATAGGCTGTCTAAAAAAACAAGGAGTGACAGACATTTTATACATTCTCCATGCCGATGACAAGCAGACTAAGAACTATCTGGAGTTCAAGCATCCTGATGTTAGAATTGAGACCTGCAGACCCAAATCTCTTGGAGAAACTTTAGCCTTTGCAAAAGGAAAAACGGACGACGAAGGCGTATTAGTGCTGTTGGGAGACACAGTATATACTGCGGAGTTCGATTTCTCGAATGATTTCATCGTTATATCGAAGAATGAAGCAGTTGACTCCGCAGAATGGTGTTGGGTTGAAAAACCCAACGGAAAGCTTATCTTCCACGACAAGCCCAAAACTTTCCAGGGAGGAGACATTGTTGCAGGCATCTATTTCTTCAAATCTACAAAAGATTTCTTCTCAGCAATTGAGAAACATACCACTGGTTCCATTCAGATGGCGGACATCATTGTCGCATACCAGGAAACCCACCCTGTAAACCTAATTATCGACGACGGACACTGGTTCGATATTGGCCACATCGAACATTTCTACAGGTCCAAAATAGATTTCTTGCGAAGTCGTGCCTTCAACGCGTTCGAATATGATGAGTTCAGCGGCACCATAACAAAAAAGAGCACAAACAACGAAAAACTACTAAGCGAAATTAACTGGTTCCAAAATATTCCTCAAGATTTGAAAATTTTCACACCAAGACTTTTAGAGACAATAACCTCCACAAATAACTCAACTTACAAAATGGAGTTTTACGGGTATCCTACTCTGGCAGATAGCTATATTTTTTCACAGGCCAGTCTGGAACAATGGAAGGTTGTCCTTACAAGATTGTTCGTGTTCTTAGATATTCTTCGCACAAAATACAATAAGCCTTCGGATGTTGAAGGAGTGAAAGCTATCTATGTTGAGAAAAACTGGAGTAGAATCAAGCAATTGAAGACTGACCTTTTTTTCTCTCAACTTGTTGGAAAAAAGATTCTGATTAATGGAAAAGAATTCGACAATCCATTAACTACAGTCACGAAAGAATGGTTAGAAAAGTTTTCCAAACAATTTTCCGACGACAAATACTGGACTGTTGTACATGGTGACTTCTGCTTTAACAACATTCTATACGACATGAATACCGGTGTTTTCAGATTAATCGACCCTCGTGGCAGCTTTGGAAAGACAGGAGTTTATGGACATCTTCTCTATGATTACGCAAAATTAAGACACAGCGCCGTTTCATTATATGATTACATTACCGCAGACCTGTTTGTGATAGATGATTCAGTAGGTCCTGACTGTGTTGAGTTCGATTATGAAATTCTCCACGCTGACAAAGGAAGAAACATTGCAGGTTTTTTTGATGCACAGTTAAAGTCAAAAGGGATTGACCCTGATGTTATCAAAAGGATAGAAGGGTTACTGTTTTTGACGATGATTCCTCTGCACAGCGACAAACCTATAAGACAACAAATTATGTTTATCCGTGCAGTAGAACTGCTTGATGAAAAATGATTAACCTAGTTATACCCATGGCAGGAAAAGGCTCCAGATTTCTCGACGCGGGTTACAAAACACCCAAACCATTGATTGATGTAAAAGGGCTCCCTATGTTTGCTTGGGCTGCCAAATCTTTCCTGCCAATTTACGAAGAACACGGTTCTGAATGTAGATTCATCTATGTGGCACATGATGTCCAAGACGAAGAATACGGAATTAAATCTGAGATAATCAAAGTCCAGAGAGAGCTTTTCCCTGAAGCAGAAGTAGAAATTATTCTTGTACCCCCCGGCGATAGGGGTCAGGCAGAATCTGTTGCGCACGCCAGAGAGTTCATTAAAGAAGGTCGCTTGGTTATTTTTAACGCTGACACTTACAGTCCTTCCACAGAGTTGGCAGCACAAATAGATGATGAGACTATTGACGGTTCACTTGTCTGTTTTGATTCAAAAGACCCAAGAATGAGTTTCGCAAAGGTTGAGAAAGGAGTCGTTACACAAACAACTGAAAAAGACCCAATCTCAAACCACGCAAGCAACGGAATGTACTACTTCCGTGATGGAAAAGACTTCTTAGATGCCACAGATGAAGCGATGAGCAAAGATGAAAGGACAGGAAATGAATTTTATGTTGCTCCTTTGTATAATAAACTAATCGCTAAGGGAAAAAAGATAGTCATAGCAGCCTGCGATTCAAATTGGGTCATGGGCACACCCGAACAGCTCAACGATTTTTTAGAAAGATACGACGCTTAAGCTCTTTTCGAAGGTTTTTTCCAATAACGTCCATCATGTAGTTCTCTTTACAGTTTTTTTGAATCTGTTTTCCTTCACTTTCACAAAGCTCAGGTTTGTCTATTCTCTTTTGTAGCTCTCTGATAAGTCCTATTTTGTCACCGAACTCAACAACCGCGCCGTATTTTCCTTTCATTGTAAGTTCGGGACCTCCTCCAACAGGAGTTGAAACTATTGTTGCCCCGCAGTATGCGGCCTCAGCCATCGCGAGGGAAAATGTTTCATACCGCGATGGCATAAAAAATATCCTAGCTTCAGCAAACAGCTTTAACATCTCTTTCCTGTCAGAGACATGACCTTTGAAAACTAGTTTTTTCTTTAATTCAGGATGCTCATAGAAGAACATCTTCAGTATGGGCTTGAAATAATCCAAAACTTTTCCTGCGAAAACGATTTTGTAATTTTTTAAATCGATTTTTGGCAAAATTTCCAGAAGTATGTCTGTGCCTTTCTGAGAACTACCCACCCCTCCAACAACAAAGATTATATCTTTTTTCTTGGCCTTTGGAACAGGATATGTTGAAGCGTAACCATTTGGAACATGAATTAGCTTCTTTTCGAATTTAGGATGCCTCTTCCTTAAAAGATTCAAAACTCTTGTTTGTTCTTGGCTCATCACATCGACAAATCTAATGTTCCAAAGGAACTTTATCCTTCTGATTATGTGAATCAACCCAAATTTTCCGATATCAAGAAGCCTGTTATCCATGTCCGCCTTCAGATATGTCAAACCATTAGTATTTCTCCATTTGAAGATTGTGTTATAAAAAGCGTTTGAGGGCCTTGTGTGAAATGTGACTAGAACATCAAAATCCTTTGAATATTTCCAAACATACTTACAAGCACTTAAGAAAAAAGGTTTTTTCAAAAAATTAAACTTGGGTCTAAACCCCTTAGTATCATACTTTCCAGGCATTTTTTCGGTCAGAATTACAGCTTTGTCTCCGTTAGAAATCTGTTCTGCTATTGCCCCAGGATCCTTTGGTATAAGGATTGGTGAAAAATCAGGAAATATTTCCAAGACTCTCATTTACCAACCACCGCCTCATATATTTCTCGGACATCTCCTCGCGTCAAAACACCTGTAAGATATATGAATCCGGTATAGAAAATTGCCCCGACAACACCAACAACAGAAAGCTTCAGGAAAAGCCCTGAGATTATTGCAACTCTAAGCAATGAAGCGATTCCTACAAGGAGAATGCCTGCCAATATCGTTAGCAAAAACTTCCTTATTGGAAAATTGAATTTAATCATTCCCAGAAGGAACACAGTGCTGGCGCTGAAAATTAAAAGTTGTGCCACTAATGTGGAGATTGCAGCGCCAGTATATCCCATAAAAGGAACTATAATAATGTTTGAAACCAGATTAATTACCGTTCCCGCGACCACCGCTTTTGTCATCAAAGCGGGCTTGCCGATACCTGAAAGAACCGCGTAGTTGAAAAGAGTAAATGTTGCAAATATTGCCGCGACAGATAGTACTTGTAATGCTGTTTTTGCTTCAACATAAGGTCCACCAAACAGGATGTTGATAATGACATCAGGAAACGCGAGAAATGCCGCTACAAAAGGAACTATCGCAATAGTTATTAGAACATATGCGCGGGATAAACTTCCTGCCAGAAGTGCTTTCTTTCTTTTTGTCCAAAGTTCGGCAACCACAGGCATAAACACTGTAGCGACACTGGCCCCAAAAAAAGTCAGAAGATTTGCAACTGGTAGAGCCGCATTGTAAAGTCCCACTTCTTCCAAAGAACGAAAATAGGTAATTATGACTGTATCAGTATGTGTAAGTAACGCGTACGAAGCAGTGGTTAAGGCAAGAGGAATGCTAAATATGAATATTTTGTTCAGAAGATTTTTGTTAACAAGCTTTGGAGATATCTTGAGATTGGATATTAGTTTGTAAAGGAAAGGTGTGAAGAATATGAAGATAACTATGTATGCTAGAGGATAAGGAAGAATAGCTGCCGAAAGTCCTATTGAAGGAAGGTAAGAAAAAAACAATATAGTACCCACCAACAAAAGAGCCGCCCTTGTAAATCTTACAAAGGCTAACCAAAGATTCTTTTGATAAGAACGAAAAATCCCCACGAGAAACTCTTCAATTGGACTGAGAATTATCGCAATCGCATATATTTGTATCAAAGGAACTGCAAGAGGGGTTTTGAAGTATACTTCTGCTAACCAGCCGGCCAGAAAAAAAGATACAATACCAAATAATACGGAGAGAGTTAGTTCAATAAACAAAACAGAGTTTGCAGTCTGCATAACCTTCAATACATTCTTCTTTGCCCTGAAATCAGATAGAAATTTTGTACAGGCATCTGGGAAACCCCAGTAAATCAACAGAGCTATCAGACCAAAAAGACCCATAACTGCGTAGACCAAACCAAACTGTTCAGTAGGCAGAGTTCTAGCCAGATAGATTCTAAGGAAATAACCCAACACACTGGAGAGCACTCCCAGTACGAATACTGCCAATACCCCCCTAAGCACTGTGCGCGCGTATGTCATTCTTTTCTGGAATCTGTTTGATTTAAATGAGTTCGGAAAGATAACTCCTCCAGAAAACATATAAACCGACGAGAAGCCAGTTTTTTTATGAAAATACTAATTTCACTTCCAGTTCATGAATGCAGAAGAACCATAGAGGATCAGATTAGAAATATCCAGTATTTTATTGATAACCCTATAATACTTCTCCACATCTGTCCAAATTACAAGGAGAGCACTGACTTTTCGATGTTCAAGAACGTTTTTGTTAACCCTAAAAGACACAAAACAAGATGGGGAAACATAGTGTACCTTCACTATTCTAATATCCAGTTTGCTCTTAAGAAAAGGATATCTTTCGATTATGTTGTTTTGAACTCCTCAAACGACCTCTACTTCAGAAAGGGTGTAGAGAATTATCTCAAAACAAGTAAGGCCTTCTTTGATCCCCGCGGGATAATAGTGAACGGGGAGTTCACATTCCAACCACCAAGAAATGGCTTTTATGTGAAGACTGCTTTGGATTATGGTGCGGTTGACGATAAGAAACTGCTTGCATTTGTGAAAAAGTACAACCTTCCTGGTATTTGCAAGAGTTACACGGAGGGAAGCGCATACCACAGGACTGTGGTCCAGAATATTATCATGTTGCTCGACAAAGAGTTCGGATTCGAGTACACAGAGAAAATCGAATACTGTGGCGAGGAACTACTTTGGCCCACAGTAGCACTTGCTGTTTCAAAGAAACAGAAAATAACTCCTAAGAGACAATTTAGTTATTTCGATCTTCTTCGTGACTTCACCCCTCAACTTTGGATTAAGTCCATTAGATACTGGCGAGGTGAGGAGGAAAGCACATGGCTCAAACGCTATTTCAATAGGACGGGAGCGCATTCAAATTATTACGCAATCAAAGGTGTCAAAAGAACCTATTACAACAAAGTACGAAACTATGTTCGAAGCTTGACACGAGAGGTGAAACTAAATCCTGAACAAGTTATAGAGTACAAAAGATTAGACAGAGATTATAATGAGCGCCTGAGAAAAAAGATGATGAAACCTGCGATTCTGGCAGAGAAAATATTCCAAGGTATTTTGGCCATCCTTTCGAGAATGATATTCCAACCAAGAAACTACCTGACAGGAACTTTGAGACCACTCATAAGAAAAATTCTACGAAACTAGCGATAAGCGTAAATCAGCATATCCTGGAAGCCACTTCTTGGTGCTAATGTTGAATCAATATTGTATTTGAAGCCTGCATCTTCAATGAACTTTAGGAATTTTGATAACTGTGCGTCATTGACCATATTGTGATGGTACTCAACAACAATTTCCTTTATTATTTTCAACGCACCTGTTTTTGCCATGTCTGCAAAGACAGGGAACTCACCACCCTCAATATCTATCTTTAAAAGATCAGGTTTGTGTTTCTTCACAAGATTTGAGAGGCGTTTGCCTTCAACAACTATCTTTGTTGACCCACCACGCCCTTTCCATCTACTAGATGTCCCTGAAGTAGCATGTTCTTCATTGAAAAAGAAGGGAATCTTACAGTCTCTTTCGGATACGGCATATTGGTAAATTATCACGTCTTTCAAACCATTTACCTCGACGTTTTTCTTCAATAGATTGAAGTTTGTCGGTAGAGGTTCAAAGCAGTGAATCTTAGCTCTTGGAAATCTTTCCTTCAGGAAAAGTGTTGTTATTCCTATATTTGCTCCGCAGTCAAAGATGACTTTTGGATTGTTTTTTGGAAGGTACTCGTGTTTGACAAACACCTCTCTAAATATGAATGCAAATGTTTTGAAATCCTCAAAATAGAATCTGATTCCAAATGCTTTCGTAGAAGTTTTTCTGAATCTGAAAACACTACTCAAAATAAACAGCAGAACCATCTTAAAATAAACAAAAAATACTCTCCATTTGCGGCCTAGAGGAATTGGGGTCCTGAATAGGTAAGCCAAATCCTGCATTGAGTATATTACTGAATACCAAATTAAACGCATGAAACTTGGCCACACAAGAGATTTAATAAGGGTTCCGTATGAAAAAACCTTTATTTATAAATAAAAACTCCTAACCGACGACACAACAACAAAAACCTTTAAAAAAGGAGGCCGTATCCACAGTATTGGACGGTCACAGTGGCGCGGTTCCACCCGATCCCATTTCGAACTCGGAAGTTAAGCGTGTCGACGTTGCCGGCTGTACTGCACTTGAGTGCGGGAACCCGGTGTCGCTGTCCACCTTTTTTCTATACCTGAATCAGCAGTTCTTCTTCGTCAGCTTTTCCAGAAAGAACAGCTTCATAGTAAGAGACAGGCTTTATGTGAACAATAGTTGTCTTGTGAACAACATACTTTCCGTCCTTGCTCTTGCTGACAGTGCTCCTGATGAGAGGCATCTGCTTCAGAATCTCTTCTCTTTTGTTTGTTAAACCCATATTATCACCAAGAAACATATTTGTTTTAGTTTAGAAATGAACTACCAAACAAAGTTCGGAACATAGACGGTTGTGACCGTAAGTCCATTTGTAATAGCTAAACTTTTTCAATAACCTGATTTCTAAAACAACATGAACACATTGATTCTATTCGATAATGGCGGAATTCTTAGCAGAATGAATTTCACCAAAGTTTTAG
This sequence comes from uncultured Methanosarcinales archaeon, assembly GCA_964589765.1. Lineage (GTDB taxonomy): Archaea > Nanobdellota > Nanobdellia > Woesearchaeales > UBA525 > UBA525. The sequence continues at coordinate 15,136 of CAZPUM010000001.1, forward strand.
AAGCGCTCGAAGAAATTTCAGGTCTATCTATAGAGGAACTCAAGAAAAGGTTCAAAGAACACAAGCCAGCACATTATGGAATGGTGGGAAATAACGAGGAATACTTCAGAAGATACAGACTGGCAATTGGAACAGACCTTTCTGATGATGAAATCATCTTATTAGAGACAAAAAACGCTCTTCCTGGGCCTATCGAAGAGAATGTGAAATTAAAAAAGCGATTGGCAGATGCAGGGTACACTGTAGGGCTTCTTTCAAACTCCATAGACTTTTCCAACAAGTGGGTTCTAAACAACTGGCCAGAGATATTTGAAACCTACAATGGCCCAGCCATTTTTTCAGACAAAGTAGGTGTGGCAAAACCAGACCCAAAGATTTACGAGCTAATACCAAAATTCGACAGAGTCATCTATATCGAGGACAAAAGTTCTTACTTGAAATATCCTGTCGAAAATATGGGCTGGACGGGAATACTCATGACGGATTATCAGGATTTTTCTGAACCGATTCGTTCAGAGGGACACGGCGAAGAGCCGGTCAAAGGAATCCATATCGTGAGGAATCCCGAAGAGTTAGAACATCTTCTTCATCAGCTTGGATTGAATTTCTAGTTCCGTCTTAGAACACTCAAAATTTCAATATGAGGTGTCTGCGGAAACAAATCGTGGGCTTCCAGTAAAGTGACCTCGTAATCCTCAGAAAGTCTGGCCAAGTCCTCTTTGTGAGACAATGGGTTACAACTGATGTAGATTATCTGTTCAGGGCACATCTCCACTAAACTGGCACAGACCTTTTCTCCAAGCCCTGGTCTCGCAGGGTCGCAAATCACAGTGTCAAACCGTTCACCTATTTTATCCCCTAAATACGCAGAAACATCTGAAGTGAAAAATTGGCATTTTTCCTCAGGGGTCCTGTTCATTCGCGCATTCTCTTTTGCCGCAACTATTGACTGTTCAACAACTTCTACACCAGTAACATCAGAAACAGCTTCGCTGTCATGAACAAGCAGAGCTATACACCCCACTCCACAGTACAGGTCCAGAACCCTGCCCTTTGCAAAAGACTTCACTTTCAGAAACATATCTTCAACCATCAAGGTGTTTGCCTGGAAGAAGGTTTCAGGATAAATCATGAACTGCTTGTCAGCAATATCGTCCATTATGAACTCCTGACCATAGAATCTGTAAGGCTCTCCAACAGAGACATCCCCTTTTCCATCATTTACACGCCAATGAACGCTCTTTACACCAGTCTCATCAAGAAGACTCTTGAAAATTGCTTGAAATCTAGTGTGCTCCTCCTCATTCTTTGGAGAAACCGTTGTAATCACAAGCATGGTTTCTTTTCTGGTTCTGCTGGTTCTGATAACAAGATATCTGATAAAGCCCGTGTGTTTAACCAAATCGTAATATTCCCAATCAGCCCGTTCAATTATCTCCTTGGATTTCTTGTAGACCTCTCTCGCATTCTCAGGAATCAGAAAACAGTCTTTGATGTCAACAATCTGATTAAACCTTCCTCTCTGGCGAAGCCCAATCTTGCCTTGGGTACAAACAAAGTCCATTCTATTTCTATAACCCAAGGCGTCTGGACACTTGACAATCGGGATTTCAGCCCCATAAATCTCATGCAGTAGTTTCTTTTTAGCCTCAATCTGAGAATCGTAACTCCATTCCTGGAGCATACAACCTCCGCAACCCTCTTTCACGTGAGGACAGGCAGGCTCTTGATTTTTTTCAGGTAATAATGAAAGAAGCTTTTTCCTTTTCTCCTTCTCAGATACGGCCATTACAGAGGCTAAACAGTTTTGGTTTTTATTCTCTTCCACGCCATAATATTTAAGAGAAGGTCTGAGACTCCAAGAGCATGAACAGATGGATAGTCACAGGGGGACTGACAGCTCTTGTCACAGTAGGCTGTGCCACCACACAACCACCAGTTACTCCTGAACCTGTTCATGTACCTATAGTTATTGAGGAGGATTTAACTCCAGTTTACGATTTAATCGAACTCGGCGAGATTAAGTATTTGGCAAGCATGGACCCTGCTAACACTGACACAGCACAATCCTTGAAGGAAGAAGCAGATAAAACATTCACTGATGCAGCCATTCTATGCTCACAGTACACCACCTGTCCGTCAAGCCTGGTAACGAAAGCGTTTTCACGCGTAGTTTCTGAACAGATTCAGAGAAACCAGGCCATGACTACTCAACCAGAGTATTTTGAGGAGGAAGAGCCTCCTGTATTTCTTGAAGAGTCTCCTGTCACAAAGACTCTCAGGCAGGGGGACTCTCTAGATAATATCACGACTATGAACGGCCCGATTCGCGAGGCAGTCAGGCACTGGCTAATCAACAAAAGAAATATTTTCGTCGAATCTTACATCAACTTCCTGTTCGTCGAGGAGGTGATAAACAATCACTACGAACAGGCAGGGTTTCCTCTAGCTTTGGCCTTTGGAATGGGCGCCCAAGAGAGCAATTTCAAGATGCAGGCATATTCACGTGACGGCGCTGCTGGAATGTGGCAGTTCATGTGCCAGACTGCAAACGAGTTTGGCTTGGCTTGTAAGGACCGGTTTGACCCTGATTTAGCGACGGAGGCCAATATCAAGTACTTGAACAAGGCCCTTGAAAACTTTGATGATGACTGGTTGAGAGCGATTGCTTCTTACAACACAGGAATTCGTCGTTCAGCATTACAAGGAAGTGAGGATTATTGGGAATTGGAACAAAAATTCAGAGGTTTCCTGGCCAGGGAGACCAAACCTTATGTCCGTCAGATTATAGGTGCGATGGTTCTTTTCGATGACATAAGAAACAACACTGACAAGTACAACCTTGAGAACTCACTTCCTGAGATTGATACAAGTTTGGTTTCCGTTGTTCTTAAGAACGATTCAAGTCTTGGAGAATTATCAGCATGTATGGGAAGTCCACCCTGGTTAATTGATTGGAAACAGATTCTTAGGAATGTTAATCCTCAGTATGGAACAGACTCCAACAAACTGATTCCTGCTGGCAACTCTGTTTTAATCCCTTCCGTTGCTCTTCAAGGTTACGAGTCTCATTGTGTCGAGTCTGAATTGTGGACTTTACTAGAGGAAGAACGTCCAAGATTCAAGATCCACAGAATCCGAACAGGAGATGGTTATGGAAAAGTTGCTGATTTATACCACAGACAGTGCGGAATGTCCAGAAACCGCATGATTAGTGAGCTCAGAAGGATTAACGGCTGGCGCGACAGTCAAATACCTATAGGCAAGAACATGACTGTGCCTTGTAGCCAGTAAATTCTAACTTACTAACCTGCCACACCCCCAAACGCCAGTGGATAGGCAAATATCATCTTACTAATCAAGACGAGGACTGAGTATTTCTGAAAGAGATTACGCGAAGAACGAATAAAGACACCGACGGAGGAGGTCCGAATCCATCACAAAAGATTTTCTCAATACCTTTTTATAGACGACCAGAGTCGCATTAATTATGGTGGACGAGCACGCAATCTGGACCGAGAAATACCGCCCGCAGAAATTCTCAGAGGTTCTCGGCCAAGAGGATATTGTCAAGCGAGTCAAGATGCTCGTGGAGAAAGGCAATATGCCTCACATGCTGTTCTCAGGACCTGCGGGGGTGGGGAAGACCACACTATCTCTTGTGATTGCCAAAGAGCTCTTTGGAGAGAACTGGAAGCACAGTGTTCTGGAGCTGAACGCCTCTGATGAACGAGGCATAGATGTTATCAGAAACAATGTGAAGAATTTCGCCAGAACCAAGGCCCTTGGCAACGTGCCTTTCAAGATTATCTATCTGGACGAGTGTGATGCGCTTACAAAAGAGGCACAGCAGGCACTCAGACGAACAATGGAGAACTTTACCAGAACAACAAGATTCATTCTCTCTTGTAACTATTCAAGCAAGATTATCGACCCAATACAATCCCGGTGTGCCATCTTCCGTTTCAAGCCTCTCGGTGAGGAGGCTCTGACCACTCTTGTTGAGAAAATCGCTAAAGCAGAGGGGTTCAGTATTGATGCGGGAGGAATCTCCGCAGCTATTCAGATTTCTGGGGGAGACGTAAGAAGACTCGAGAATATTCTCCAGGCTGCCGCCTCGGACAGTAACAGCATTACAGAGGAAGTAATATACAATGTTGCCTCGTTCGCACGCCCTAAAGAGGTCGGCGAAATGCTGGGCCTTGCAGTGCAAGGCAAGTTCCTCGACGCTAAAAAACTCCTGCTCAAAATCATGTTGGACCATGGCCTGTCAGGTCTTGATATTATCAAGCAGATTCAGCAGGAGTCATGGAAGGTCGAGTCACTCACAGATAGACAGAAACTATCTCTGGTTAAGCTCTGCGGTGAGTGCGAATTCAGAATGGTGGAAGGTTCTGACGAAGTTATTCAGTTGGAAGCTTTGCTCGCAAGTTCAGCAATTCTAGAATAATAAAATAAAAAACAGGAAGGGTTGTATCCTTAGTAACCGAAGATACCGCCCATCCTGGTTCTAACGCGAATGTCCCCTGGCAATGTGCGAGGGAATCCTGCAGCCCCTGTGTGGCAGTATGGGTACGGGCACGTTGGATACGCGCGCACGGATGCTCTGACAGGACCGAATGGGTAGTATACGCCTGGCCTAAGTCCGATCAGGTGGCTCACATCATTACCGAAGAATCCGGCACTGCGTGCTGCGATCGGGTAGCCATAGTGGTAATTTTTCCCAGCGGCATAGTCGTAGTATCCGGTGCTCCCTGAATAGTCAAACTGGTAGTTGTATTCGCCTGTTGCGGTGTACTGGTAGTATGACCCGATTCTGTTGTATCCATCGTATGGTTCTGCAAAAGCAGACTGTACGCTAACAACAGCCAGGACAATGGCCAGTGCCGCTACGAATAGCTTTCCTATGTTTTTGTTCATTGAACACCTCTTATTGCTACTCTTAGGTGGTAACGAATATATAAAGGTTCCGGTTAGTTGTAACTTAGAAGTGATAAATCAAAATAATGCACTGAAAAACTATTATTTTCCATATGTAAATTAATTAGAATAAATTAAAAAAAATCAAACTATGTCTTCCTCAGCGACAACAACAAAGTCACCAAGCGCCATAACCGCAGAGAATGGAATAAGAGTCTCTCCGTCTTTAGACTTCTCAAGATCCATTCTATCAGCGAAAGGAGTCACGTTCTTCACAACGACATGAATCAACTCACCAGTGCTCGACTCGAACACTATATCGCCGACCTCACCAAAGCGCTTTCCAGTCTTGCTAACTACCGTTTTACCGAGGATATTTTTTGAAAATTTTTTCTCTGAATCGCTCATACTAGCCACCTGACCGGCACTACGCTGAAGGAGTATAAAAAGCTATCTATCGAGGAGAACACACTAAAGCCTGCTAACAGTGCCGTCACCGATTCTGACTTTCTCCCCATATTTAAGGACGAAACGTGGGTCTGTATGACCAATGTCGAAATTAGCAACCACAGGAATCTCTACTTTGAACTCATCAAGCACCTGAAGAATTATCTCCTCAAGTTCTTTCTTTTCATCGTCAGAGTAACCCCTGACTCTACCGAAAATCAAACCATTAACTCTCTGAAGAACTCCCGACCACCCATAGTTTCTTAGAAAATATTTAACCTGCGTCAAGGAAGGAACATCTTCACTAGTCTCAAGGAATAGAATCTTGCCATCCCAGAAAGAATCTTTAGGCCAGTACTTAGTGCCCTTTAGAAACTCCAGCACTTCCACACAACCACCAAACAACTCTCCCTCTGCATTCAAGTTATTCAGGAATCTGAACCCTTCATTTTTTCTCTTGTCCTTCACTTTAACAATGCCTGAATTCCAGTCTTCATATTCATCACTATACTCTTCAGAAGGTTCAAATGGAGGTCGTATACCCTCTAAAGACTTACTTGTGAGCTCAAAGAATTTAGGGTATTCACTAAGCTGAGCAAGTCCTGCCATAGTTGAAGGCCCATAATAACAAGGGATTCCATGACGAGACAACACAACCATGAGTGCTGTTGGATCAGAGTAACCCATGAAAGGTTTCTGATGCTTCGCAATTAAATCTAAGTCCAAGTACTCAAGAAGAAATGTACAATCATCACCTCCAATTGAAGATATAATTGCTTTCACGTCAGGGTCAAGGAATGCATCAGTCAAGTCCTTTGCTCTTTGTTCAGGCGTTCCTTGCTTTCTTGTATACTCAAACTCTTTGATATTGTAGCCCATTTTTTTCAAAGCATCAATACCCGCATCGTGAACAAAAGGGAATGTTTCGGGACCGCACCAAGACTGTGAAACAATACCTATTATATCCCCTTCTTTGAGATTCATAGTATTAAAAATAAATTCTGAGATATATTAATATGGGTCAGACGGAAATCTTTAAATATGCCCGACGAGGAATAACCCTGAGGTGAATCATGGTAGCTGATGGAAGTTTACTCACAGTCATACTGGCAATCATCATAGGCACTCTTGCTGCAATAGTTTACAGCCTAAGAGTTCTGGTCCTGATGGAGCGTAGAATTGCTCGAATAGACAGACACATCGAGATGATGGCTGAGAAGATTGTTGTTGAAGAGAGAAAAATCGAAAAAATGGTCACAAAAAAGAAGAAGTAACTAACTGACCAGTTCTTCAAACTTCAATCCTTTTCTTTCTGCTTCTTCTAAGCTTACTGCGAAACTGTTTTTGGTTTCGCGCGCATCCTCTGCCGAGATAAAGTACCATCCTTTTCTAAGCCACTTGACGCCAAGCCAACACTCGCAACCAAATCTGTGGCAGAAAGCAACAAGAGCATCGACCTCTTCTCTAGTGAAATACTTTGTTCCTTCCTTGACAAGTTTACATTCAACGCCAATCTTCCGCGTAGCATTACCCGCAATCACATCCGGAAGTTCATAATCCATCGACCCAGATGCTGGTGCTCTGAACGCCGCCCAACCCGCCTTCCAGAACATGTGAACCAACTCTCGTTCGGCGGCTGAACCTCTTGCTTTTCTTGTTCTATGGCTCATGAATTACTTTCGGAAATATCACTATAAAAAACAGCGCAAACTTTATGTATTACTTTGTCTTTCCATGTCTTACATGGAATCTATAACAATCAGAGTCGATTCTGCTCTAGCAAACGAGATGGAAAAAGCGATGCATCCTTACTATGCCACAAAGACAGAGTTTATACGAGAGGCCATCAGAGACAAGCTTGAAGATTTGAAGATAAAAACAGAAGTAAAAGAACACATGGATGAATTAATGAATGATTTAAGAAACGGAAGAATTAGACGTGTTGATGTTAGAGCAAAGCGTAAGTAGTTCTCTTTTATTCCTAACACAATAATCTATAGTTTCCTGTTGTTCTTTCTTTGAACAAAAATTAATTATGACTAAAACGTTATATTGACAGACAAAAATCAGCCTTTTATCTCTGAATCGTTTTTCCCATAGCCAATCATATTTCAACATTTTCCCCGTCACTTTTTCACTAAGAGACAAAATCTGTTTATTGTACCAAATACTCTCGAACACAGATAGTTTTCGAAGTTTATTTGAAAAACACTTTGTTTCAAACACATAGTTCGACATTATTTGATTAACAAAACTTCTTCAAAAAGGATTACGACACAAAGACCAGATAACTTATATACAATTCCGGAAATAATTCAGACATGGGAATTTCACTCAACGCAATGGAAAAACTTCTGAAAGAAGCAGGTGCTGAGCGAGTTGGGGAAGATGCCAAAGAAGCTCTAAAAGAAGAGCTTGAGTTTCTCGGCGCTAAAATCGCTCAGCAAGCTGTTAAGTTAGCCGAGCACGCCGACAGGAAAACCATCAAAGCTTCTGATGTTAAGCTAGCTTCTAGATAATCTCTTCTCACGGTCTTTGTAATCAGATAAGATGCCTTTGAAAGAATACCCTCCCGAAATCAAATCTTTCACATATAGTGCTCCTAGACCACCAAATAATACTGTGAAAGCAGTTTTCCCGAGAGCAAACCCTTCATTAACCTGCTCAACCACATTGTGTGCAACAACATATGCACAAAACCCTGCAGCTAAACCATCAAACATAGTGCGCGATGTGGACTCTGGCAACTTCCTTGCGTGTGAACGCAAAACATCCAGGTCTCTACGAGTCTCATAGTCCATATAAGCACCAAGATTATTGAAACAGGACATAATAGATCTGTCAACCTTGCCCGTAGCAGCAATTCTGCCCGCCAATGACAAAGCAGCCACACCAAGCCCTTCCAATGTTCTGCCTTGTGACATCAAATAGCCCATACCCATCAGACCCGCGTACAGACCCCCTTCAGCAACAACATCAACCATTCCCCAAGTTCTAGCTCGCGTCAGAGCATCTCCGAGGTTCGGAATCTTTGATTCTAGAGACCTGGCCAGTTCACCATAATCTCCTTTTATCCACCCAAAACGGGTCACTGGTGACGTATTTAATTCGGATTCTAGTGAGACGATTCCCATGATAATGGGAACTACAAACGATTTAAAAAAATGTCTACCAAAATGTGGTTAGAACTTAATCTTCATTAAATCAAAGGCAGCTTCAGTGTTAGGAAAGATAGTTTTCGCCTCATCCAAATGAGACTGAACAGAAGTATACCTCTGAGAAAAGTGAGTGATAATAAGCCTTTCAGCCTCTGCAGAAGAGGCAATCTGTGCAGCATCCTCTGCAGTCATGTGCTTGAAAAGTTGAGCTTTTTCTTTATGCTCATTTGTAAAAGTTGCCTCACAAACAACCAAATCTGCGTGTCTGGAAATATTAATCAAGTTCTCACAAGGCTGAGTATCAGAAATAAAAGTTACTTTCTTTCCTGTGACAGTGTAAGTCACATCTTTTGGCGAAATCTTCTTACCATCTTTTTCAACAATTTCACCACGGGATAGTTTTCCTACTTCAGGACCTTCAGACAGCCCTAGTTTTTTAGCAGCAGCCATATCAACACGAACCCTGTCCTTCTGCTTGAAAGAGTATGCCAAACATGGAACGCTATGTTCTGCCATCACACAATTAATCGTGTACTCATCGTTGTCCACAACAACCAACTCTTCATCTCCTGGCTCCAAATCAACCACCTTGATTCTGATTTTGGACTCAAAAATCGTGGCCAGCATCATGTGGTCAAACCTCTCACGGGTTTCACGAGGACCATAAATGTACAAAGTTTCATCATAACCCGAGTTGCCAATAGTCTGAATAAGACCAATCAACCCAGATACATGATCGCCATGCCAATGAGAGATGAAAATTCTACGTATCTTGGCACGGCTGATGCCTGCTTTGTTCATCTGCCTCTGACAACCTTCCCCACAGTCGAACAGAAGGCCTTCTCCTTTGTACTCAAGGTAGAATGCCTGGGGGTGCCTCTCCCTGGTCGGAACCATACTGCTTGTCCCCAATAAGGTCAGTTCAAACATATCACGAAGAAACGGGAGAGAGTATTTAAATGAAACCCCCATCCTGAACAGTCCAGGCAGAGAGCGTTAAGGCAGAGTTCTTGCGCCTGCACTGGAGCAGGACAATGGTAATCGGAGAATATGTAGCGGACAGCGTCCTTTTAGAGGACTCTGATAACGCAAGGGACCTCTTTGCTAGGTCACAGTTTGGGACAATGCTGAAAGGGGGAATAGTCAAGCTTAGCTTGTTGGAAGCAACATTCCTTTCAGAAAAAGAGGCGTTGACAGTCAAGCAGAAAAATAAGACTATGTCATGGACAAATTTGCTTGCCAAAGGCAGAAGGTTGGACAAATCCTTTCCTGTGAAATACTCTGCATTCCGCGACCTTAGAACGCGAGGTTACATAGTAAAAACCGCATTAAAGTTCGGGGCAGATTTTCGCGTTTACGACAAAGGTCACAAAATAGGAAAGGACCACGCAAAGTGGATTGTTTTCGCAGTTCATGAAAGCGAAGCTCTGCGATGGCAGGATTTCTCTGCGAAAAACAGAGTGGCCCACGGAACCAGAAAAAACCTGCTACTCGCAGTCGTTGACGACGAGGACGAGGTCACATACTGGGAGGTTTCGTGGAAGAAACCTTAGTTTGTGAGATAATGTCTTGAGACAGCCCCTTCTTTGTAAATGCCTGCAAAAAAGTCCTTAATCTCAAAATCAACCTCAGTGAAGAACTCATTTGTCAACTTATTAACATACTCAAGCCACTGTGCCTGCTGTCAGTGTTAACGCCAAAACCCCTAAGCTCAGATTTCCCATTTAATCCGGGTTAAACCTGTCTGTTTTAAGCATCTCGACCAATATTTGGAGCAAAAAGGAATATATACACAACATTCGACAGTGTCTGTATGGCCTTCCAAAGCATCCCTAGAGAAAGAATTATTGAAGCAATTAGTAAGCTGGGCCCTGCCCAGCCGTTAGAGGTCAGGAGAGAGCTTGGTGAAGGAGACACTGTTCTCATAGGAGCCATCCTGAGCGAGATGGCACACACAGGACTGATCGCCATCAGCAGAACCAAGCGGGGAGGAAGCCCTTTTTACTACCTGCCCAAACAACCAGAAACTCTGGAAAGCATCAGCCAGTGGCTGAACGAAAAAGACAGGAAGACATTCGAGATTCTAAAATATCACAAGGTTCTGCGTGAGGATAAACTCGACCCTTTAACAAGAGTTAGCCTGCAGAACATACCTGATTTCAGCAGGAGGTTCACGGTTCAGACCGGTGACATGGAAGTGGCTTACTGGAGGTATTTCCTAATCTCTGAGGAACAAGCAAGAAACAAGATAGCCCCTCCAAAACCTGAAAGAGTTGAAAGGCAGGAGAGACTCCCTGAAGAACCACAAATTAACAAGGACCGCCCCAAGAAAAAGACCGCCCCAAAAACACCAGGCCAGAACTGGATTCAGGAAGACTCTCTCTACGCGAAGATTGAGAGGTTTGCTGAGAAACAATCAGGAGAACTTTCTGAACAGAACTGCATTAAACCAGAGGGGGAGATTACATCAATAATGGAAGTTGATGGGACTTACGGACCCACTTCATACTATCTTTATGCTGTCAGCAGAAAAACTCTTCCCGCACACATGGTTTTCAAACAACTCCTGGAGGCAAGAAGCAAAGGCCTTCCATTACTAGTCCTGAAAGACAGCGAATATCCCAAATCTATTTTCAAAAAGTTTGATGATGTTCCTAATGTGTTCTTCAGGAAGATTTAATTAAGATTTCAGAGGAACCTTTCACATGGGCATTGCAATCAGAGAGATTGTTCCAACAACACCTGTAAAGATTGACGACCTTGCAGGAAAAACATTAGCAGTGGATGGATACAATATTCTCTACCAATTTCTTACAACAATCAGAGGGCCAGACGGTAGCCCTTTAACCAACAGCAAAGGAGATGTCACTTCACATCTGACAGGACTGTTCACAAGAACGTGCAACCTTCTTTCAAGAAACATCAAATTGGTCTTTGTATTTGATGGGAAAGTTCCCGTCCTTAAACATAGAGAGCTTGAGAAGCGCAAGGCAACCAAACAGGAGGCCTCAGCAAGGTTTCAGGAGGCTAAAGAGCGAGAGGATGTTGCTGAGATGAAAAAATTTGCTGGAAGAACTTCGAAGCTAACGCGTGAAATGGTAGCCCAGGCCAAGGACTTGCTTGACGCTCTTGGTGTGCCCTGGATTGATGCTCCTTCTGAAGGAGAAGCCCAGGCATCCGCCTTGGTAAAACAGGGAAAGGCTTGGGCGGTTGTCAGTCAGGATGCTGACGCTTTACTCTACGAAGCACCCAGAATACTGAAAAACCTGGGAATTACGGGTAGAAGAAAACTTCCCGGAAGAATGGCCTATGTCAATGTAGAGCCTGAGTTAATAGAACACAAAAAGGTTTTGGAGGCTTTAAAGCTTGATTTGGCTCAGCTCAGGGCCTTGGCTGTTCTGATAGGAACAGACTATAACCCTGGGGGCATCAAAGGGATAGGCCCCAAGAAGGGGCTTAAACTCGTGCAGGAGCACGACCATGACTTTGATACGGTATTCCAGGAGGTCAAATGGGACGAGAACTGGGACATCTCCTGGCAGGAAGTCCTAGCAGTCTTTGAAAATATGCCTGTTTTAGAACCTGAATCCATTGAATTCAGAAATACTGATAAGGATAAAGTTTTTGAACTCCTGGTAGACAGGTATGAGTTCAGCAGTGAAAGGGTTGAAAACACTATCCAAAAAGTCTTAGACGCTCAGAGATCACAGCAGAAGGGTTTGTCGGACTTTTTCTAGAAACACTTATTAGTTTATCAGCATCCCTGCCAGCATGCGCTGGGTGTTGTTTTCATTGAGTCTTATTCTGGCTGTTGCCGGAGCTATAAGTTTTCTCGTGGAAACGCTCAGACCGGCAGTAACACTCGTGTTACTGCTTTTGGGCGCTACAGGAGTAATCTGGACCACATGGTTCTACAAATGACCACTAAACAGTAACAACAAAACAGTAAATATATAAATAGAGAGGATTAACAGGCAACCATGTACACGCCATCAAAGCCGGCAATCTTCATTAGTTCTGACTGGAATCAAGTATCAAACAAGATTGCGAGTAGCGCTCCACCAAACAATATTCTGATGGAAGACGAAAGGTACGACTGGAGCATGGCTGTTGGCAAACAGTTCTATCTGAAAGACGCAAGTACCAGGAACCTCCAACCACACTCAGGAATAATTTCACTTCCTGCAGTGCGAGCAACTCCCCTAATCAAAGAGCTTCTACCTTCAGAGTACAGAAACCTAAAAACACATCTCGACATAATCCCCAGGGGAGTCTTCTACTTCGAAACGCTTCCATGGGATGAGAAACAACAGAAAATCTCACTACTCAGACTCGCAGCAGCAATCCACAGAACAGGAACAAACTGGGCATTCGTAGATGAAATGGCCCTGGAAGGTTACACCAAAGAGGTCAGACGAGTCATATACTGTGGTTCCAACAATCTTCTTTTACATAAGAAAGAGTTTTTTGCCGGCGCAGCCGGAAAAAGCATGCTCGGCGCAATCTTGAGATTCCAGGAAGATAATCTGCAAAGAACAACTGTTTCATGCCATTCCACAGAGAGTTCAATAGTTGTTGATGGTCTTAAAGGAATCCCTAACATAGTAGACGCCAAAAAGAAGTTCCCACCACCACCCGACTTCAGCCCAGGTTATGATAACAAACCATCTTTGAAAGAGTTGGCAAATGAAGAATCCTTCCCCGAAATTGTTTTAGACGATGAAATGGTAGAGAGGGGTTTTCAAGAAAGCGACCCAACCGAGACCCAACCGGTAAACACACCCACTAATGATACACAAACTCTCAGCCCCAATATTCCAACCATCAATGGACGCGCACTAAGAACTGCATTTGAAATGTTGGCATACAAGTACAACAAAAAACTGAAAACTTTGAAGAGAGAACTAGCAGAGTCCACCCCGCAAGGAGTTGCAGTCAGCGTGATTGACGATGAAATCTCAACCTACACCGCCAAGGCTCAAATAGCCCGCAGGTTTAGCGAAAGACTTAGAGAGCTGAACTCTACCACGACTTTCAAAGACCCAATGGGCGAATTAGAAGGTCTTGTTATGAAAGTTGACACAGAGAATATCGAGTTCACACCAGATAACTTTATTGAAGCCATACAGTACAGCATCGAAAGATATGTAGAGGAGGGAAATAGAGGGCTAGACATTAACGGAGGCCACAATCTCAGCCCTGAGATTGATGCCGGAACCAGAAGAGACACATACTTTTCACTAATCTCAGAACTACCAGTAGGAGAAGAGTTCCTACACTCGATTTCTAAAAAACAGTTTTAATCCTCGTCAGGGTCGTAGTTTGGAATCGCAGACTTATTGATTATCATTATGTCGCCAAGGCTCTTAACAAGCTGATGCGGTACAATGACACCCTTAGCGTTTCCTAAAACCTTGCTCAAGAAACTGTTTCTAGTAGAGCGGACACGCCACCCAGAGACCTTGTTGTTAGCCAGGATGACTTCGTCAATGTCCCCGAAATAGTCACCACTGTCTGTGAAAACCTTCATCTCGTACGTCTCGGAAACGCGCTTCATGTTCAACATATTTTACCACCTGTAAGTATTCCAGAGTAAAAAACATGCTCTCCCCCAACTATTTAAGCATTTCGCACCGACGAATAGACCTTCTTAAACCTCTACTGCACTGCCTTGTATAAAAACCAAGGCGTGAGTGTGGGGCAAGGGACCCCACATTACGAACGCCGGAACAAATACCTGTGGGTCAGGCAGGAATACGCAGTGCCACCTAACTCTCATGCTTTGTCGTATTTTGCCTCGCTCCGCTACGGCCAGGGTCTCGGCTCTCGCCCGATTTCCTTCAGAAATACTCGAGCCTCGGGTTTGACTCAGGACAAAGCACTTAAAAACAGGAAGAGAATCCTTAAAGAGATGAAAAAAGACCCTGGATACTACCCGATTGGTCATTACTGGACGAACAATGACTTGCCCGAAAAATTTGGCGAGGGACCTAAAACTCTGATTCCAGAAGGATGGATGCCACTACCGAAGAAACCACTCAGAGAGCTTGAAGGGGCCTACTTCCAATGTGGAAATCATTATCACTTCTATTGAACCACCCCAGCATTTATATATCAAATACTCGGTTCGGTTTTTATGAGCATTAAGGACGCGGATATGGGGGACGATAAAGCCCGAGAGATAGAGTTCCGACTAACTGAGGAAATCTCGGCCTTAGAAGAAGAGAATCAACTTCTTAGGCAGTCCGTTACACAACTCCGTACAGAAATCGACAGGTACAGAAGCCCAGCACTTCTTGTAGCGGAGCTCATTGACCTTATTCAGAAGGACGGCAGGAGAATGGCAATTATCCGCGTCCCAAACGGCAACAAGTTCCTAGTAGAAGTATCCTCAGACGCTGAAAATCTGAGACCAGGAATAAGCATTGTTGTCGAGCAAAAAAATCTCACAGTCATTGAAGAGATCAACGAAGGAGCCAACTTCAACGTTGAACAGTATGTGATTATCAACAAACCAGAAGTTAAGTGGACAGATATCGGCGGACTTGCTGACCAAGTCAGAGAAATACAAGAGGTTATCGAGCTTCCACTAGAAAAACCCGAACTTTTCAAGAAAGTAGGAATCACACCACCAAAAGGAATTCTGCTACACGGCCCTCCAGGAACTGGAAAGACACTTATGGCAAAGGCTGTTGCTAACAGCACAGGCAGTACATTCATCGAAGTAGTCGGTTCTGAACTTGTTCAGAAGTTCATCGGCGAGGGAGCCAAACTGGTCAAAGAGATATTCGACCTCGCGCGCTCCAAAGCGCCAGCGATTGTATTCATAGACGAGATTGACTCGCTCGCAGCAAAGAGAATAGAACTCGGAACAAGTGGCGAGCGAGAGGTTCAGAGAACATTCATGCAACTCCTTGCCGAGATTGACGGGTTCAACAACCTTGGCAATGTCAAAATCATAGGCGCCACCAACAGAAAGGACATACTCGACCCGGCAATCATCAGACCGGGTAGACTGGACCGACTCATAGAAGTCCCCGCTCCGGATATTGACGGCCTAAAACAGATTTTCAAAATCCACACCAAAAACATGAAGATTAGCAAGAAGACAAACATAGACAAAGTCCTAAGATTCATGAAAGGGTTCACAGGAGCAGAAGTAAAAGCTACAGTCACAGAGGCAGGTTACTTTGCTATTCGCGAGGACAGGACAACTGTAAAGGAAGAGGACCTCCTTTCAGGTATTGAAAAGGTCAACAGAGAAGAAAAACTCGAAGGCCACGACTATATGAACATGTTCGGCTAGTATTATAAGTCAGAACATATTCTGCTAATTACGCGCAATGACGATGTGAACACCCAGGTAGCCTTAGGGCAATGACCGTCGGATGTAACTGCCGAGCGCGTATTCTACACACTCGCAGAAGTTTGAGGAAACCCCAAACCAACTGCCGAGCGCGTATTCTACACACTCGCAGAAGTTTGAGGAAACCCCAAACCAACTGCCGAACGCGTACTTCTCAATATCTGCTGAAAACAATAAAAGCATAACCTCAATCCTATAAAGAATGGGTAGAAGGGGTATGTTGGTAGCAGTTACGATCTGCGGTTTTTTATGTTGTGGAAGTCCTACTAACGCAGGAAAGTACTATGAGTCCAAAAAACCAATAATACCACACTATATTATCCCATCCACGACCGCATGTAAACCCAACTGGCACAAGAAGTTCGCGGATTGGGCGCTAAACCCTAAATCAGTTGACAACACTTATTCCATGGCAGCCATAGAACTTAGTGATGGCCGAAAAAGGGTTTTCTATTGGACTAGCACAGGATATTCAGATTCTTTCAGAGCAATGGATACCCACGCAAAAATTGTAGGAACCTATGATAATGGAAAAAGATGGCAGACAATCGTAGATTTTAGTAGGGGTGTAAAAAAACAACAGAAACCCCAAGAAATTCCTAGCCAATAACCGCGTCAATACATATTCTCCAGACTCGCGGAGCGTGTTGACCTGCTTTTATGACTTCATAAGACAACAAACGCCTGTTCTTTTTCTCAACAACACGCCTGAGTGTGCTTATGGCACGGTCAAATTCGCCCTCCTGCTCAAAAGTATAACAGTGGATTGTTCCTCCTTTTTTAGTCACACTCAAAACAAGCTCTATAAAATCCATCGCAGACTCAGGAAGAGGCATTGTGATTCTGTCAAATTTCTCATCGTGCAATTTAGGAACAATATCTTTTGCGTCTCCTCTGAGCAAACGGACATTGGTACACCTATTCTTTCCAATGTTCTCAAGAGCAAGCTGGTGTGCTTGGGGATTAATCTCAACCCCCACTATTCTATCCGCAGATGTATGAACACTAAAAGTTATAGGGTAAGGACCAACACCAGAAAAAAGACATAGAATGTCCTCCCCGGGTTTTATCATCTCGGCAATTCTCTTTCTTTCTGTTGCCATTCTGACACTATAATACGCATCTTCAACATTAACACGAAGTTTTATCCCGTTCTCTATAACGGTTGCTATTCTAGTGTCCTCCCCTGCCAGAAACTCCAGAGGTTGTAGTCTGAATGTTCCTGAACGGCCTCCTGCTTTCTTCAACACAGTCTTTATTGACGGGTTCATTTCAAGCAGTTTTTCAGCCAGAACCTTTTGTTTTGATTCCAGTTCAGGCATTATCTCTATTATCGCTATTGAGCCTACCTGGTCAAAGGCGGTTCTCAAGTGCTCTTTCTCTTCATTTGAGAGCAAAGGTTCAATCGCCTCCTTCCAGCTACACGGAACCAGTCTTTCCTGTGCCTCTTCTCTCACAAACTCAACATCAAAATCCCAAGGAGGTCCAAACTCCCTCACGACGGGAAAAACTATCCCGTCTGCCTGATGAAGAACACTAAATGACTTATCCAGCAGGTTATTGTCTACCAGGTACTGTTTCACTTTTTCCGCTTCCCTAAAAGGGACTTTAAGGCCAATCACACAGTAAGAATTTCAGTTATCTTATTACTTCTTGCGCTTTTTTTGCTCTCCAAGCTTAATTCTGCCTGATTTATCCACGTAAAGCCTTCCCTCCCTTAGGTCGCTTAGAATATTAAGTGATTCGGCAACATCCTTCTCAACCTTGAGGTTCACCTGATAGTCCAGGTCTGCTCGCATCTCGCTTTTGTCTGCTAGAATGTTCTGTGATATCAAAATGAAAGTTGCAAGGAAAATTGCTTCCAAGCTAACAACAAGGACGAGGAACTGAAAGGGGTATGGGTCGAACCCACCATATAGCATCAGATTTCTGGAGCCAGTATTCAGGTATATCCAGCTTCCAAACCAAATAATATGGAACCACACAAACCATATGTTTCCCGCAAAATCTGCAATGGATTGAGCAAGTTTTACACTCCACCCTTCAACATGAGAAAATTCCGAGTTCAGGTTCTTGCTTACAAAATGAAGAACCTCGTTTGTCTTGTACCATCCTTGTTCGTGACTTGGCAAAGAGCAGTCTGGACAAGGAGTAAAATTCTCTCCTTTTTTGAAGGGTGTTATTTGCTCACATTCACTACACTCATACATAGCAGAGGTTGGTACCTCCTCGGTCAATCTAAACTCGTGCTTGAACTTATTGATAATGCTTGTTGAATGGTGCTCACCCTCACTCATTACCTGTTTTATAAGAAACTGTCTTTTAAATTATACTGTGGAAAACCTTATGAACAACCACGCGAAGGCCACTCCATGGTGGAGAGACTCCCAGACTGGGAGGGCAAGATTGAAGCCTTGACCCAGGAGGGACTTGGCGTTGGTAATTTCGAGGTAGAGGAAAACGGAAAAAAGTTCACTAGACCTATCTTTATTCCGTTTACAGTCCCTGGAGATACCATTTCAGCCAAAATTAAAGAGAGTAAAGGAAAGTACAATTTTGGAGAGCTTGAGAGGGTCATTGAACCATCAGAAAACAGAATCGAACCCCGATGCCCTCATTTCACAATTTGTGGCGGGTGTAATCTTCAGCACGTGAAATACGAGACACAGCTTGGCGAAAAAGCCAGACAAATCAAGTATCTTCTTGAAAGAAAGGGCATCACTATTCCTGAAAATATCAAGGTTTGGCCCTCCAGAAAACTGCACAAATACAGATGGCGTGCGAGGGTCGCAGTCGGATTTGGGCAGGGTATACGGGCGGGTTTCAGGAAGGCACACTCAAGAGAGATTGTTAAAATCAACCAATGCTACATTGTCGCCGGCGAAGTTATGGAGTTTATCGAACTTCTTAACCAACAAAAGTCAGAGCCCAAAGAGACGGAGGTTGAAATCACTGTTGTCACAGGGCAAAAACAGAAAGTGGGCATTTTAGTTCATCTCGACAAAACTAAAGAGACTGAGTACCTTAAGGAGTTCTTTTCAAACCTGTACGCGAACAACAGGAAACTGATCGGGAACCTTTTCTTTGAACAAAATGACCAAGTAAAAACCATAGGACAGGTTCAGGAACATATCACTTATCCTCTTGGAGATATGGAGTTCATGTTTCTTCCTGAAACTTTCATTCAGGCCAACATCCTGACAAACGACCTTTTAGTTAAGAGGGCAACTGAGCTTCTGTTCAAAGACCAAGACCCTCGTGATGCTGTTGTTTTAGATCTTTATGCAGGCATAGGAAATTTCTCTTTGCCAATCGCTAGAATGTGCAAAGAGGTTATAGCTGTGGAGGGCCAAAAGAGTTCAGTTCTGGCTGGTGAGGCAAACGCTCTAAGGAATAAAGTGGATAATGTCAAGTTTGTACACAGTCCTACGGGAAAATTTCTTGGTAAGTACCGAAAGAAAAGTTCTAAAGCATCACACGCCATTATTGACCCCCCAAGAACGGGTGTTTCTGACAAAGCGATGAAAGACTTATTGGGCTCTGAGATACCCAGAATTGTGTATGTGAGCTGTAATCCTATATCACTTTCTAAGGACCTACTCAAATTAAAAGAAAGGTATGACATCACTGAAATACTCGGTGTTGATATGTTTCCCGACGTGAGCCATGTTGAGGTTGTCGTACTACTTGACAAAAAATAATTAATTTCGTTATAGCAACTATTGATTTCTACCTTATTGAAATAAAATTTTTTAAATCCATATAGAAAGTAAATATCAAAATCAATACTAAAAACAACCAATTTAGTCTTAGAGAGGCTGAAACCTCCTAAAAACCAAATATTAGGGTTTTTTTCAAGACGGGATAACAATAAAAACAGGTAGTTCCCAACCACCCTAGGGGGTTGATGAGTTGGCGATTGACCATAAAGACGCCAAAAAACTACTAAGTCAACTGGTCGTCAGACTGGAAAGAGTTGCTGTTTACGCAGACGCAATGTACTCAGAGAACTCTACTTCTGTATACGCAAAAGACAAAACAGGCATACAGATGCACAACGACCAAGACGAAGGTGTCAAACTTCGCGCATTCGATGGTTCTAAGTTTCATGAAGCAGGAGTTCAGGGATTCAACCCAACAGCGCTGAAAAAAGCAACAGAACAACTGGTCGAGAGGGTTAAAAAATCCGAAAGAGGAATACAACTCACTCTGAAAATAGATAGGAAAACAAAAACAGCCCACTACACAACAATCGGCAAAGAAGACCCAAGGACCGTCGAGCCCAAAAGAAAAACAGAACTTCTTGAAAAAATTCACAAAGAGGTAATTGAAAAAGGGTTCCTTGAATGCCAAATGAGGTATCAGGAACAGACTGAACAGAGACTTTTCGTTAACAGATTCAAACAATTATCCAGCGAGTGGACGGGTTGTGTTCTAACAGTTATGCCGATGGTACAGGCCAAAACGGGAGAGATTAGAAGTGATTTCTTTAGGCGTTTTGGAAACGGGTTTGAAGTGACCGAGTTTAGTGAAGAAGAACTTGACAAAGTTCTGAAAAGAACCAAGAAACTCGAGAAGTCTAAACGAATCAAACCAGGAAAATACAAAGTGGTCCTGGCACCAAACGTAGCAGGGCTTCTCGCTCACGAAAGTTTTGGACACGGAATGGAAGCAGACACTATCCTTCACGGCAGAGCAAGAGCCGAACAGTATATCGGAAAAAGAATCGCATCCCCAAAAGTGAATATATGCGAAAACCCAGGATACGAAGGGGCTTACGGATACCTGTCCTTCGATGATGAAGGAATGATTCCCAATGAGATTTTCATGGTTGAACGCGGCGTAGTAAGAGACCCGTTGACAGACCTGGCAAGCGCCTCCAGAGGAGGTTTCAGGCGGAGCGCAAACGGCAGGTCAGAGGCTTTCGACCGAAAAGTGTACGCAAGAATGACAAACACCTACTTTAAGTCGGGAAAAGATTCGGTCGAGAAACTAATAAAATCTGTGAAAGAAGGATACTATCTTCACTATGGAACCGCAGGAATGGAAGACCCACGAGGTTGGGGAGTACAGCTCTCAGGCATCCTTGCTGAAAAAATAAAGAATGGAAAACTGACAGGGGAACTTGTTGCCGAAGTTTCCATGGGGGGTTACCTGCCCGAAATTCTAAATAACATTACAGGAGTCGGTTCCGACTTCGAGATAGTTCACGACGCAGGACACTGCGCAAAAAACACAAAGGAGTGGGTGCGCGTTAGTAGTGGCGGACCCCACCTCTTGATTAAGGAGGTGCCTTTGTCATGAGTCCTAAGAAACCTGCCAAAAAAGCTGCTAAAAAAGGCAAGAAGGTTGTAAAGAAGGTCGTGAAAAAAAAGGTCGTGAAAAAATCTTCCAAGAAAAAAATAGTGAAGAGAATTACTAAACCTACAAAAGTTAAGAAAATCACCAAAAAAACAACCAAACCCAAAAAAGTTGCAAAAAAAGGCAAGAAGGTTGTAAAGAAGGTTGTAAAAAAATCTTCCAAGAAAAAAACAGCTAAAAAACCAACCCCAAAAAAAATTACCAAGAAACCCAAAAAAGAGATTAGAAAAGAGCTGGAGAAAAAACTTCTGATATCAGTATCAACACCTCAACCCAAGAAAAATATAGATTACCCTGTTCTTGAAGGAGCAAACATAACAAGAATTGAGGTTGCAAAAGATATTCTCAAAGAGATGAAAAAGAAACATCTCATCACAGACTGGAAAATCAACGCACTAAGCGTGAACAGAGCTAATATCTACACTGGAAAGGAGTTTGAGATTGAGAATCAGCTTACAGCTTATCGCGAAGATGTCACAGTAACAATCTACAAACGCCACAAAAACAACACAATGGGCGACGCACAGATTCAAATCACAAGCCATCTGAAACGCGACATAAGACAAGCACTGAACAAAGCTCTGCCTGTTTGTGAAGTGGCAAATAGAAAAGCGTTCCAACTACCTGAACCTGTAGCAGACATCGAATTCCCAGAAGGACACGACAAAGAGATGTGGAATCTTTTCCAAACCGACAACAGCCTTGAGGTACCTCAAACAATTCTTGGCAAAGCAAAAAAGGCAAAATTACAGGAAGCACACATATCACAGTTTGAGGTCTTAACTTCAGCAAGTACACACAGAATCCTGAACAGTGAAGGCATAGACATCAGTTTCAAAAAAACTGCAGTGTATATCGAGGCAGCAATCCAGTCAGGAGACCAGGAGTTCTACACGAGCAGGTCAGGGGTTAGTCCCGTTCAGTTCGATACAACAGAGATACTTGAGGATGCTGCTCTCCGCGCAAAAGATGCGGACTCCTCCAAAAAGGTAGAACCTTTCAAAGGGGATGTTCTCTTGACAAACGAATCACTAGTCCAGTTTATGGCCAAGGGCGATGACATCAATCCTATTTTCATTCATGCCCTTGCGAGATGTGAACTTTTGGGAATGTCCAGACTTACAAAGGGAGAGCCAATAGGAGAATTCACAGGAGAATACCCTACAATCATGATTAATCCTAACCTACCGCTCGGGCTCATGACTGCCCCTGTTGATGATGATGGCACCCATCTGAAAAACTACACTCTGTTCAGAAATGGAGTCTTCAGACGGCATATTGCGCCAGCAAGAGAAGCACAAGAACTTGGTGTGGAAGCAACAGGTCAGATAAGTAACATCCACATTCAGGATGGTGCAACCCGTGAAGAACATCTACGGGGAGGAAACTACATAGAAATAGTGAGTTTTAGCTGGTTCCACCCCGACCCTTACTCAGGAGATTTCTCCGCAGAAATCCGCTTGGGTTACAAGTGGTATATGGGTAAAAAAACTCCCTTCAGAGGGGGCTTCTTTGTTGGCAACATTTTCAACAGCATACTTTCTGTGAGGTTTTCTAAAGAGATTATGCAAGAAGGATATTATTATGGCCCCCGAGCAATGCTTTTCAAGGATGGTGAGATTCAGTAACTCTGACCCAGTCCTGGGACAAATCATCTAGCTCCTCACACCGCACATTCATCTCTTCCCAACCAGTATAGTTGACATCAGCAGTCATAGTTGTGATAACAGGGCGCGTAGTTCTGAAAGAAAGCCCGAAGTACTGCCTAAGTAGAGATATCATAACAAGTCCGTTTCCTGCCCACACACTTTGATGCGCTTCGTAACTCTCAACAAAACTCGTGGTAAGAGAATTAAAGGTCTCATAAAGAGCGGTTTCAACCGTAGGAGGGCGGGGGACTAAAGTCTCGCCCTCGACCAGTTTTTCAACCAACCCATAATCCAGAACTCTTCCAACGACAAGTTGATTTAAGACATTCACCCGGTCTTTCCCAACAATTGAAATTTTTATGTCACGGTCAATATAATCATTTAAATCAATGAAAGACTGGACCATCTCTTTGTATAAAAGGTCATAAGAACAAGGCATGCTGAAACCTGCATTAGAAAGCTCATAAGAAGTGTATACTGAATTAGCAAGAATCTCGACATATTTTGAGTGCATAAGCATGGTACTGAAATAATGTTATTAAACATAACTGGCAAAAACCCTTATAAAGCGACCCATATTTGCACAATTATGCCAAGAGACAACAAGGTAAGAATGCCCAGTTCAAGCGCTGGAGTACTCAGTTTTTACGATGAGGAAAGGTCCAAAATTCTACTAAAGCCGGCCCACGTTGTGGCCCTTTGTATAATAGTGGCACTCTTCGTCATGATGCTGAACTACACAAACATATTCGGGTGATTGAATGCTTCCAGGTATGAACTCCAGACAGATGAAGCAGATGATGAAGCAGATGGGTATTCAGCAACAGGATATCCCTGCCGACCGAGTTGAAATCTATCAGGGCAACACTAAGCTTGTTATTGATAACCCTCAGGTTGCCAAGGTCAATATGATGGGTCAGAACACATGGCAGGTTATCGGTGAGGCGCGCCAGGAGACTCTGGATACTAAAGCAGAGATTAATCAAGAAGATATCCAGACCGTTATGGAACAAACAGGCGCTTCCGAAGAAGATGCCAAAAAAGCAATTGAAGAGGCCGACGGCGACCTGGCAGAAGCGATTATGAAACTTTCTTAATAATTTTTAATTCAATCAAATAGTGGAGTAACTCTATCAAGTAAGTCTTGTTTTAAGCGGGGGTTGCCATAAGAGTAAACGTCAGGGATTCCTGCTGTAAAAATCTTTTTTGTCAGAAAAGCTTCTGGAAACACCTGTTTCAATTCTTCCCTTTGAAACTCTTCCATCAGCACAACGGTATCGGCCCATTCAATCTTTTCTTTTGTTACAAAATTGTTGAAAACCCCTGCATACTGAGTTGAAAAACTATCCGAAAATATCTCTGCAGCAGCTCTACTCCTATGTTTACCCTGATTACATACAAAAAGCACGTTCATTTCATACCTTAACTTTTAACACATATTTCTATCTTCCCGAACTACCGAACCCGCCATCTCCTCGAACGGTATCATCGAGTTCATCCACATCCAGAATCTCGGCAGTATGGACTGGCTGGACCAGAAGCTGAGCAATTCTGTCACCTTTTCTTACTTCGTAAGGTTCATCATGAGTGTTTAGAAGAACAATCTTCAGCTCACCACGGTAAGTGTTGTCAAGGACGCCCGCCATGGTCTTGATACCGTGTTTTGCCGCCATCCCCGACCTGTCCCAAACCAAACCAACAGTTCCTTCGGGAATGGCAAGTGCGATGGCGGTCGAGACTATGCGTCGCTCTCCCGGCTGTAGAATAACCGTCTCGTACGCATGGATATCCATTCCCGCATCGCCAGACCTGCCGTACTTCGGCAACTGTGCATCTGAGTGTAACCTTTTAATTTTCACCTTAGTCATTTTCTTTTCCTCATAACATCTACAATCGCTGCTTTGAAATCTTCTGGATCTTTGAAATCCATGTATACAGACGCAAACCTGATGTATGCTATCTTATCAAGGCGTTTTAGCCTCTTCATCATCAGTTCACCTATAACCTTACTGGAAACCTCTCCTGAGCGCCTCTTTTTAATCTGGTCTTCAACATAATCCAGAGCTGATTCTATCTTGGTAACACTTATTGGACGTTTTTCACATGCTCTCAAAATACCATTTCTGAGTTTTTCACGATTAAACTGCTCTCGTCTGCCATCTCTTTTTGCAACAAGAACTGATGTGGCTTCAACCCTTTCATAAGTAGTGAACCTCTTTTTACACTTCTTACACTCACGCCTTCTTCTTAGAGCATCTTCAGAATTTCTACTTTCTAGAACTTTGCAATCGTCGTTTTTACAGAAAGGACATCTCATTCAGAATCATCGGGGAAATCCCCGAAGAAGATACACTCAACCAGAGCTGACTCTTCTCCTTCTGAAGTGTGAAACGCTCTTATATTGGCAGTCGGCATCTGTGTGTGAATGTGGTCAATAATACGAAGTTTCTCATTTTCAGGAAGCTCTCCCCCAACATGAACGATTCCATGTTTTACAAGATTGCCTGGAACCGTACTTGATAGGTTTAGCATGCCTTTGTTTAGTTCTCTTGAGTCAACACCTATGTTCTTGGTTTTTTGTTCTAAATCAATTGTTGCGGTTATTGGCAACACCATCTTGTGAAACTTGTACTCTTCCTCCATCTTCAGGAGTTTCTTAACCAGTTTCATCAGCTTTTCATTTGATACAAAAGTGTCTGAGAATATTGCCCCAATCTCTTGGGTCATGAATTCCTCGTAGATAACCTGGTCATCAAGATGGATGGATTCCAAAACTTTTCGGAGTTCAGGCAGAGTGGACAGAGGGTCATTACTTGTCAATTCAAGTTGAAACGAAGGTAAATCAATCTTAATTTTCATACCATCCTTCAAATAACACCACCTATGTTACAAATAACCATGTTAATTATAAGCCTTCCTCTAAAAATCATACGATTTTCGTTAAATTCTGACAATTATTCTCATTTTCCATGAGCACGTTTAATAACCCAAAAAACCTACTGAATACATGAGTAAACTAGAACTTTGGGCGAAGAGCCACAAAAAAACTGTGGCTGCCACCAGTACCGCCTTTGTGGTAGCTACTTTGGCGGCTATTTACACAGCAAAAACTCATTCAGAGAAACAGGGAGAGGTTCAGGAGTTTGGCCCCGTGGACCTCTACCAGGATTTTGAGAACGAGTTTGACCGCGGGTATGCGTTCAAACAGATTTAGCCCATAACCCGCCGGAAAGTATGGCGAGCATTATGACTGCCAGTTGACTGCCCAGGCATACAATACATAGAGCACCAATCACAAACACTTCTATGCACGTCAAGTATATTTGGAAAGCAAGCATTACAAAGACAATTATCGATATGTACTGCCAGAAATCTTTGCTGGTGAAACCTGAGATTCTTTCTATGACCTTTCTTAGGGTAACTAAAAGTGCTACGAAAAGATAGGCCAATAGTCCAAGTGCTGCTACAGGAATTCCTAGAATGGTTGCCCATGGACTTTTGTTTACTTTGTCGCAATTGAAACTGGCCGAAATATTACAAAAACTACTGTCATCCGGCGCAAAGTGAAGACCTACGCCGTATGTAGCTATTACAACTCCCATCAATGCCACCAGTATGAAAGCCCATTCTTGCCAGGATTTTACCATAAACTGTCTATAAACCACCCATTTATACTGTTTGTGGAGACATATATCTGTAAAACATATCTGTTAAATCCCCAGAAAGTATTTAAATGAGCAATATACTAATGTGGCTACTAGCATACAGCGACAACACTTGGTGAGATACAGTGTACAGTGACTACTTAACGCTCGAAGAGGCCGAAACCCGACTAAAAAACGTCCGACCACTACTCGAATCTGCGCGCAGACTAAAGAGAGAGATTGAGATGATAGCCGCGGGTTACGACTATGACACAACACTTCTTGAACACGAAATGCCACGACTTAACACCCTTGCGCATAAGCTAGGACTGAAACTTGAGAGAATGGAAGAACTCGGTTGTTACGTAAAAGACCTCGACATAGGAATAGTAGACTTTCTAACACAATTCGAAGGACGCGATGTTTTCTTAAGCTGGAAACTTGGCGAACATAAAATTCAGTTCTGGCATGAGATGGACGAAGGGTTCAGCCAGAGACAACCAATTCTCGACTTAAGTCAGCTCGACCTGGATTTCGAATTCGAAACTCCCCTCATGAATGAGGACTAGTCAGGAAATTTACTCTTAATCTGAGATTCTACAGCCTCTAATGCAACCTTTACAGCAACAGGAAGCTCCCACGAATCTTTAGATGAGTGAATTGAACCCCCAGGATAGTTTACTCTTGCGTTAACCGCAAACTTCTGCCTGTCACCATCCTTTTGATATGCTTTTGTGTGAATTACAACCTCAAGTTCATTGTTAAGCAGTTGCTTATACCTGTCAGCAAACTTTGCTGCATGGTCATAAGCTAACTGAAAATGCTCTTCTTCCGTATTAATTCCGTCAATTCCAACAAACTTCACATTAGCCATTTTATCACCCTAGGTTAAGAAAACAGAGCAACTATTTAGTTATTATGAAGGGGGTGGCCAAAGAATCATGATACAGGCGCGTATGGGGACGACAGAAGCTATGACCACCACCTACTAAAGTTAACGATAGTTTATTCTTAAATCTTTTCCACAATTAAAAACGCCTTTGCCCCGCAAAGTCAATTATTGGAAAAACAGCATTTATTGTTCATAAATACTTTAATACATAGCCACAATAGTCAAATTATGGTAATAGACCTTTCCCCATATGATGATGAGTTCAAGAACCTCAAAAAGGACCTCAACATCAAACGCCAGAGAGAGACAACCCTTGCCAGCGTTAAAAGACGAGTGGCAATCCACAGTGGCAAGGGAGGGGTAGGAAAGACATTCATGACTGTGAATGTAGCTTATGCCCTTGCCGAGCGAGGCTACCAAGTAGGCATTCTGGACGCGGACGTTGACTGTCCAAACATCCCAAAGTTTTTGGGAATCACCGCGTCCATGAGAGTTGATCAGGACAAAAAATTCATTCCAATTAATCATCAGGGAGTTAAGATTGTTAGCATGGGCCTGACAAGAGACGACGAAGGAGAACCCTTCCTTATTCGAGGCCCAGCAAAACACAGGATAGCAATAGACCTCCTGACCAACACAAACTGGGGGGCATTAGACTTTCTGATTATAGACTTACCCCCCGGAACAGCAGATGTTCCTATGAGTTTACTTGAGTTTGGAAAAGTGGAGGAGATTCTTTATGTTACAAGTCCTCAGAAAGACTCCTTAATGGATACAAGAAAATCCATAGAGATGGGCAGACAGTTCGGGATTCACGCAACGGGAATCGTGGAGAACATGTCAGGAGGATTCTTTGGCACAGGAAAAGCTCTGAGTCTCGCTGAAGAGACAGGGATTCCTCTTGTCGGCACAGTACCTCTTGACAAAAACATTCTTTCTATGAATGAAAGAGGGGACATAGCTTTCACAGACGTAGATTTTGAAGAAGTCTCTAAACCGATTGTTGACGCCATTATTGCCAATCTCGAATCTAGGACATGAGAGATTCATAACCGACAGTTTCTATCTCATTAGCAAGCTCTTTTCCACCTGATTTTATTATTTTTCCGTCAGAAAAAATATGGACTTTATCAGGCACAACATAGTGAAGTATTCTGTTGTAATGAGTTATCAAAAGAGCGCCATGCTCAGGACCTCTAAGTTTGTTTATTCCTTCTGCAACAATTTTCAGAGCATCAACATCCAAACCTGAATCAGTCTCATCGAGAATAGCAAACTTAGGCATAAGCATAAGCATCTGGAGAATCTCCATTCGCTTTTTTTCTCCACCTGAGAACCCCTCATTAAGATAGCGCTTTGCGAAAGTAGGGTCAACCTTGAAATTGTGTAGTTTCTCATCGAATTTTCTGTGAAACTCAAGAACATCCTGTTCCTCGCCAGTAACTTCCTTCACTGCTTGCCTCATAAAGTTCTCAACAGTCACCCCTGGAATCTCTACAGGGTACTGGAAACTAAGGAACAACCCTTTTTTAGCACGTTCGTCTGGAGACCAGTCATTGAAAACCTCCCCATCAAGAAGCATAACCCCTTCAGTAATCTCATACTTGGGATGACCCATTATTACAAACGCGAGAGTGCTCTTACCACTTCCATTTGGACCCATTAAAGCGTGGACCTCATTTGTATCTATCTCTAAGGATACCCCTTTCAGTATCTCTTTTCCATTGACACTTGCGTGAATATTTTTTAGTTCAAGAGTTGCCATTTTCAACCTCCCTTATTGCGCACTGAGTAGCCCTAAGACCAAGCATTGCGCATCTTGCCCTGACAGGCTTTGTTGAGAAATCTATCCCTGTTATTTTGTTTACAAAACTTAAATCCAGTTCCTGGACATCAATAACAGACATGCCTTTCAGCTTTGTTGTCAAAATGCTCATTGTTGCTTGCGATATCGCGCAACCATCGCCCATAAAAGCCACTTCCTTAATTTTGTCTTCAGAAACAACAACTGTTGCCTTGATTGTGTCTCCGCAATTAGGGTTTTTACCAAGGCAACTATGACCTTCAATATCTTTTTTGTTTCTAGGGTTGAGCACATGGTCTCTGATATGCTCTTTAATCACTTCATCATCGACATCAATTGAGGCAGGGTCGTATGACTCGTTCATTGTATTTATGGCTTTGATTAGCCTGTCAACATCATCTTTTGTATTGTAAACCCCCAGGCTTATTCTGATAGTAAATACTTCCTTGCCTGTTCCAATATCATTCTCATGCTCAAGACCTAACGCACAATGAAGAGGGTGTGTACAGTGGCTTCCCGCCCTCACAGCTATACCTTGCATGTCAAGAGTTGAGGCAAAATCGTGGGGGTGCCAACCTTTCATAAGAACACTTACATCACCTATTCTGTTCTCAATTGTGTCAGGACCTATTATTGTTATCTCCGCGATATTTTTTAGCGAGTCCAAAAGATACTGAAGAACGTCTTGTTCGATTTTCTGAATCTTTACCCAACCCGTTTTTTGTATGAAATCTATCGCTGCCGAAAGCCCAACCGCCTGTGCTAGCGTGGGCGTTCCTGCCTCAAACTTTGCAACACCCTCTTTGAAAAGGGTGTCTTCAACCGTGACCTTTTCTACCATTTCCCCCCCATAAATTACTGGAGGCCATGCTTTCAGAAGTTCTCTTTTTGCGTACAGGACTCCTATTCCAGAAGGCCCGTACATTTTGTGGGCGCCAAAACAGTAGACATCAACATCAAGCGCCTTCACATCAACAGGCATGTGCGCAACTGCCTGCGCACCATCAACAACGAATGTTGCTTGTGGAGAATTTTCTCTTACAATTTTACCAATCTCA
This sequence comes from uncultured Methanosarcinales archaeon, assembly GCA_964589765.1. Taxonomy (GTDB): domain Archaea; phylum Nanobdellota; class Nanobdellia; order Woesearchaeales; family UBA525; genus UBA525. The sequence goes on from CAZPUM010000001.1 coordinate 45,435, forward strand.
ACTATCTGATTTATAGTTCCAAGAACATTGCTCACATGTGTACAAGCGAAAACCTTCGTATTTTCGTTTAGTTTCTCTTTCAACACCTCAAGGTCCAATCTGAAATCAGGAGTTATTGGAACAACATCAAACTTCAAGCCAAATTTTTTTGCCAGTTGTTGCCATACAACAAAGTTGCTGTGGTGCTCCATAATAGTTACAAGAACTTGATCTCCAGGTTTGAGTCCCTCAAATATTGCCCGCGCAGAAATATTCAATGCGAGTGTTGTTCCCGAACAGAAGACTATCTCATCCGGTTCGGCATTGATGAACTGCGCGGTCTTATTTCTTGAATCCTCAAACGCTTTTGTTGCCCTTTCGGCAAGAACATGTGCACTCCTGTGCACATTTGCGTTGGAGGTCTCGTAGAACTTCCGTTCTGCATCCAACACCGCTTCAGGTTTCTGCGAGGTTGCCGCGGTGTCAAAGTAAACAATTCCAGGATTGTTTTTTAGTAGGGGAAAAAACTCTTTCATACGGACACCTTCATGAACATTTTTTGTTTAATATGTTCTCCGTGACTTCCCATCCTGCTCAAAATACCATCAAAAAACCCGTGAAGTATTAACTGCACTGCTGTTTTTGTAGGTATCCCTCTGGTTCTAAAATAGAATATCAGCTCATCATCCAATTGGCCCAGAGAAACACCATGACTACATTTTACGTTTTCATTATTTATCTCGAGGTTGGGCTCAGCATCCATTTTCGCGTTCTCTGAAAGTAGTATTGTCTCCTCTTTCTGGTAAGCGTCACAATCTTTGGCATCTTTTTCAATACGAATCATTCCTTTATAGACACCTTCGCTTTCATCAAACATCACCGCTCTGGTTAACATGTTACTTGTGCTGTTCGGTCCTGCATGAATCATCATACTTTTTACGTCGCACTTGTTTTTGTCTTTACCCAGAACAACACTCTCAAATCTGGCATTGGACCCTTTGCCCGCCAGAAAACTTGTCACAGCAATCCTGCTGGTTCCTGATGTTGCGTCAACCCACATAATACTGGCGTCTGACATCAAGTGAGCATGTCTTGAAATCTGTTTATCAGTTGTTTCGCTGAAATATTTTATGAAAGCATTTGGGTGAACAAGAATGTCAATATTCGCACAACCTTCTGTTTTTTCAAGAATTGTTGCGTTTGCACCCGGAGAAACAATTATTGTAACAGTCTCGTCTTCTGCCATACAAATCTCAACAGGCATGTCATTTACCCAAGTTTCAGGAATTACATAAACAACCTCTTTTCCTTTTCCAGGACGCCAACCAGGACAGTTCTGAAAGTGTGTCATCGCCCCATCCAATTTTTTGCAAGAGTCCAACCCCTGTAATGGTCTGAGTTTCAACCTACACTCCCCTCCATTTCAAGTTCTATCAGTTTGTTAAGTTCAACCGAGTATTCCAAAGGCAGAGCTTTCACAATCGGTTCAATAAACCCGCTGACAACAAGCTGTTTTGCTCGTTCCTCAGATAGACCACGGCTCATTAAGTAGAATATTTCATCAGTTCCTATTTTTCCTACAGTAGCCTCATGCGCAATTGTAACTTTATCGTTCGCAATTTTCATAGTCGGATAAGTGTTACTTGTGCTTTCCTCTCCAACTAACAACGCGTCACAATCGACACTAACCTTGCTGTTTATTGCTCTCTGAGTAACCTTTACCAAACCTCGATAAGAACTGATGCCCCCGTCCTTGCTGATGGATTTCGCAACTATGTTGCTGGATGTGTCAGGGGCCGCATGTATCACCTTGCTACCAGTATCCTGGTTCTGACCCTCTGAGGCGAACGCGATTCCTAAACTGTCTGAACGCGCACCCCTCCCTGCCAGGATACTACAGGGGTACAGCATTGTTACACCACTCCCAAGATTGCCGTTGATCCATTCTATCACCCCTCCTTCTTGAACAACGGCACGTTTAGTGTTCAGATTGTAAGTGTTTTTGCTCCAGTTTTCTACACTGCTGTATCGTACGCGGGCCCCTTTCATAACATGTATCTCTACGCATCCCGCGTGTAGTGCACTTGTGTTGAACTGAGGGGCAGAACACCCCTCGATGTAATGAACCTCACTTCCCTCATCGGCAATAATCAAAGTGTGTTCAAACTGACCGCCGTACTCGGCGTTCATTCTGAAATAGGCTTGAAGTGGAATCTTGACCTTGACACCTTTCGGTATATATATGAAGGTTCCTCCTGACCAGACAGCTGTGTGAAGCATCACAAATTTGTGGTCGTTAATTGGAACACAGGATGTCATAAAGAACCTTTTAACTAAATCTTCGTGTTCTCTAAGAGCTGTGTCCATGTTTGTAAAAATAACTCCTTGTGATTCCCATTCTTTCTTTAGATTGTGGTAAACAACTTCGCTGTCGTACTGTGCACCGACACCTGATAGAGATTTCTTTTCAGCTTCTGGAATTCCAATACGTTCGTATGTTTTACGGATATCTTCCGGCAGGTCTTCCCATTTTGTAGACTCTGTAGCTTTTGGTTTGATAAAAAATTTGATTTTAGGAATATCTCTGATAAGTTTTGAAAGGTCAGGTCCCCATTTGGGAAAGTCGGTTTTGTTGTAAAGTTCCAAACCTCTCAACCTCTTTTGAAGCATCCAGAGTGGTTCTTTTTTTAGAGCACTGATGATTTTCACAAGCTCCCTATTTACTCCAGGGGGCGCTTCAAACTCCGGGTCATGTAAATTCGCAGAGTCATAACGCGAACGGTCTATGTTGAAAGTGCTCACATCGAGCATCGGAAGTGCCATTATTCCCCTCTTTTTGGCGTGCCTTCAGAATATTCATCGAGTTGTTTCAGTGCTTTCTCAACACCATCACTCTTATCTTCTAGTTGAATCTCAGGAGTCAGTTTTGATATCTCTGGAAGATTCTTTTTTGGCAAAACATCTTCAGGGAAGTCCTCTGCCAGAGCATCTATTTCATTCGCCTCTTGTTCTGATACATCTCGTCCGTCCGCAGTCATGTTGTTGTATTTTTTCATTTGAAACAAACATCACACCCTTTGGGTATGCCTCCTTCCAATTTTTCGTGAAGTTTACAGATAAAGCGCTGTTTTTTTGCCAGAGCAATTATTTTTTGCGTCTCCTTAATCATCATGTTAGTGTCAGTGATTTTTGGCGCCGCATTTTCTATAGCTTTTATCAGCTCTTTTGGAAATTTAACAGTTTTCCCCCTTTTTTCTTTGAGGTACTGGCTTACAGCAGACTCTGTAACCCCCAGAAGCTCTGAAATCTTCTTCTGCGACTTGCCTGAAGACTTCATGGCTATCGCCAGTTCCCTTCTTATCGTCGGGAGGATATAATGGACTTCCACTTCCTGTGGTTGCAACAGCTTCATCTTAACTATGGTTAACTCAGGCTGTTTTTATGTGTTTTGACTAATAAGGCCTTCTTGTTCCATCTTCGTCCACATGGAAGTCCTCTAGAAAGTCTTCTACCGTTATAGGGTACGGTTTTTCGTAGAAGTTATGGTCGTACCTGCCCAGAATCTTGAAATCGAAATGTGAAATACCCTGTGCCCAATCCCTGAGTCGTTCTCTCACATTATCGTTATGGTCTGAATCTAGTATCTCAACACCGTTTTTGTTGACCTTGACAAAATAGGCCCATCCTCTAGCGCCCCCATCGTAGTCTTGAAACAGTTTGTAACAGTTTCCATCCGCTGAGACTCTGTCATTTCTGGACAACATCCTGATAATATCAGGTTCAGGATTCTCATAGTTAATATCTTGGGGCCTATGATGGTTACAAAGAACAACTGTTTTCCTGTTGATATAGATTCCCGCGCCTTCCAGTAACCAAGAATAAACGTTGGCCTCCTGTTTTAGGAAGAAAATGTTTGGCCCAGAACCCCCAACTAACATATCAAAGATTGAGCCCATATTTAGTTGGAATCTGAAACTATCTGCGACATGAATTTTACCACCCAAACATTTTGCCCAGCACTCTGCGTCCTCACCGACAAAGCATCTGTAAATATCCCCTCTTCTGATAAGAGCCTCTGATACTTCGTCCACTTTTTGTGGTCGCTTTGATTTGGCCTTTTTGTATTCCTCGACACGCTCAGCGGGACTCTTACTTTGAAGCCTTTCTGTTTTTGAAGTAGTCAGTAACTCTTTATGGACAACCATTGTTTCAACAGTCCCTTCCAGGTCCTTGTCGAAGTTTGGCCTGTATGTCCTGGCATCAATAACTCTATTATCTTTCAAAGAAAATTCAGAAAGCTCTATTTCTACAGGAAAACCCGATTCTGGCTCTTCTGCGAACACAACATCTCCATCCGCCGTGGCGTCGAGAACTGCTCTTTCGAGCCTCCTGGCTGAATCCATCTTCACGTATATTTTCCTGCCCATGCCATAATAGTAAAAAAGCACTCATATAAATATTCTGTAACAAGAAAATTACATAATAGTTAATAAGGGCAATCCCCGCACAATATTATGGAACTACTAAAACCCCCTGGTAATTATTGGTACTCGCGGGTCAGATATATAACTGAACCACCAAATGGACTTAAGTTATTGATTGCTAGTAGAAAAATTTTAGGACATAAGAGAAATAACTTTGAAAGCACCGATGTTTTCTTGTCCGTCATGGGCAATCCTGTCAGAGATTATCGACCAAACAATGGGCGCTTTGAAGAGATATACGGCATTTATGTTTACAAAGGCGACACAATAGTTACAGCAGGAGATCTTCGATTCAGAGAACTTTTGTATGAAGGACACGAATTTTTCTCACACAAAAAAGTTCCCTTAGAAGAAAGAATTGATGCGTTTGTTGCAGAGTTAGTTGCAATGGAAGCAATAAAAGAAAAAGATGTCCGTGTTGGAAAGATAAAGTGGGGGTTATGACCTCATCCCTTCTGTGTCTTAATACGGCACTCACCCAGTATCTGCGCATTCGCTTGATACATGAGCGCCTCGGATTTTATTAGGAATTAGAATAAAAAAAAAGAAAAGTGGAGAATTAATTCTCCTGAGGAACAGCCTGAATAATGATTGGCTGTTCGATGAACTCTCCGTACCTGTACTCAAGCTTGATGTCCATTGCGTCCGTATAGACCCTTGTTGCCGGACTACCACCAATTACTGTACATGTTACGGTCTGCGGGCTTCCTGCAAACAGAGTCACAATACCTGAGCCACCGCCACCAAGTCGTCCACATGATACTGTAGCACTCGGGTCCTGCATACTGACGTCCACATCGACCTTGAACTTATTACTGTTAGTAAAGCTGGGGTCACAGTTTTCATCAGGTTGCCTGCCGTAGAACTCTCCTGGACCGATGTGGTCTAGAACGAAGTTCACCATGATTCTGTTATCGGCCATTGGACTCTGAGATACACCTGTGACATGAACAGGACCGCCTGAATTGTGGAAAGGCCTGTCTCCAACAAGAGTACATATGCTGTTGTCCTGAACGTTCTCAACAATCTCGTCTTTGAAGCATAGTTGTGTTGTGACATCAGTATGATAGTCGTAACATGCTGTTGCTCTGATTGTTATCAGGTCGTTACCCTGTCTTCTTCCCTGATAGTTCAGGTTGTCGAAAACAAAGTTTGTCACAAGCCCTCCAATTATTGTGCCATCGAAATTTTTCTGAGCACCACGGACCGGTTCCTGTAATGTTTGTTGCATGTCCGCCTCTGTGATTCCGAAGTTTGACGGGTTGATACCCTCCAAACGCATCGTCATGTACGGGTTTTCAGTTCCCGGACCGATGTCGGCTTCACCGACGTTCTCAACAACTATATTGACGCTGAACGGGTAGTTTCCTCCGTCGTAGACTGCCGGAGGAGGAGCGCCATCCTGTAAGTAAAGCATAACTCCAAGGTTTCCTCCAATGAAAGGGTCTACAACAGGGCCTCCCTGACCGCCTCCACCACAACCCGTTAGGATTAGTAGCGAAAGGACTACTGGTATCAAGAGATTCCTTGTTTTCATTTTTCCACCTTATACTATTCTTTTAATTTGTACTTGTCTCTGTTGTGTCTGACTGTAACCATACCACAACTCTACAACAAGTGGTGCTTGGTATGCCGACTTAAGGTTGGCAAACTGAAGCGGATATGAACATGTTGTGGTTCCCCTTTCTGTCTTGGGATCCAATCTTATGACTTCAGGACTACACTCGATTCCACCACGACCGCCACGGCCTGAAAGACCCAGTGTTCCAACTCTGACGTCACCAAGATAAACAATATTCTTGTGTTCAGGAGTAACTCTTCCAGGATAGTAGGGACTACACCTTTCAAGGTGACCTGCATCCCAGACCGTTCCGGAACCTACATTCTGAACATTAATTCTGAAAATAATCTTTTGCGGTGTGTTTTCCTGCTCAATGCTTGTGATTGCTACAGGAGCGCCGTTTCCTCCGTTCCATGTTTTACTCTGAGGATAGCAAACCTTTCTTATGTCAGAGTAAGGGTCAGGGTCTATACAGACAATCGGGTCTGCGTATGTTGTGTACTGGTAGCACGTTGTCAGCAAGAAACTCTGAACTGTCTGGTCAAGACCAGGAGGCCAGTTCACAATCTTTCCATTGTAAAGCAGATAATCTGTTTCGCCTCCTGGAAAATTATAGTCGTCCGCCGCCAGGAGGAATTCACGGCCGTTATGAATTCTGTAGTCAATCCCCGCGAGAAGCGCGATGAAAAGACGGCCGTTCTGATAATATTCAACGTTTCCAAGAATATTGTCTATGTTGAATGAGAACACTGAGCCAGAGGGGCTATCTGTATAGTCTATACCAATATCGAACTTTGTGGGGTCCCACCAGGATGAACCATGCCTACCAGAGATTGCGTTGATTAAATCAGCCAAACTGTCTAACCTGACTCTGGCTGTGTCCCCCCCGTAGTTTACCTCTAGGCCGTCACACCTGAATATACCTCCGTAATCTCCAAATCCTATGTTTCCGAATGTGAACCCGCATGCACCTATGCCTCCTTCAGTTATACTGATTTCGTCAAAGACAAGTAGACTTGGGTCGAACCCGCTAACAAAAATTCCTCCTCTAGTATACGATGCTCCTTTGTTTTGTAGGGCAACTCCGAAAGAGAACTCATTGTTTGAGTTATCCTGGGGACCATAATAGTACAGTCTCTGAGGAAGTCCTTCAAAATATGATTCAACTCCTTCCTTACCTTTATAGTAATTTGCGTACTCGTTAATTCTATTATTATCGTTACCGCCTGAACCACACGCCGTCACTAAGAACATAGTTGAGACTAGCATCAGAAACAACACCAACCTGTTCTTCGTCATCACCACGTCGATACACTCCCGTTCTGAATTTTTAAATGTTCCGTCGATTTAGCAAGAGATAAAACCAAAGTAATCACCAACAACCAAATCTTGTCTTGAAACAGTTCGTTTTGCGACTGTATTTCCAACATTGCCTCCTACTATCTCCACTTTGTCTCCCTCTATACTAGTAATAATGTCGCAATGACTTGTAACGCCCGGCGCATAAGGATCAGTGTAACTTATAGGACAGCTGGAGCCTCTACAATTGCATACAATGTCACCAACTTTAATCTTTGATACCTCTTCAACTCTAAGAGTTCTACAACTACCTTCACCGCCCCTTACTTTTGTAAAGTACTCCCAGTGGTTACAACTTCTAGGGAAATTAACACCTGATTTACCCATTACATATGATATGTATGCTGCAGACCAAGGAGTTCCTCCACAAGTCCCAGAGCAACCTCCCGCTCTAAAGTAATCTGCGACCCTGCCACTCACAGCAGAATCACACTCAGACCTTCCTCCAAAGTAATTATACTCATCAAGAGCTATTTGGCCTATTCGATTTGTTGAAACTGTTGTTTCCCTTGTTTTATCGCAACAGTAGGTTCCAGGCCTGCAAAGACCGACAATACACTTGCCTGAGCTGGCAAGCGCCAGACACGCATCCCTGCTACAAGAGCAACTGAACTCTGGATTTATTCTGTCCTGTATCTCTGAAGGCGCTTTATCAGGGTTCTCAGCGTAGTACCTACACTCTGTGTAAACAGTTCCATAATCGTCAACAACAGGCTCCTCTCCTTGGTACATGACGCCTGTTTCTTTACCATAAGGTTCTAGGTCATTGGGAGTTATGTCAGGTCTTTCAGTTCCAGGTATTCTGTTAACTTCCAGCGTTTTTGTCGTTGCGGTCTTGTACATGTAAGTTAGGTTAACAATCAGAACAGACTGAAAGTTCTGCTTACTGGCATAGATAGGGTCATTAAGATTATTGCTTGGAACAGTGCACCTAGCTACACCCTCGCCATCAAACATTTTGATTAGTTCACCCGGCTGACACTCAAGTTTGGTGCCCAATAACCAAGCGTCCAGCTTAACTGTGTTTATCTGTTCAGAGGGGATTCCCTTAAGGAAACATGCTGTGTCCATAGGAAGTGATGCAGGACCAATAAGTCTGCCATCCCCAACATCTCTAAAATGAATTGTAAAATGTGGCCTTATTGATTCAGTGCCTAGCAGATTATCAACAACAGGGAAACTCTGAACCTCAATATCGGTTACTGTTATTGGAGCGCCTTGACCATTCGAGAAAGACACGTCTTGCTGTACACAAGGTTGTTCTCTTTCGTTTGCGTAGTACACATTTGTATCAATACAAACATCAGATGTTGCAAGAGTGTTATACTTGTAACAAATACTTGCAGCAAGGTCTGTTTCAGGTTTTTGACGAGTTCCATAAACGGGTTTTACGAAAAATGAATAGAATGCAGGGACTGAGAATATCTTTTTCTCACCATCAGGCCATCCTAAAGAACGCCCCCTTATCAGTTCGCTCTCAGGATCATGTATGGTGGGCTCGTACTGCTGGACCTCTACAGGAATGTTAATGTACAACGGGTCTCCTGAGAATGTTATTAGCAAGTCATCATAATGAACGTTTGCCGCACCCATATTGTGAACGCCTAATTTTACAGGGAAAGGTGTGTTTTCGTACACGGCATCAGGTGGTGCGTTTGATGCAAACTCAGGCACTAAACCGTTTTGTCCTTCGTAAGGGTTGTAGTTCTCCATACTTCCCCCCCTACACGAAGTGAGCATAAGAACCATTACTAACATGAGAATCCAGAATCTCATCTGACCATCACCTGTGTTGCAGCCTCAATTGTGTAACTGTAATAAGCCACAGCTATAATGCTTCTCTCTGTTTTGTCTGCCTCGCTGATTAATGGGTACAAATCAGCACCTTCACGCACACCAAGTTTACAAGTTATGCTTGTATAAGTGGTAATTGGACCTGCATTCTTGTTTTCAAAGACATAGTTAGTATAATCTGGTTCGAATGGGTCAGGCTCCTGTCTACACTCGTTAGGATTGTTCTCGCACCTATCACATTCGTAAAGTTCGAACGGTTCAGGCACCTTGAGTTCTATTTTGTTAACTTGATTTAGTTGACCGCTCCCCCACCCAGGGTCTAGAGTTAAACCGATTCTTGTTCCTGCGGGGATTGGGTTTTCCTCGGCCGGATTAATCCTGATTGGCTGAGGAGTGCCTCCCATTCCTATCTTTAATGGTCCCGCCGTGAAAATGGCGGTTGGATTAGGATCGATATCCAGAACATCTCTTACATCCAGGCCTTGCCTGGCAAGGTTTCTTGCCCTTTCATCATCTACAAAAGAGAATGTTATGTATGCCCAGGTCTGGAAAGGGAATGTTGCGAAAGATTTGATTCTGTAAGTTCCCGTTTCATCTATAGCACCAAATTTACACTCATATACCCCTGCAGTACCAAGAACAATATCGAGTATTTCGGGATCGACACTTGCCTCTTCAGTAATGGCTCGCCTATCAATCACACAAGACGGAACAACCTTCAAAGAGTCTTCGTCATCTATGAATGTTTTTGCGTAGATTGTTCCGTAAACTGATAAGGGCATGTCTGTCGTGATAGTTCTATCAATAGGCCTTAAATCTTCAAACTTAACACCTATGTCTGCCTCAGCATTATCTTCTACCCGCCCAGTATAATAAGCACCAGGGTTCAGGGTTTCATTTATTGTTCGGCCTATGCCTGAACCTATGTTTGTGAAAGCCTCGACAAAAGTATCAAACATATTTATTGCCGAGCCAGAAACATCCAACCCTCCAACCCCTACGATGGGCATGGTTGACAATGTCGGGAAGAAAATCAGACCAAAGAATAACACGATGAAGGATATCATCAATAATATTTTGTATATTCTGAATATCTTTGCTGCAGTTTCACTTGCCTGAGACAGTCTTTGTAACATGTAGATTGGCCAAACAGGAACAATGACTGCCAAGAAAAACAAAGCTCCGTGAATATTCTCGCTCCATGTGAACGCCTCTGCAACAGCAGGCATACAGTACATTACCGCACCTGCCAAAGAAACAACAAAAATTGACTTCTTACTCGTGTCACCAATTGCAACAATATAGGTTAGTCCTAAAGCGGACATCACAGCAAAGTATGTTATGAATGAGGCTGTTGAAGCACCAAATCTGAAAACAAAAATTACAAACAAGTGTATAAGTATTGAAATTATGAAAAAAAGAGTCGGGCCTCCTGTAAGAGCGTCAGCTGTCACGTTACCCCCTACGTTCAGTAGTTTTTTACCACCTGCCTTTCCCACTGCCCCCGCACCTTTTGCCAGACCTGAAATAGCATCTTTCAGAGTTGAACGCGCCTCGCTTATCCCTTTTTCAGCCTTTAAGTCATCTGAATGAGAATCACCTGATGGAACAGAAGGAGTGGCAATTGACGAAGAACCTTCTCCAGTTCCTCCGTCCGTTTTTACATCAATATCTAGCTCCACTTTGTTTCCATCTTTACTTACTTCAGAACCAACAGGACCTTTTAGCTTAGCCTCAACTTCCTCTCTTAGCTTCTCTTCTTCGTCAGCCATGCTCACCTCAAACCACTATACTATCTCGAGCTTGAGCTCGGCCACATCCAGGCGGTCAACGTGCGGCGCAATCTGAATAGTGTTCGGGCCAGGATTTATTATTCCTGGGTCAATGACCGCCTGCCATACATAATCCTGCGTGCTGAAACTCTGAACAAATCCGTTCACCACAACCTCGCCTGATTTTACATTTCGATAATCTGTGAACGTCATGGTAAGAACCAATTGACCATAGCCAAGGTCGATTCCCTCATACATTTCCATTGGCAGATTGAAGTAATACACAGGGTAATCAGACTGTCGCATCTCTAAGGTCAACTTGATGTTGTCAACGACATACTGTCCTCCCTGGACAGCAGCCATGAAAAGTCTGTTTTCTCCAACCCTCAGATACTCTTTTGGAACATCTGTCTTGAACCGGACTCCACAGTCCACAAGACCTGTGTAGAGTATGTTTGGTACTGTGAATGTGTTATTGTCAGAATCCCTGACAAGCCTGTCGTTTAAATGAACGACCAACCTGCCTGCGTTGCTCGGGTCACAGTCAGGAATAAATTCAAGCTGAGCTGCTCTGAAAGCACCTATCTCTTCCTCAGAAACACTGAAAGTTTGTTCACTCACACTTCCTGACTGGTCAATAACGTCCGCACTTATCTGAATGTTTCTTAGCTTATACGCATTTGGTTGCCAGAATGCAAGACCTGTATCGTCTGTCTGGAGAGTTATAACATTCTCTCCTTCAACAAAGTAGTCTGTTGGCAACTGAATTGGTGGCGGGCTTGGTTCTCTAATGGGCCTTTCGTAAATCTGGTTTCCATTGATAAGAATCCTTAAAGGTCCTGAACCCGCCTCTTCTAAACTGAAGCTCAAAAGATAGTTTCCACTCCCCTCTTTTCCCGGAGTGAATGGTATCGACATGTCTTTCTTTGCAAAAATACCATTCTTTACAATTCCTGAGTCTATAGATTTCACAACCTGTGTGTTGATTCTTGTGAATATTGTTGAAGTAGGAATATTATGTTCTTGTATCGGACTCCTCAGAAATCTCAGAGTCCCCGGGGTCTCTGTAAGTACCAAAACTGGGCCATACTGCGTGAAGCTTCCGCCTCCTGAACCACCTCCCGACCAGGACTGGCCACCAAACCCCCCATCACCACCAAAAAGCAACTGGTCACGTTCGGCAGGAGGAAGGAATAAGATATAGAGCAGAAGGAAACCTGCTATGATTGCAATCAAGACAGCTGAGCCCGAAGCAGTCTGTCCCCGTCGAGAGCCTCCACCTAACATATTTAAAACCCCGACGAAACAGCATATATAAAAGTTTCCGTTGTTTTCCTCGAGAGATGCGAATCACCCATAAGGACCTAAAACAGGGAACCATTGCGGTTCAAACACAAACTCCCGACGATTTATGGTATTTGACTACCATAGTTAACGAGGGAGATATAGTGCTGGGTAGCTCTGAGTACAAATTCAAACTAGGCGGTTCAGATGCCAAGCAGAAGATTGTGAAAAAAAAGGTCACAGTTGAGCTGGAAGTGGAGAAAGTCGAACTTTCAGGAAATATAACTCGGATTTCAGGAGTTGTGACAGGAGGTTCAGAGGATGTTCCCAGGGGAAGCCACCACGGAATTGACATTGAGGAAGGTTCCAGAATAACAATCAAAAAGGAAAGATGGCTGGATTTCCAGCTCGAAAAACTAAAAGAGGCCTGTAACTCTGGCGGTTCTGGTACAGTACTCTGTCTTTTTGACAGAGAGTTTGCCAGAATTCTCAGACTAAAGCCTAACGGGGTGGATGTTTTATCGGAGATAAAGGGCGATGTTCCCAAGAAAGGTGTTGATGAAGAGAAACAACACAGGTTTTACAAGGAGATAGCAGAAAGACTTGAAACAGTTGAGGCCCAGCAAATTCTTGCTGCCAGTCCGGCTTTCTGGAAACAGTACTTAGAGAAAGAACTTTCCGCTGAGACGAAGAATAAGACCATATTCACTTCAGTCAGCGGAACAGATGATACTGCTGTAAAAGAATTGTTGAAATCAAAAGAGTTACAGCAGGTTCTACAAAACGAACGTTCTGCCCGTGAAGAGAACATGCTCGAAGATGTTATGTCCGCCTTGGGAAAAGACATGCTCGTTTACGGCAAGGACGATGTCAAGGCGGTTCTATCAGAGGGTAACTGTCTCGCGCTTTATGTTTCTGAGAATGAGATTGTGAAAGCGCGAGCCGAGAACAGGTATCCCTCTCTTGAGGCTATCATGAAAACCGCAGGCGACCTCGATGCAAAGGTCCGTCTGTTCTCAACACGGGAACCTATGGTTAAGATTGACGGGCTTGGCGGAGTTGTGGTGGTCAAGAGATGGTGATTCCGGTATTCACTGTATCAGTTCCTGAATACCAAGTTAGAAAATATGATTCAGATGGCCGAGTATTTGAAGTTCCTAATTACGGTATTGAAATACCTGAGATTTATGAGGATAACAAGCCCAACTTTGAGAAATATGGTAGAATTATTGATGGTTGTCTGAAAGAACATTTTCTAGGAAAAAAAGTAGCCATACGGGTTCTTGGCTCTTGTGAACACCCTAATAGAACCCAAGATGAATTGATTGAAATCATCAAAGAGATAGGACACGATAGATATGATGCTGACCGTACAGGAGATCGATATGAAAACATTGAGAACAAAGAAATTGAAATTTTCGCCATGCCACCATATGTGGTAAAAGAAAATGAAGAATATTTCAAAAATTTCCTAATCCCTTTTTACTATTGGCCCATCAAACAAAGAGGATATCCTGTAAGGGTTGATATTGCCATAATCTACAACCCCGCCCTGCTTATCGAAGTCCCTCACATATACAAAGGAAGGGAAAACGAACTAAAGAAAGATGGATTTGTGTTTAAAGACCCAAAAAACAAATCAAACGCCATTATAGGCATAATAAAAATTGAATAAAATGGTAACTATCAACGAAGTCGTTTCCGCAATCAAGTCGAAAAAGGAACTATCAACTCTCGACGATAATTTCGTCCGGAAAAAGGTGGAGAAAATCCTTGATGGTAACGCAAAAATCGTTCGCAAAATGGAATCCTCGAAAGATTTCGAACAGTTTTCACGTTCGCAAGAGTTCAAAGGTATGATGAAGCATGTTCGTAAAGAGTTGCGAACTGTTTATGGTGTGTTCCAGGAGGGAGACAGGAATGAGCTTCTGAAAAAACTGACCGTTGATAATATTGAGGTCGTTTCAGAAATTCTGGAAACCCACACAAGCACACGGGAAAGAATTCCTTATTATGACCAAATCTACAAGGAACTTTCAGATAGAATTCCTAAGCCAAAGAAAATTATCGATTTGGGTTGTGGTTTAAACCCTTTGAGCCACGTTTTCATGCGCAAACATGGCTGGAATCCTGAATGGTTCGCTTCCGACATAAGCCAGACAGACATGGAGTTCCTTTCTGAGTGTTTCTCAGTTCTTAACATAACTGGAACCGTGATGGCTTTAGACTTAACCAAGGATTATGATAAACTTGCTAACCTGGAAGGGAATATCACTTTTGTTCTCAAACTTTTGGACTCGTTGGAAGAGACTGAAAGACACATATCTTACAAAATATTTGAGAATATCAAAACCAAGTGGATTGTTGTCAGTTTTCCAACTAAATCTCTTGGCGGAAATAAAAACATCTCAACCCGTGGCAGATTATGGTTTGAACGCTTGCTGAACAGGTTTGAACTCAAGCACGATACATTCCAAGTTGAGAATGAGCTGTTTTATGTTATTGAGAGGTAACGGACCTCATCCTTCAGTCATTGTTTCGGACTCATACCGTCATTTTCGCTTCGCTCAATGTCACGAGTCCTCAGAAGCGATTAAGAATGAGAAAAAAATAAAGAAATTAGGCCTTATTTGACCTTTACCTTTTTCATGTCCTTCCAAGCCAGGTCAAACAACTGGTCCAAAGCACTTGCGAAGAAAGGCGTGTTAATCCAAATGCCAACGTCGTAAGTCGGGTGTACTTCTGCGTCATCCATAACCATGAAGACAACTTCCTTACCATCAACAACACAGAAGCGCGCGTTTACTTTTGCATCGCGTACTTCCACAATTCCTTCTAACTCCTTAGCGGCGGTCTGAAGGTCTTTGCTCATCGGAGCGGCAAGACGAATCTTTACTCCGCGCGCTGCAATCTCCTCAAACACAGGCCTCAATCCCTCAATCTTCCTTAGAAGACCGCTTGTTGTTGATACAAGTGTCACAGAAGACTCGGCACCTCGAATTGTTAGTTCGATGTGGTTGTACAGATTGTGTCTGCCACGAAGACTTCCTGAAAGGTCCGTTGGCTCAACAAGCTCAATCCCCTGCTTGTGCAGGTTCTTAAGCTCGCCAATCACATCCGTTTCCTTGAGTTTCTCAAGCCTTACAACAGATTCATCTGCCTCTTTCTTGACATTTTTCTTTACACGTTCAACTACTTCATGTGGATCCACAGCGATATACTTGATTGGCTTACCAATCTTCATCACTATGAATCCTTTCTTCTCGAGTGACTCGAGAACGTCGTAGCTACGGCTTCTTGGAACATTTGCGATATCAGAAAGCTCACCTGCTGTGGAAACTCCACGGCTCAGCAGAGCTGTCCATATCTTGACTTCGTACAAATTCAGTCCAAAGTACCTTCTTAGCCTCGACAGAAAGTCATCACGCACTATCATTCTTCTACCCCCTATTCGGGTTCTCACCCCTTTTTAGAAATAACATTCGGATAACTACTTTAAATAAGTTACTCAGAGTTATCTAAAAACACAGTTAAGTACCGACATAACTCCTCAGTGTTCAACACTGACTGTCAGTGTCTCGCAAGTATTAAAAACCCCGTCTGAACTCAAAATAAGCATGGGGGATGAGGGTATTGCGGGCCTTTTGTCAAGATTACATCCATTAGAGGTAAAACTTCTTCCGCATCTAAAAGAAACAACGCTTAGCGAAATAGCAACATCTGCCAAAATGCAGGAAGTAGAAGCTATGCGGGCATGTCAGTGGCTAGAAAACAAAAAAGCAATCAATATGGATGTTCTTTCGGTTCATGAACTAACCCTTGGTAACAATGGAGAGAAAGCTCTCAAACAAGGAATGCCTGAGGAGATATTCCTAAAATCACTATCCAAGCCTCTAACATCTACAGAGATAGCCAAGAAAACAGGTCTTGACAGGCACGAGGTTGGTGCTTCTATTGGCGTCCTGAAGAATAATGGATTTATCGATATGAATAATAAAAAAATTTCAATTACGCCAAAAGGAAAAAAATTCAGTGCAAAGCCAACTCTGGATTTGCTAAAAAAAGTAAAGAAAGGTGTTATTCTTGAAACTCTTTCCGATAAAGAACAAGAGATTGCTAAAGAGTTAAGGAAACGAAAAGACTACCTTGTTCAGAAAGAAAGACGGGACCGCAAAATAACTCTAACTGAAACAGGTAAAAAACTTGTTAAGATTGATACTAAAACAATAAAATTTCAAGAAAAACTCTCAAAAGAGGACCTCGAAACAGGTGCTTGGAAGAAAAAACAGTACCGCGCTTACGATGTATCTGCAAGAGTTCCGGGAATACCCGCGGGGAAAGTTCATTTTGTTCAGGAAGCTATTGATTACATTAGAAAAATCTGGGTGGAAATGGGATTCACAGAGATGACTGGTAACATGGTCCAGACAGCGTTCTGGGACCTTGACGCGTTGTTCATGCCACAAGACCACCCTGCGAGAGAAACCCAAGACACATTCTACCTTGAACATCCTGAAAAGTCATCTGTTGATAAAGAGGTTTACGAAAGAGTCAGGGATGTTCACGAATTCGGTGGAAACACCGGAAGTAAGGGTTGGGAGTACAAGTTTGACAGGAAGGAGTCAGAACAACTCATGCTACGCACACACACCACCGTTCTTTCTGCACAGACTCTCTGGGCCATCAGAAACGGTGAAGCTAAACTGCCTGGCAAATATTTCACAGTAGGAAAGGTTTTCCGCAATGAAAAACTTGACTGGAAGCACCTGTTTGAGTTCCACCAAGTGGAAGGCATTGTTGTTGACAAAAATGTAACATTCGCACAGCTAATCGGGTATCTGAAAATATTTTTCCGTAAAATGGGCTACCCCGATGTGAGAGTCAGGCCTCATTACTTTCCTTACACAGAACCTAGTGTGGAAGTTGATGTCTGGCACCCCAAGAAAAAACAGTGGATTGAGCTCGGTGGCGCGGGGGTATTCCGTCCAGAGGTTTCGAAAACACTGATAGGTGAAGAGGTGCCCGTTCTTGCTTGGGGGATCGGTATGGAAAGAATAATCGTTGATTATTTCCAGCTCCAGGACTTAAGAGACCTTTACCGCAATGACATCAAACAGCTTCAGGGAATGAAGAGATTCATCAAGGTGACAAATGGTTAGCCTCACAATCAACAAGGAGAAACTGTTCAAGGAGCTGGGCCAGAAAGAGTCTGAAAAAATCATCAACAAGATTGTGATGATGGGTGTGGAGATTGATGAAGTAACAGAAGATGCTTTGCTTTTAGATATCACACCCAACAGACCTGACTTGTTAAGTCAGCAGGGATTCACAAGAGCGCTGAAAGCTTTCCTTGGAATTTCTCATAGTCTCCAAGAGTACCACACAACAAGAAGCAGACTCAAAGTTAAAGTCGACAGTTCGTGCCAGAGAATCCGACCTTACACTGCAGCAGCAGTTGTGAAAGGACTCAAACTTGACGATGCGACCCTGAAAGAAATTATCGAGATTCAGGAAAAACTACACGGAACTTTTTGTAGGAACAGAAAAAAGGCTGCTATTGGTGTTTACCCTATGGAATCGATTAATGGAAATATCACGTTCAAGGCGTTGCCTCCTGAAAAAATCAATTTCCGCGCTCTCGAATCAGAAAAAGAGATGCACGCAAAAGATATTCTTGAAAAGCACCCTAAGGGTAAAGAGTTTGCGCACCTTCTAAAGGGCCTGCCCATGTACCCTGTCTTTGTTGATAGTAAGAATAATGTTTTGAGCATGCCTCCTGTTATCAACAGCCACAGAACCGGAAAAGTAGATATCAAGACAAAAGAGGTTTTTATAGAGGCATCAGGGCACGATTTCAAAACCTGCCATGAGATTATAAAAATCATATGTAGCGCCATGGCAGACATGGGAGGGAAGATTCAGACTGTCGATGTTATCTACGGCAAGAAAATAATTTCAACTCCCAACATGACCCCCTCAAGACAACAGTTTTACAGGTACTATGTCAACAGGAGGCTTGGCACTAATCTGAAAAAAGAACAGCTCCCCGACCTTTTGGGGAAGATGGGTCTGGGCTTTGAAGATGGAAGAATAAAAGAGACGCATTACGCAATCATTCCTCCTTACAGAGTGGATTTCTTACATCAAATAGATGTTGTTGAGGATTTGGCAATAGCGTATGGTTATGAAAACATCGAGGCAAAACTGCCAGAGCTTGACACAACTGCAAACGAATCACCACAAACAGTATTTGCCGACAAGGTTCGTCAATCATTAGCTAGCACCTGTCTTCTTGAGGCAAAGAACTACCAACTTATCTCAAAAAAGCTTCAGAAAAATCTGAATGAGAATGAAGAGATGGTTACTCTGAAGAGTTCTGTAAGCGAAGAGTTTGATTCAATGCGAACCAGCCTACTTATCTCTTTACTGCAAACATTGCAGCGTAACCGCCTCCATGAATATCCACAACAAATGTTTGAAATCGGCAAAGTCTTCATACCAAATCAAGACCTGGTCGCCGAGCCATTAAGGCTCGGAGTTGTCCTGGCGGGAGATGTTGACTACACAAAAATCCGCCAGGTTGTTGATTCACTCCTATTACAGCTTGGCCTTGAGGGCAAGTATGATTCCTTTGAAGACAACAAGTATTTCTCAGGGAGAACTGCCAAGCTGAGCGTTGATGGCCACGATGTTGGTGTTGTTGGCGAAGTCTCGCCAAGAAGTCTCGAACTCTTCGAGCTTAATGTTCCCGTGGCCGCTTGTGAGCTCCGCCTCGACGTTTTGATGATGCTTGTGATTGGTTAGATTTCTCAAGTATGTATGTGTATGAATGGAATATAAACAGGGATATGAATACCAGGAACAGTATCTGAACCAGCTGAATCAGTATCTGTACCGCAACACCAAAAGTGGCGAGACTTGTTGGTATTATTGCTTCTGCGTATGGCCTGAATAGTTCAGCCATTCCAATACCAACCATAAACTCGATTAAGGTATAAACAACTAAAATAACTGTTGAAATCAAAAGCAGACCAATCATTTTTTTCACATTTCTGTTTGCCAACCGGGCCGATTGAATTATTGCGCCCCTGACCGTTTCGTCTTCAAACACTATAACTTCAACAACCCAGAACAACCAATAGAAATTCACTAGAAGAAATAAAAGAACAGCAATGACCACAAGAGATAGAAGTACCCAAGGATGAACTTTTGAAACGGTGTCCACTATTGTAAGCTGTGCGAAAACGTATACGGGCCCAAACAACAATAGAGGGATTACAAAATACTTCAGCATGTAGACCAAAACGCAACGGCCCCAGTATCTTCTGACACCTGGGAAAAACTCACGGATGGTTGTTGAGCCATCCTTTATCACGTTCTTTACCATGAAATAGAAACCTGCTGCAAAAACCCCTACAACAAGAGGAATTGCAACACTGAAAGTAAACAGAAGTAGTAACACTATTCCTGTATTGATGACTCCCATCTTAGCTATCTCAAAAGACAAAAGTTCTATCATCAACCCTATAAGAAATAGCAAAATTAGCTGAGCAACTCCTACCGCAATGAGCGAGGGGTTCTGAAAAGTCTCTTTGAAAGATAATGATAACCGTTTAATGTGTGTCATAATAGGGCGGATAAGTTAGAAGTTAAAAATATTGGTAATACCACAAAATATAAATAAATATAACAATTATATAAAATTATAATGAATACCACTATAGCCATATCAAAGGAAACGAGAAATATTCTAAAGGAATTCGGAAAAAAATCGGAAAACTACGACGAAATCATTAGAAGAATGCACAACACAATAATGATGCAGATGGAACTCGGAAAATTTGTAGACGAAAACGAATACTCAAGCATTGAGGAAGCTAAAAACTGGACCAAACTCAGGATTGCAAATGATAAAAATCGTAGTTCTCAATGAACTCAGAAATGAAATCTATAAGACCTTCAAAAAGGACTCTCTGAAAGTATATACCCTAATAGAATCTCTGAAAGACAACCCTCAAAAGGTTGTTGGTTTAGTTGGTTCGATACTGATTAAAGAATTGAAGTATGGGAGTTTCAGATTCTACTTCATAATAGATGGCCACAGACTGTATCTATTTACTAAAGGACAGATCAGGGACATTCTACTAAGATTCATAAAAATGTCTAAAAAGAACAATCAGAAAAAAACGATAGAAGAGATAAAAAATATACTAAAGAGAATCACTCACTAGTCTTCGGAGACTCATTTTTCTCCTCTGGTTTTTCTGGAATTACCTTCTTGGTAGATTTTTTAGCAGGCGCCTTCTTCACGGGCTCGGGCTTCATAGCAACCCTTTTTCTAGGACGCTCAGCAGACTTCTTTGGCTTGCTCTTTCTGGGTTCAATACCAAGGGCCTTCATAACAGAATCGTGGCTGTCCCCCTTCTTTACTTTGACAACCTCACCAGTCGGCTCTATGTGCTTCATGTTCACCTTTCGCCTTCTCGTTTCTCCTTCAACCAGAACCATGTGTTCTTCCAGTTCTTCAACAATAACGCACTTTTTTCCTGCGTCTCGTCCTGCTATTTTCAGACATACTGCTCCAATCTTGAACATTTGTTTTCCTCCAAGACCCTATAAACCCTCACGCGTCGCCGCAATGGGTGGGTCTCCTACTTGTTTCGTGCCTTTCTTTTGAAAAGGTTACGCATTGCGGTACTCGACAACATTCCTGCGAATGGCCTGGAAGGAACCTTCTGACTCCTTGTCAGTTTCTTCAATTTCCCAGGCCTCTCACGGGCAACACCATGAAGCTCTTCGCCGGTCTCTGCACAGTGCGCCTTTTTCGGCTTTCGCAGAGTGTGCCTGAGGACATTCTTGCCTCCAGGAGTGCGTACGCGCTTCCTAGCGTATGTTCTTGAACGGAATTTGCCGCTTACCATATAATCGCAGAAACTCCAAACGGTTTATAAAGGTATTGTTTGGCTCTCGACGAGAACAAATCTTACTCAACGGCCACCTTTCAATGAGCACCTGGTTTGGCGTAGCTAAGCCACATTCAACAGCTTCCTAAACCCTAAGCTGATAGGAATGCTGGATAATATGTAGTAGAATATCCACCCTGGCTTCCAGCCAAACAGTTGAAACCCTTCTCCACCCGGCAGAATTTTCTTGTTCCATACATTGAACTCTTTAACCACGCCCGACATTTTCTGCTCAGGAGGAAGGTAAGACCTCTCGGTAGTTATTAGCACCTGCCGTTCAAAAATCACTCCCGCAACAGAAAGGTACAAGGTATGAGTTCCCTCTTCCCCAACAGCCCTCCACCCGGCAGTGCTCTGTTCAATCTGCTGTTCAGGATTTAGAATGTTAATTCCTGAACTTCCGTTCAGATAGACATTACCTGAGACACCATCCTCAAAGTTGGCTGTAACAGCAAACTCCTGCCCTGGCTCAATAGGATAGAACGCAAAGTGGTTACTCAGCCAGAAGAAAATAACCAAGAAAGGTATCATGGTAAACAGCAAGGGCTTGAAGCTCTGCTTCATCATGTCCAGTTGCATCGGCATCATCTGGTTCTGGATCTTCATCACTCTGCCTGTATCACCTTTCTTCTGAGCCTCACGAATCTGTTTCTGATACTTTTTAGTATCCGCCTTCAACCTCTTTAGCTTGGCCTGGTCAGTAGCATACTTCTGAATAAGAATGCTGACCAGCCCCAGAAATGCGGATAGTATCAGGATGGCCAAAAGAGAAGGTATGTCCAACAGCCAACCAAATACAGGATTTAGCATCATATCGATTATCTGTTGAAACGCCATTTTAACCTGCCATGAACTTTCTCATAGCTGGATTGAAATCCATCATGTGCTGTTGAGCGATATCCATGTACATCCTGTACACAATCATGACCGTCAGTAGGATACCTGTTCCGCTTCCAAGCGCACCTGTAAGGTCAGCAACGCTTGCCAGCAAACCTACAGCAAGACCTCCAAGTATTGTCAGAGGCCAGATGTACCTGTCTAGCATTCTCTGAAGAACACGAGGGTCCTTTCTGAAACCCGGAATCTGTAACCCTGAGTTCATTATCTGTTTAGCTTGAGATCTTGAGTCAAGACCTGCTGTCTGAACCCAGAAAGACGCAAATATAACGCTTCCAATCATGAACAGCAGAATGTATGTTAAAGCCTGCCCTATGGCCAAGAATGATAAACTTCCTTCTATTGTGAGTTGGATAATATTCTGTGGAGACACCCAATTAACCAGCGATTCTGCCCACCCTGTACCAACAAGTCTTGCCAAGAGTTGGACGTTCGCCAACAGTGCTGCCGTCAAAATAACAGGGATGTTGCTTGTGTAAAAGAAGCTCAAAGGCCACCTAATTCCGTGCCCGCGAATTCTCCCAAAGCTTAGAGGGATTTCCACTTTCATTGCCTGCGTATAAACAACAAACATGAAAACCACTATCGTTGCCAATATCGTGAAGAAAGCGATTGAAGCAACTATGGTGTCTCCTGCCTGCAGAGCTTGAACAAGTTCAAACACTTTACCAACAGAGTAGTTGGCACCTGCAGGGGTCACCCAGTTAAACAACTGGACAAATATAGACTGACTTACACCTGCAGCGATGAACAGAGATATTCCTGAACCAAAGCCCCACTTACTGGTGACTTCGTCCATGAACATAATCATAACTCCTCCCAGGATAAGTTGGAATATCA
The DNA here is from genome assembly GCA_964589765.1 of uncultured Methanosarcinales archaeon. Classification (GTDB taxonomy): domain Archaea; phylum Nanobdellota; class Nanobdellia; order Woesearchaeales; family UBA525; genus UBA525. The sequence continues at coordinate 68,368 of CAZPUM010000001.1, forward strand.
AAATCCATGTACTGACTCCTGGCAAGGGCGACAGACCCCCAAGTTTAACATAAACAATGGCTTCCAATATAACGAAACCATACGCAAGTAGCTTCTGAATACCCTGGTATCTCCTCTTTCCATCAGGGCTGGATAAATCGAAATTTACGAGTCCTGAACCATTAAGCAACTGCAAAACGATGCTTGCGGTTACGATAGGACCAATACCAAGACTCAATACTGAACCAAAACTTGCTCCCAACACTGTACTTAGGAACTCAAAGTTTGCGAGTGCGTTCTGTCCTAGACCAAACAAAGGAATCAAACTAAGCGTGAAAAACAGAACCAGAATGATTCCCGTCCATTTCAGCTTCTCTTTGAAAGATAGCTTTTTCTGGGTCGGTCCCTGCACTTCAGGGAGGTGTGAGATAATCGTGTCGAGTAAGTCTGCCAATGTGCACCCCCTCTATTTCATGTTCGAGACAGTCCACGCTTTAAAAACATTATCCCTCAAAGCCCTTATAAAGCACGACGGCAAATAAACTCTTTATGAAGAAGGGAAGCCCTCCTATGCCTGTCTTATTGGTTTTGGCCACGTCTCTCTTAGTTGCGGGCATTCTGACCACTTACACTGCAGGAATCTATGCCTCTACAACGGTGTTTGGAGTGGGAATTCTACTGTTCTTCGGCATAGCACTTTACAATACAAAGATAGATGCGGGAAAACCCACAGCAATAGTCAGCATAACCGTTGCTGTGGTGTTGGCCATAATTATGGCATCAACATTGTTCACAATTGTCCAGACTACCATTCCTGTCTGCGGTGATGGCATTTGCGCACCGTACGAGTGCGACGAGAATTGTGAAGACTGCACTCCTGACGATTGTCTAAACGGCATATGTCAAAGACCACTTGAGACTTGCGAGAACAGCCCTGACTGTTCTTGTCCGGGCGGAACTATCTGTGTTCCGGAAAGACCGGGAGTGGACCCTACAGGTTGCTTCTGGATTAAGTGTGGCGACAATTATTGCGACAAAGGAGAGTCCTCAAAAAACTGTTGTTCCGATTGTAAATGCGAAGCAGGGTATGAATGTAGACAAAATCAATGTTTCTTTTTACCGCCTAAGATGGCTTTCAACACTTTCCTTTTCAGCGATGAAATCGGTGCCAGCACTTTAGCTGCCAACCCCAACCTGAGAAATGAATCAGGAACCCCCCACCCCTTGGTGGCATTGGATTTGACAAACCAAGGAAGCTTCGCATCAGATGTTAGAGTCAGATTCAAGCTAGATGAGGTTTTTGAAGAGAGTTTTTCAGTGGGTTCTATGGATAAAGGAGACAACAAAGATGTTTTGTGGTTCCTTGACGAAACCCCTCTTTATCTCTCGATTGTAGAAGATATTGATACAAACATAACTGTGACTGTAGAGTACACGACAACTGAAAATATTAGGAACTCTTTCAGCGTTAACTATCCAATCAAAATTTTAAACAGAGGCAAACTTGATGATATTGGGGAGCTCGCATACTACGTAACCAAGGATATCAAACCAAATGGTAAAACCATAGATATGATTTGGGAAGAATACAGAAAACAACTAGAACTCAGACCTAATGATGGAATTATTCAGTATCCTTTAGAGACTCTTATTTATGGCGGAGGCGACGATAAAGACTTAGCCGTTTTCTTTGCCAGCGCTTTTTATGGTGCGGGAAAAATTACCCAGTTTGCCAACACAACTGATGGGATGATGCTTTGGGTAAGGTACAGAGGTAATTACGAAGTACTTGATACAAGACACGTTGACTTAAATTTTGCTAAGGCGCTTGACTCGCGACCGGAACGTACCACATTGAGCAGTTTCGATGAGGTTTGGGAAATGCACAGCATAGAACCGACAACATTTGACGCGAGAATGCTTCCTGGAATGAAAATAATCTCCTCATCAGAGGTTAGCCAGGAATGTGACTGTGTAAGCTATTGCGGTCAAAAGGTTGAAGCAATCCACAAGATTATCAACCGAGGCTTGGTTAAATCAAAACTCTGCGCCAAATCTACAATAGAACTTAACGATGAAATTCTCAACCAAAAAGAATGGTGTTTTTCTGTAAGCCCCGAACATTTAATCTCACTAGAACACCTATGGAAAAGCAACTCAACATGTCAAGATGTTGATGTAGAAATCAAAGTGTGGAACGCTACCTTTTCATGAGATAATCTCTAAGTTTGTCAAGTGCAATGCGCCTATGACTAATATTGTTTTTCATCTCCTTGGACATCTGTGCATACGAAAGACAAAATCCATCAGGTTGAAAGACAGGGTCCCAACCAAAATCAGTTTCGCCTTTAGGAGAGACAATCCTTCCGTTTACAACGCCCTCGAAAAAATAGATTTCCCCAGAATCATATAACCCCATAGTACATCTTGCCTGTGCACCATACTCACCAAATTTTTCAGCAATCTTGAATAGGTGTGGAGCTCCACCATGGTTCATAAACCACTTTATCAACGGTCCGGGCAGTCCATTCAAACAATCCATATGAAGACTCGTGTCCTCAACTATCAAGGGCCCCTTATGATGTATGATTGCAGATTCTAGTTTTGCTCGTATAACCTCTTCAGGGTCGGAACTTTGAATCTCAGCAAGGTTTAAATCCAGATGAATCACGTCACCCAAAATTGCTCTTACCTCTTTTAGTTTGTTAGGATTTCCAGTAATGAAGTACAAAGTCATAATCAAATAGAAAAAAAGAGGAGTGATAAAGTTTACTACTTCACGTAACCGCCCTTCTGTAGGTTCCACAGTTTTTTGTACTGGCCTTCTTGTTTAATCAGATGGCTATGCTTGCCAACCTGTACAATATTTCCCTTGTCAAGCACGACTATCTTGTCTGCGTGCATGATTGTGGAAAGTCTGTGCGCGATGATTAGTGAAGTCCTTCCTTCCATCAGTCTTTCAAGGTCCTTCTGAATCTCATGTTCAGTCTCACTGTCCAATGCTGATGTCGCCTCGTCCAGAACAAGTATCTTCTTGTTGGCAAGGAGTGCTCGTGCAATTCCTACACGTTGCTTCTCTCCGCCCGACAGTCTGACACCTCGCTCTCCAACAATTGTGTACTCCTTTTTGGGCATGTCAACAATCACTTTGTCCAGTTGGGCAAACTTAATCGCTTTCCACACCTGTTCACGGCTCGCCGTGGGGTTGCTGAACCTGATGTTGTTCCAAATAGTGTCATCGAACAACACAGATTCCTGTGGCACAATTGACAGTTCAGCACGTAGTGAGTCCTGCTTCAGGTTCCTGATGTCCTTGTTGTCAATCAGGATGCTTCCTTCATCAACGTCGTACAGTCTGTACAGCAACTTCACCAAGGTAGACTTTCCGCTTCCTGAGTGTCCTACAAAAGCCACTTTCTGGTTTGGCTCAATTTTCAGGTTGAAGTTCCTGAAAACAAACCTTTTGTAGTATTTGAACCCCATATCACGGAACTCAATCTTTCCTTTTCTGACTTTCAGCACTTTCGAATCGTGCTTGTCTTTGATTTCGTTCTCGTACTTTTCATACTCGAATATACTCTCAAAGTCAGCCATACTGCGGGTGAAGTTTCTGATTCCGTGCATGAAACCGAACAGAGGTCCCAGCAGAGATGTGTACACCGTGTAGATGAACGCAACATCTCCTACTGTGGCTTTACCGTTCAGGAGGTCCATTATTGGAAGCGCAACTACGAAGAAGGCTCCTAACCCCAGGATAAATGCGTGTCCCGCATCCAGCCACCTAAAGTAACCCCATAACCTGTAAAACGCATCTCTTGTCTGGTGCGTTAGGCCAAGGAAGTTTCTTTTGACGGTTTTCTCCTTTCCGTAGTACTTTATGCTCTCTATGTTTGTGAAGTAGTCTGCCATAACAGCTTTCTCCACATCCTCCTTGTGGTTCGCAAGCACGTGTAAGTCCATCTGTTTGTTCTGAATTATGAGGCCCCATCCAAGGAACACCACAATCATTACTGTTATCACTATTGCAGATGTGACATTGACAGTCAGAAGAGCCGCAGCAGCCACTATGAAGAGGAATGTCATAGGCGCAAAGTTAAACACTATAACGTCTACTAATGCCTCCACAGAACGGCCTCCTCTGCTCATTCTGCTAATCATGCTTCCTGTCTTGTTTGTTGTGTGAAACCGATGGCTCAGGTGAATCAGGTGGTTGAAAAACCTCTTTTTCAGGTCAACAATAAGCCCGCTATCCAACTTGTTAATGAAATGGATGTGAACAAATTTCAACACTGTCCTGACAACCAGCATTACGGCGAACACTGTAGCAACAATTCCTAGAATCACTAGGAAAGGGTCTGCTGACAGGGTTCCGGTCGCGTACTCTGTGCCATTATCGATAATAAGCTTGAACAGATATTTTTCCAACACATAGCTCGCTTCAATCACCAAGATGACTGCAAGCAGTGCGATGAATCGCCATCTGTAAGGCTTGACCATCGAATAGAGATTCCTCAGGTTCCGCCTGACATCAACCTTGAACTTCAGGTCTTCTTGCCGGTCTTCAGGTTCCATTCCCATTGTTATTCACCTTAACATACCTTCATAGGTTTTATATTCTATCGTTGCCTTCCGAAGTACGAATGCCTGAACCTAACGCCATGTTTGGACGATATTACCGTATGCTCAAGTCGTACTCCGATATGGAAGATGAAGAACTAGAGATTACGGAGCCTGAACGTGACGATGGTACAGACCACGAACTACCAGTAGATGCCCATGAGGAACGTTGGTAGTTTCATATTTCGTCACTCTCCGTAACCTGGAAGTGGCAACAGATCTTATTTAAGATTTTCTATAAAAATTTCTCGACGAAAAAATAGACGGAGAATAATCACAAGAATTTAGTGTAACAGGTTAACGAGAATTGAGTTAATCACTCCTCAACAACTTCTTCGGTCTCTGGTGCATCTTCAAAACTGTCTTCCTGACCAGTTACATACTCTGCCTCTAGAACTCCGCCTGCTTTCTTGAGCTTCTCTTCCGCTTTAGGAGATGCAAACTTGACGCTGACAGAAAGCTTCTGTGTGACTTTCCCAGCACCCAGTAGTTTTGTGTATCCGAGCTGTCTCAAGTTAACAATGACTTTGCCATCTTTCTCAAGAGCCTTACCTGAACGAACAAGCGCAGGCACAATCGAGTTGAGATGTCCTACGTTAATTGTGACCTCAACAGTCTCATAGGATGTAAATCCGCGCTTGGATGGGTCCTTCCCTGACTTGTACTCCTTCCATACAGAGGGCTTCTTTGCGTCTCCTTTTGCTCCGGTTCCGGCCATTCCGCGACCTCCGCGGTTTCCTGCACCACGGTGCTTCTTCATAGAACCCCAACCGTGTGTGGTTGAGCGACGCTGTCTAACATTTTTCTTGCGGTGGCGAACAACCATTTACATCATCCTCCTTATCAGGTCGTCCATGCTTGGCCTTTTGCCAAGGACGCCACCGTTTTGATAACTGACCTTAATACCCTTCCGGGAGAAACCACCGCGTGGCGGTGCTAGTCTGAAAACATTTTCACTGACGGGCTTTCTCTTTGCGGAAAGCTCTTTGATAACTTCAGGGCTGACCTCTCCGTAAGCCGTGAAATCTTTCACCTTTCTCAGAATCCCCTGATTCACCTTGTTGTCAGGAATGATTGCACAAACATGCTTTCTAAGTAGTTTTAGCGAGTCAAGCGCTTTTAGGATGTCGTGCCTTACGCCTATCTGGCGACCTCTGATTAGAATAACCGCAAACTGCTTTGCCTTTGGCGCAGGTTTCTCCACTGGCGCCGGCTTCTCTGTTTTTTTCTCTTCGGTCATAATCACTCACTCGCTTCTGCCTGAATCTCTTCAGGAGTCTCAATCTTCTTGGTATTTTTCTTCTCACTACCATCTATAACAAGATGCTGTGCTTTGTAAGCCTCTGACATCTTCATCTTGTTCAATTGACGAAGTGCTTTCTCACAAGCTTTAATCAGGTTGGTCTTAGTTTTTGTTTGGCCTAAGGTCTTACTCCAGACATTCTTAACGCCTGCGAGTGCTAAAATCTTTGCCACTTCTTTCTCAGTTGCAAGACCTTTACCTTTAGGTGCGGGCAACAATCTAAGAATGACGCTTCCGCACTTGCCTTCAACAGCAAATGGCAGACTGTGTCCTGTCTCTGCCTTATCTTCCCAGCTTCCAACTCCACGTCGGATTTTAAAGAGGTTAAGCTTTGCCTGTCGAATCGCTTTGTCTCTTGCAGGGACTGTTTCCTTGCTACTTCCAAATCCAATTCCGACGTGTCCATTCCTGTCACCTACAACTGCGGTAACGCTGAACTTTGGCTTGTTTCCTTCTTTGGTCTTTTTCTGGGTGTTTTTGAAAATCCTTCTCTGACCTCCTCCGAACTTACCCTTGGCCTGGCCAATTAGCAGGAAGTCCATTTCGAGGTTTGGTATTAACGCATCGATTATCTCAGGTTCCAGAATTCTCTCACCGGAGTCAAGAATCTTATCGATATCTTTAATCTCCTTGTTCTTTACCGCGCGACCCAGAGCGGTTTTTGGTTTCCACTCTGCCACGTCGAATTCGGGCATTGTTTCCTTTCTTTTTTGATACGCCATATTTTCACTTCGTAATCTTGCCTTTCACATCGGTCACCATCTTTGTGACCTTTTCATCGATGTGCTTTCCGTTAATGCGGTCGTCTGATGGAAGCGCTTCTTCACTGATGCGAACTTTCAGTCCGCCTTCGATTGCTCCTTTTGCTACCGCATAAATTCTGCCACCCTTGTGGTGCTTCTGCAGACCTATGTCAACAATGATTTCATCTTTGATGTTGCTCTTCTTTGCAAGAAGAATTCCTGTCAGGTATGCCGCAGGAGTGTTTCCTGTGTTTCCCTTCCAGCCAAGCTTCGATAAATCCGTCGCTCTTGCAGTCGCAAGTACTATGTCACCATCTTCATGATACTGAACCAACTGTGCTTGGACGCTTTTATTGCTACCTCTGACAACCAGTCGGGGTAAGTGGCTTTTCAGCAATGACAATCGCTTCTTATAATCCGTACGACCTTCACGCTTCCTCCTGTATGCTAGTACTCTTGCGCCCATTTTAATCACTCTTCACCATATTATTTTCATTCATGTACAACTTAATGTGACGGACACTTCTAAAGTATCCTCCTTTCACTTTTCTGTAAAGTAATCTGTAGCCCTCTGATGTCAGAATGCTTTTGTCTTTAAGCTCCTTGATGAAATTTCTCTGTGCTCTGACCTTTCTCATCCAAGCTTCTTTTGAGGGGTTTCTTGCTGTGGATTTTCCTTCGCGACTTCCCGCACCTTTTCTAAGCCCCTTACTTCTCTGTACGGCATTCTTTCTTGCTCTGACTCTGCTCACTCCCTTTATGGGTTCAGCAGATATTAGTCCTTCACGAACCAGCTCGCGAATATCCTCCTTTGTGATTGCTGCTTTGATATCATTAAGCCTGGAAGGGTCAAACTTGACTCTCTTCTGGGTTGCTTTTAGGACATCAGCGGACAATCTTTTCTGGAGTGTTAGGTCATATGCCATGTATCATCACTTTTTTTCGGAAGGTTTTGGTTCTAGAGAGTCCTTGGAATTCACATTAGCTTTAGTTCCCTGTTGGGTTTTGGGCTTCTTTGGAGACTCCTTTGTTGACTCTTCTTTCTTGACGGTTGGTTTTTCATCCGCCTTTACTTCCTTCTCTATTTTTTTCTCAAGAGCTTCTGTGGGTTTCGAAGTTTCTTCGGAATCTTTTTTCTTCTCAGACTCTTCCGCTTCTTTTTCCAGCTCTTTTTGTTTCTTTTCTCGCTCCTGATCGCGCTCCTTCTTGGACTTACTCTGTGCTTCAAAGTCAGCTTTAATCTTGTCTGCGCGCTCTTTGGATGCGTTTAGGAATGTGAATCCTGCTTTTAGGCCAGCCTCAATGACAACTGCCTTTTTCTTGCCCCCTAGTTTTCCACTAACAACAAGTGTGTGCACTTTTGGGTCGAAGTCTTCAAAGTTAACAGATGTTACGATAACAGGAAATAGACCGTCTTTAGTCTGACCGCGCACAACAACAGGGGTCTGATACCCTCCTTTGAGGTGCTTACGATATCCTTTCCTGTTGTCACCAATTTTGTTGTGAAGGCCTGTTGGCTTTCTCCACTTTGATGCGAGTTTACTCTTTTTGTGAGCATCCTGTCTGATGAACTTTGGCTGTTTTTTCTTCAAGTTAGCCTTCACATCCAACAGTCTCTTTTTGTCATCTGCCATGATTATACCTTTTTACCGTCTTTTTCCACGATGTAGATTCCATCCTGGAATACTCTTGAATCAAAACCAGGCCTCCTAGTGAGCAATTCTATTGCACTGGCCTGGTTTCCTGCGCGAACCTTGTCTAATGACTCTACAACTATATCTGTGCCTTCCATTTTGACATCGACATCATCCATTAGCTTGAGCCTTCTTGGAACAGCCTCACCAATGAAGTTCTTTACCTCAAGGACACCGTCCTTGATACTTACATTCATTGGAAAGTGTCCGCTACAGATTTTCAGTTTGTAAGTGTGACCCTCAGTTACGCCTCTTGCCGTATTTCGCACAATTGTTGCGGCGGTGTTCATAAGACGCTTGTCTTTCCTGGTGGCGTTTTTTCTTGTGAAAGTTACTTTGTCACCCTCAATTTTTATGTCATAGTTCTTACTACCAACATCCTTTGACAGCTCTCCTTTTGCTCCCTTTATAGTCATAGTGCGACCGCTCATTGAAACGGTCACTCCTTCGGGGAGCTCCACAGTTGCTGTTAGTTCTTCGAGGTGCATTGTTTCACTTCCTTAGTATGCGAAAGCAATCAAATTTCCGCCAACATTGGCTTCTTTTGCCTGCTTATGTGTAATTATTCCCTTGTTTGTTGTTAGGATTATAACTCCAAAGTCTTTTGCCGGAAGGTATCTCTTCTCAAACCTTACGAACTCATCAACACCCACATTGAAGTTAGGCGTAATGACTCCTGTCTTGTTCAGGTTTCCTGAAAGTTTGACTGTGAGCAGATTACCCTTCGCGTCTTTGGTTTCTTCAAAGCCTTCGATGTAACCTTCCTCTTTTAGGATTGTTAGGACCTGGCGAATCAGGTTACTGTTGCACTTGGTTGTAAATCCCTTCTTACCAATGCGCTCAGCATTCTGAATTCTACTCAGGACGGCTGCGAGTGGGTTGTTCATGCTCATTTTATTCACCTAGTTATACTGCTTAAAGCCGAGGTCGACTGCGTTCTCTCTGAAACACTGACGGCAGATGTTCAATCCATATGAACTGATGTGCCCGCCTGCGCGTCCGCATCGCTTACATCTCTTAGAGCTCTTACCAAATTTTCTGTCATCTGGTTTGTTGTGCTTCTTGTACTTTGCAACCTTTCCTGGCTTCTTACTTATCTGCTTCAGTACTTTGCTGTGATGCGATACGGTCATGTTTATTCCTCTAGCTTTGTGTTGAAAGTCGCGTTCATGAAAGCGACCGCCTCATCCTTTTTGATAAGGTGCTTTTTGTTGACTTTACCAGGCCTGAAATTTCGTCTCTTGACTCTGTACCCAGGTCTCTCAAGACTGATACACGCCTGAAGACCGATGATTCCAATCTCAGGGTCGTACTTGCTTCCGTCAATATCAATGTACTCCGGAATTCCGAAACTGATGTTGCCTGCATCATCATAGTTATTTTTCTTCAAATGATTTTCTTTGGCGGAGAGCAGTCTTGGGATTACCTCTTCTGCCTGCTTTCCTCTTAGTGTAATTTTACAGCCAATAGGCAAGCCAGGTCGAAGTCCCCAACCGGGAATCCTCTTTTTGGTCACGGTTTTTACCGGAGGAATTCCTGTCAACTGCTCAAGCAGTTTCATTCCCTTTTCTAGGAGCTGTGCATCCTTTCCTGCTCCGATGTTTAAGGTGACTTTCTCTACCCTTATCTGTTTCATCGGTTGCTCCGTGACTGTTTTTGCTTGCTGTGTCATATGTATCAACCTAGTGTTATGATTGGCTTGTCCTTGCCGATTACAAATGCGTAATCGATAGATGTCTGGAATGTTTCTTTTCCAGATTTGATTGTCAGTGAACCTTCCTCTTTGTCAATCTCTTCGATAGACCCGACTTTTCCGATGTGGTTTCCACCGACAACAAGAATTGCTGCGCCTTTCTCGAAGGTGAGCTTCTCCTTGATTTTACCGTCAAGGTCAACCACTACTGAATCTCTGTTCTTGTACTGACCAACATCTACTAGAAGGTTGAAACCTCCTCTGCAGTTAAGCTGAATCTTTCCGCCTCCTACAGTTGTTTTACCTCTTACTTGGTAGATGACAAACTCCTCGCCTTTCTTTACGGGGGTTACAGTCAGCACGTTATTCTTGTTAATCAGAACTCTGTAATTGTCTTTGTCGATTGTTAGTAAGTCCATGAACCCTACAGGATCATCTGTGTGATGCAATTTTCTGCCATTAATCTTTACCTCAGAGTTCTTCAGCACGAGCTGTGCTTGCCTTGCAGTCTGTACTAGACCAAGTACTTCTCGAAGTACTATTGCCACAGGCATACTCAGCGCCAAAGTGTGTCCACTAGGTCTTGGCCTCATGATGAAGGTTGTTTCCTTCCTAGGTATTGGCCAGGTCCTCGGTGCCGCTTTCCTCTTTAGATGGTATTTTGTCATTTGATCACTTCTTCTTTGCAAGCCTTCGCTTGTCTGTTGTATCCAACTCAACAATCATCAAGTTGCTCGCATTCATTCCATAAGGAACCTTTGTTGCGCCGTCTTTCTTGACAATCTCAACCTTTGTTACATAGACTTTACTTCGAGTTGTGTCGACCTTGTCAACCTTGCCCTCGCGTCCTTTGAAAGTGCCTCTTAGTACGCGGACCTTGTCACCTTTTCTCACTCGGAGTGAGCGGGTGCCGTGCTTTTCACGGAGGTCCTTGGCAAGGGTTGCATGAAGGAAGCTACCTCGAATATGATGTGGCGCATTGTACCTGTACTTGCGCTGCTTTCTTGGTTGCTTGCTTGCATTCCATGTCGAACTGAATCTTGTCATTGTTATCACACGATTATGTTAGCAACTTTGGCCACTGCTGGCCATCTCGCTGCCACTTCTTTTGCTATTGGTCCCTTGAAGATTGTACCCTTCGGGTTACCCTTTTCATCCTTGAGTACAACCGCACAGTTATCCTCGAAACTAACTCTAGTCCCGTCGGCTCTGCGGTACTCTTTTTTCTGTCGGACTATGATTGCGTGAACAACCTGTTTTCTCATGTCAGGCCTTCCTTTTTTTACTGCCGCGAGTACCATGTCACCGACACCTGCCGCGGGGGACTGACCCTTGCGGGTCTTGTGTCGCTTAACTGAGAATATTTTCAGGACCTTGGCACCCGAGTTATCACAGGTTTCAAGCTCTGCCCCGACTGGGATTCCTCTTGTTACTCTTGCATTGACAGATTTCATGATTATGCCTCTAGTATCTTTGTTACGATGAAGTTCTTTGTCTTGCTGATGGGTCTTGTTTCGCGAATCTCAACAAGGTCGCCGGTTTTAGCACCGATGTCATTGTGTGCTTTGACCCTTGTTCTTGCCTTTGTGTAACGCTGGTACTTTGGAATGTACTTTCTTCGTTCCCAAACAACAGTTACTGTTTTGGCCATTTTATCAGAAACAACTGTGCCTGTGAAAGTTCTTCCTCTAACTGGGAAAGCGGTCTTCTCCTTCTCAGGAGTTTTTTTTGCAGACGTTTTTGTCGCCTTCTTTGCAGTGGTTTTTTCTTCGGTCATTTTGTTTCCTCGATTTGGTCTTTTATTATTTTTTTTCTTTCGTTTTTGGTGTCGATGATGAGTGTGTTTTTGGTTTCGTTGACGATGGTTCCTGTTGTTCCTTGAAACGTTTTGTTGGTTGCTTTGGTAATCGTAATTGTTTCTCCGATCTTCACTGCTTGACCTCAATGGTTTCCGGTGCGAATCCAAGCCTGATGAGCTCGTCTTTCACGTTTCTTCGGTGGTCACCTTGGAGTTCGATTTGACCTCCTTTGGCTGTTCCCCCGCACGCGAATTTGTTCTTGAGCTTCTTCGCCAGGTCTTTTGTGTCAACCTCGTTTTCGTTGATTCCCGTAATGACTGTATACGCCTTACCGAACTTTTTACGGTCCAGCTTCACCATTATTTTCTGCGATTCGCGAGCGATTGCCTCACATACGCAGAGGTCTTGTGGCAGGCCACATGTGTTACAGATATCAGTCATTGCTTACTCATCACCTCCTTGTTTTTTATTGTCATGATTCTAGCAATTGTTCTCTTGATTTCGCGGATTCTTCCAGACTCTTTACCAGCACCGCCAGTTGCGGCTTGGGACTTGTACTTCATGAGCTCAAAATTTGCTTTCTGAAGCTCTTTGTCCAAATCCTCCGGACTCTTTTTCTGTAAATCCTTGAATTTCATTATTCCTTAGCCTCCTTTTCTTCGGGCTTTTTCTCTTCGACCTTCTTGGCCTGTTTCTTAGGAGATTTCTTTTTGGTCTCCTCGGATTTTTTCTCTTCCTTGGGCTCAACCTTGGCAACCTTTACAGCCTCTTCAATCTCCTTTGCTTCTTTCTTTCCCGTCACTTCTTCAACAACGGGCGCGGTTGGCATATTGATATCAATCTGGTCAGGGAGTACTGTTGTCGAGGGCATTACACTTACCTTGATTCCAACGACCCCTGTCTTGAGTTCTGCGATTCTGTATGCTACATTGACACCTTCAACTGCGATGTCGCCTGATTTCTTCAGATACCCTTGGTAAAATCTCCAGGTCTTTCCTCTCTGGCTAGGTACTTTTCCGCTGATTAGGATTTCAACACCTAGTGCGCCTGCGCGCATCGCTTCGAAAATCGCTTTGTGACCTATTCCTTTGAATCGTCCAGCTCCGAATCGCTCCAGACTGTTGCTGATCATCTCTGCCAGAATGTCCGGCTCAATCATTGGGTTGACAAGCTCTTCAATCTCAATCTGGGGGTTCTCCAGCTTGAAATCTTCTTTCAGTTCCTTTGTAAGCTGGTGGATGTTCTGTCCTCCACGTCCTACAACAAGTCCTGGCCTGCTACAACTGACCAAGATTTTCTCACCAAGTGGTGTTCTCTGGAGCTTAACTCTTGCAACACCAACCTTCCCTAGGCTGTTGAAGATATGCTCCTTTATCTGGAACTCGCGCATTTTCTGCTGGATGAATTTTCGTTCGATTGCCATATGATTATTCCTTCTTTGCCTCTTCAGGCTTTTCTTCTACCTTTTCAACAGGCTTTTCCTCAACCTTCTCTTTTGAAACTTCCTTGTTATCTACAGGCTTTGGTTTTTCCTTTGATTCCTGTTTCTTAGGCTCAGGCTTCTGTTCCTCTTTTGGTGTTTCATCGGCCTCAGGCTTAGGTGTCTCTTTTTTCTCTGCAGGTTTTTCAGCTTTCTTTGGTTCAGATTTCTTCTTCGCCTTTTTCTCAGTCTCAACCACTATTACCTCAAGATGAGTCCTCTTGAACTCCCCACGGTACTTTGAGCGGTTTCTCATTGGCCTGCTTGCTCTGTTTGCCGCAAGGTGCTTGATTACAAGTGTTCCTGTGAAACCTTGCGCAGTTGCGTTGGCCTTTACAGCCGTGAACAAAACCAGGAACTCTGTGGCTGCCTTGACAGGGTATCGCCCTGCGCCCATTTTTCCTGGTCTATGTCCTACACCATCTGTGAATCTTTTGAATGGAATGGCTTGTGTCTTGCTTTTAACGCCTTCAAGAATTGTTATAGCATGTTCTATCTCTTTCCCTCTTAGGAAATTGCAAACCTCGATTGCGACCTTCGTACTAATCGAAACGTCCTTTGCCATAGCTCTGGCGGACTTGGTCTCAACCGTTGTCATGTATGTGTGTGCCATTTTACTTCTTTCCTACGTTGTGTTTTGCTATCTTTCTCGTCATTACGAACTGTCCTAGTCGCTGACCGAGCATCTCTTCGGTGATTGTGACTGCAACATACTCGTTGCCTCTGTGAACCATCACGGTCTTGCCTACCATTTGAGGAATAATAACCATCTCACGTGCTTGAGTCTTGACTTTGTCTTTCTTTTCGAGCTTTTTCAAGAGGTTCCTCTCCTCCGTTGAGAATCCTCTTAGGATACTTCTTCTTTCCCTGCTTGGGATTAGCTGTGCAAACTCTTTTGCACTCATCTGATTGAGCTGTTCAAGCTTCAAACCCTTGTACGTGAACTCTTTCTTTGCCATTTTATCCTCAGTTGTTTCTTACTCTAGTACCGCGTGCACGGCCAGTCTTTCTTGGTCGAATCATTCCGACCTTGCGACCACGTGGTGCGTTCTTCGGTGAGATAGTTGGTCTTCCCTTTCGTCCGGAGCGCTTTCCTCCGAAGGGGTGCGCAACTGCGTTCATTGCAGCTCCGCTGACCTTTGGCCAGAACTTGTTCTTGGCCTTCATCTTATGGAACTTAATTCCTGCTTTCATCACAGGCTTCTCTAATCTGCCGCCCCCGGCAGCTGTTCCGAGCATTGCTCGGCATTCAGGATGGAAAGCTCTCTTTTTCTTGCTCGGCATCAGTACTAGGATTTTGTCCTTCTGCTTGCCGAGCACTCTTCCGACTGCACCACTTCCACGAATGAACTTTCCACCGTCTCCTGGTGCAGCCTCAATATTGTAAACGAGGCATCCCTCTGGAAGCTCTTTCAAAGTGGTAGCATTACCGTAGTTCAGTTCTGCTGAACCAAGCGTGATTGTGTCTCCGACCTTGATGCCTTCAGGCGCAATCAGGTATGCTGTTTCGCCATCCTCAAACTTAACTTTCATCAAAGGTGCGGTATGATGTGAACAAGTCTCCAGGTCCAGAACTTTTGCATCACCATTCTTTCTTGGAAGCTTAACGTCTCCCTTTGAACGGAAACTCATAGCTCGGAAAGTGCTTGTTCCGCGTCCTCTCCTCTGCTGAATTAAGTTCTTACCCATATTACATCAACCCTAGTTTTGTTGCGATATCTATCGCGGGCGTTTCCGGACTGAACTGTATGTAAGCGCGCTTCTCGCCCTTCGATGTGTTCATTGTGTTAACCTTCAACACCTTTGCATTGAGTTCTTCCTCGACTGCCTTCTTGATTTCCTCTTTTTTTGCGTCGCGTGCGACTACGAAAATCAGTTTGTTCTCAGCATCGATGTATCTGACCGCCTTTTCAGTTGCCAGTGGATACTTTAGGATTGAACTCATGATTATCACTTCTTAGCAGGCTTTACAGCCTTCTTTGGCACCTTCTTTGATACCTTCTTTGGTGTCTTTGCAACTTTTTTTGCAACTTTCTTTACTGGTTTCACAGGAGCAGGCTTCTCGGCCTTAACCCCTTTGTAGTCCTTAGTGAACAGCCCCTCTTTTTCGAGGCGCTCAATCGCGGACTTTGTGTAAAGTGTGAGTCTTCCCGGCCTTGTTCCTGGTGCTAACAACTCTGCATTGACTGCGTTAACTGTTGCGACCTCTGTGCCTGGGAGATTTCCTGCAGCCTTCTCGATTGGCTGGTCATCCTTTCCTGTTACAAAAAGGAAGCTAACCGGACTCTTGTATTTCCTGCCTCGGAGTTTTCCGATACCTGCACGGATTCTTTTTTGACTTGCCCTGGCAAGTTCATCTGCGAATCCTAGCTGGACAAGAACCTTCTCAAGCTCTGCGGTTTTCTGGATTGACTCAAAGGAGTCATCGATAATGAATGGAAATCCTTCTGGTATTTTGTGCCCTCTTGCAGTAATAATGTCTGCGTTTACAGTTGCAGACAAGGCTGCCCTGATGGCTTTGCGGTTCTCAGTCTTGTTGATTTTCTGAGCCCACTTTTTCTCGGCTTTTGGACCGTGTGCTCTTCGTCCGCCGATTGTTCCTGGTGCCTCTGCACCTACCATGTGCATCTGACTTCCTCTTCTGCTGAGAATTTTTCTTGGGACTCTGCTGATTCCCTTACCGTAAGAACCACGGTACTTTCTTCTCCTTCTAGATAGGTCTGCAGCGTGCTGTAGTCCCGCGCGAGCAAATACTCCGTACGCCTGCCTTCTGGCTGACTGAAGTGCTAGAACCGCGCGGGTTATGATATCCTCACGTACTGACTCAGAGAACTGAATAGGAAGGGTGACATCCCCTGTGGCCTTGTTTTCTGTAGTCATTACTTTGAGTTTCATACTATTTCCTCTGTTTTGAGTTTAGGTCAATTTCTTCAACTGTTGGTCCCGAAACGGGCCTTTTGAGTCTGACCGGCTTGACTAATGTTATCATTCTTTTTTTTGGACCTGGAACACTACCACGAATTACTAGGAACTCGTTTCCTTGTTTTCCAACTCCATAATTGATGAACCCGCCTTTGACGTTTACTTCTTCAGGCTTGTCTGATATCTTGAGAATCTGGTTATTGTACTGTACGCGCTGATGGTATCCCATCTGGCCCGCCATTGCCGTTCTGTACATGGTGTGCTGTTGTGCAACCCATCCGCCAAGAGAACCAGGCCTCCTGACTCCTTTCTCTGACTTGTGACTTTTCAGGCTGATTCCGAATCTCTTGACCGGGCCCTGATATCCGTACCCTTTACTGATTGCGTGCAGATCAAGGTAGTCGCCTTCTTTGAACACCTCGCTTGCCTTGATTTCCTTTCCGACAAACTCCTTGATTACAGCTAGTTTGTCAGCATTTGTTTTTCCACCTACCGCCACTTCAAAGAGTTGTGGTTTCTTTTGACCAATGCCTGTTTTGCTTGGCTGGGTCATGAGAATAACGCGAATTTCAACAATTTCTGGAGAATCAAAGGAGGAGTCAAGGGCGCTTGCGTCACCGGTTTTCTTTGAAGGGGTGACCTTGCGCCCGAGGTGCTTGTCCTTGCCAACAATCACCTCCTTGGCAACTTTTAGACCATAAGAGTCTGATGTGTATCCTCTAACGCTAAAAATGCGCATTGGTGGACACTCAATAATTGTACATGGAATGCTGATGGGCTCATTTTTTGATTTGGCAGTCTTGTGTGTTGCGACTGCTTTAACATGGGTCATGCCCATTTTGAAACCTGCAAAAGCCTGTATTCCCTCGCCATTAAGGTCGTAGCTCCTAACCCTTACGTACGACTTTTTAGCCCTCTTTCTAGGCCAGAACTGCATACTTCCTGCGCGTGGTTGTTTGGGCTTTGGCATATTGGATATCTCCAGCGCAGAACTATCTCAGAATCAACGGTTGTCCGTCGTACTGAAACGCATCCCGCGCCAGGCGTGGACAACAGGGTCCCGGCCCGTTTCCAGACGGGTCACTCTCCTGTGTTCATATCGCGGAAACGCCAAACCGTTTATAAAGGTGTTGGTTGGTGTCAAGCCACCCTTGGAAACTCCCGAATTTGGTCATATTCGACGGGAATGGGTTCGCCTTCATCAGGGTCAGGGCCATCCCACATTGGCCTAGAGGCAGGGGCCAAAAAAACATACTGAAGTGGGAAAGGACTGTACAGCTCATAAAAACCTCCTGGAGTGCAGATTCGGGGCTTTGGATAAAATTGAGAGTTTAATTCTCTCTGTAAATCAACCTCTGACCTAAAGGTTGGAAATAGCGTAGTGAAAACAGAGTTGGCAAACTTTCCAATATCCATAAGATAACAGGAGTTACCCGGGGTTTATTGGTGTTTCGAAACCCAGTTGACAACCGCTGAGACCATCGCATCTCTTTTTTCCAGATTATTGAAGTTATGGCCTGCCCCACCTATTATACATAGTTCCTTCTCCCCCTCAATTCCGAGGAAAAGTTCTTTGGCATCATCCAAAGGAACGGCAGTGTCCTCGGAACCGTGAACAATCAGAACTGGACATTTGATTTCAGAGGCTCCTGCCAGAACATCCAGTTCTGCTCTCTGCTCGAAAAAATCCTTCTCAATAACAAAGTGGACATCCTTGTCCTCTCTGTGCCAGTCCACTTTCCCTTGTTTTTCGAGCTGTTCTCTCTGCTCAGCACTGAGTAACCTCAGAGGGTCCCGCAGTTCTGCGGGGCTTGCCAGAGAGACCACCCCTTTTACTTTCTCGCTTGACTGTGCTACGAGCAACGATAATAGTGCTCCAAGGGAGTGCCCAAGCAGAATCACATAGTCATGATTCCCCACCTCTTCGATTAATTCATCGAGCATAGTCATTGGAGGGGTCTGGAGAAACTTGTTTTCATCAAGCGGTTTGGGGTAGTTCATAACCACCACTCTGTGTCCTTTTTCCCTCAGTGCTTTAACGCAGGAACCTATTGTTCCACTCTTGTCATTACTTAGAAACCCGTGGCTTGCTATGATTACCATAATTCCTCCTTTAAGAACATCTCAACCCTGTCAGCCCTCAAGTCTGGGGCCCAGCAGGGGATTGACCTGACGGGGATGCGTTTCGCACAGTAATGTGCCATTATTCTTGTCGTAAGAGTTTGTTCTGACAACTCTTTCAACCTTTCTTCTTCGGGAACAAAGTGCAAAGGTCTTCTATGAAGAGAGAACACAAATTCGTACATTGTCCTGTCGATAAGTTTTCTTTGCTCATCTGGAACGACCAAATCATCGTTATAAGCATATACCAGGTTCTCAATCATGCCTTCATCAACAAAAGCGCCATCGGGGGCTTCAGATTCTAGTTCCGCCTGGCGATTTATCACGGCAATTCTGAACTCCAAAGGGTTGGAGTTTTCTGGAAACTCTTTTCTAACCATTTCAGTAGCATTTGGCATGACCACATAGCCTCTTTCTCTTAGAATTTCTGCCACTGTTGTTTTTCCAACGTTTCTTCCACCACTAAGTGCATACAATTTTTTCATTCTATTCTACCTCTAATCATTGCTTCAATCATATCTGTTGTTTTTCCTGAACCCAGGTCCTACTGAAAGAACATAAAGCTTCTTCATTTCTTCTTACCTATCTTCACCAATTTCACGGAGTATTGGGCAGGGTTTTTTATCGTTTGGCATGTTTCATCCGGACGGCAAACCCCTAATTCCTGGTAGAACGCTTTACAGTTGGGGGGAGGAAATCTTTCCTTTTGACGTTTTTTGGAACGTAAGTGTGATTTCAATTCGACCTCTTTCAGATGCTCTGCGTTACACTCGTTCCATTTATCCAATCTTTCCTCAATCATTTCGTGACTCCACCCACACACTTTAAGGAAATTTGTAAGAACAAACATCGCCCTTTTCCTTCCGTCAGAGAGCCCTTGTAGTATCAACTTAATACAAGGTGGAAACAACTCTTCAGGAATCGCTTCATCTGGAACTTCAAACTCTCTCTTTTCGTACTTTGCCTCTTTACTCTCCTGTGTTGACCATGCTAAACGGCAAAGATTTTCAGCTTCATCAGGAACGACTTTTTTCGTATCCAAGAAAGTCTTTTCAAAATTAATTTTTTCAGGTTCCGCGTCTGTTTTCTTGAAAGTTAGAACATCTTCTATTTCAACAACTATTCCTGACAAACCTGATTTTTCGTGAAGACTGTAAGGCATCCTGTAAAGGTGTCTGCTCGCCAACAGGACTGTGTCGACTTCGACAATCTCTGTGATTTTCAATCGCGGTTCTGTTGGCCCTGTTGCTTCAGTTCTGCTGAGCGAGTAAAAATCCATCCAACCGTTGCACTTAGAGCATACTCGCTCAGAATCTTCAGCCATCTCTTTTTCGTTTTGGCTGAATCTTTTTTCTGGTCTGTTTCCACACGAAGTACAGTGGAGTTTGTACAGACCTTCTTCTTTATTCACAAACTTTTTTGTTTTTGGATTGTAGTTTCCGATTAAGTCTTGTTTTGTTTTTCCGCATTTTTTTGCCAGCTCATTTATCGATGTTTTTACTAGTCCCCCTAGTAGGAGTTCATCTTTGTTTATTTTGACCAGGTTGTTTTTTGAATCTCCTATGTAGTCTATCAAAAACTTTGCAATAGCTCTTGGCATTTCGGGGAAAAGATTTTTCAGCACTATCTCTTCACCATCATCCGTTACAATCTTTTCAGGAAAAGATTCCCATGGAACACCTATGTGCCATCCTTTATTTCCTGAGAACTTAACTGAGACGCCTTTGATGTTATGCGCTTCCAATGCTTTAATGAAAAGCCATGCCGTTAATCTGGATATCTCCCAGTCTTTCGCATCGATATCAAGAACTAGGTCCCATCCTATTCTCAGTTCGTCTGCTTCCTTTCTAGACATTCCTGTTTGAATTAGCATAGGGTTATCCCATCTCTCTTCAGAACAGTGGAAGCTTGTTGTTTTTCTCTTCGCAAACTCCAGAACATCTTGGGGAAATGATAGAACGTCAGGCCTTTTCCCGAACCCTGTTCCATACCTTGGACTAACTTCGCGGTTTTCCGCATGTCTTACAAGTGCCTCTTGTACCTCGGGACGCTTGTAGTATTTCAGCGTCTTTGAGAACTGCTCCACATCCCCCATGATATGGTTGACGCGTTTCCACTCATAAGGATTGCGACTGACCAGTGTAATACTTCTATATAGAAATAAATTATATTGGCAAACCATTTTATACAGCCGGGAAGCTTCTTTACCATGCGAACTGCAAAAGTTCTCATCTTTTCTGGCATGGACAGCAACATGCGCTACGCAACAGGCCTGTGTTTACACGAGTCTTTCATCTGGGTCAGATACGGAGAAGGTAAATCTGCCAAAGAGTATATTCTTGTCAACAGACTAGAATTCCCGACCGTGAAAAAAGAGGCAAGAAAAGATATCAAAGTTATCTGCTGGAATGATTTGGAGCTCGATAACATAAGAATTCCTAAACAAAGAAAGAAAAATCTTGCAGACATCGCGTCTTCTTTTCTTCTAAGTTACAATGTTGATGCAATTCAAGTTCCTGACAACACATGGGCAATACACATGGAGACTTTCAAAGAGCACAACCTCATCGCTAAACCAACCCAACCCTTTTTTCCTGAGAGAATAATCAAACGTAGCGATGAGGTGTTGGCCATCAAACAGACTGGCAAAGTTACCAAGATGGCCTTCAAGCACACCGTGAAAATACTCCGCGAAGCGGAGATTCAGTGGGACGATAGTCTCACATGGAACGGTGTGAAACTCACATCCGAATTTTTACAGAACGAAATAGAGAAGGTTTTCATCGATAACGGTTGTTCGTCTGGAGAATCAATTGTTTCCTGCGGAGAACAATCATCCGAACCTCATAACAGAGGGTCGGGAACTCTGAAAGCAGGCCACCCTATCGTCGTAGATTTATTTCCAAAAGACAACAAGACAGGGTACTATTTTGATATGACCCGTACAATAATCAAAGGAACCCCCACCCCTGAGTTAAAAAATATGCTTCAAACTGTGAAAAGAGCCCAAAAAGAGGCGCTTGAACTGGTCAGACCTGGACCGGCAGAACATGTTCACCTTGCCGCCAGAAAAATTGTTGAAAGAGCAGGATTCAAGACGACCGATGAAGAAGGGTTCCTTCATAGCACAGGGCACGGTGTGGGCGTAGATTTGCACGAACCCCCGAGAATAGGAGATAAGTCAGAGGATATTCTCGAACCTGGAATGGTCATTACAGTTGAGCCGGGACTTTATTACAAAGAGCACGGCGGGGTCAGGATTGAAGACACAGTTCTTGTTACAAAAAACGGATACAAAAATCTGACAAATCTTCCTAAACTATCCATTTTAAGATAACAATATTTTAAAGGAGAAAAACCGCTGTTATGTTATCCCTGGAACGACTAATAATCGGTTACGCGGACATTCTTACCAGGGGGATTTATCGCACTTTTCGGAGGTGAACATGGAGCTGGAGCAGATCTATACAGAGATAGACAACGTCAGAACCAAAACAGTTCTCGTCGAAGGACGGAACGATAAACGAGCACTGGAGAAGCTCGGGTTCACGAACATTGTTCCATTGTCTGGGCCGTTGTACCAGATGGTGGAAAAGGTTGAGGATGAAGATGAGGTACTTATCCTCACAGACCTGGATAGCCACGGCCGAAGGCTTTACAGGTACTTCTACAACGAACTGACAAAGCGAGGAGTTAGAATTAACAACCGCTTACGACAGATGTTATTCGGCACTCATATCAGGCAGATTGAGGGTTTAGACAACTACCTCAGACGACTCGAAATGATGGCGTGACCGCTCTGAGGAGCCGGCCATTTCTATAGGGGGACCCTCGCGCAATTTTTTCAAACCCACATCTTGTATATGCCAATTTTATTGATAGTATCTCTAAAAATCTGTACGCGATATTGTAAGATATTACTATTTCTCAAAAATACTGGAAATCTTATAAATCTCGTCTGTAAAAAACCCTTGTGGACTGGAAAATAATCTTGTTAATCATAGTAGGAATAATTCTGCTCATAGCATTCCTATTCAGAAAACAGATTGGACATTGGTCCTCCGCGCTGGTCCATGACTATGTTTATGACTGGGGTCTTTCAACACTTGACAACTTAATAGGAGGTTTCGCAGGTCTGGATGTTGGAGACTGGGTTGGAGCTTTTCTTATATTCAGAGGTGAGAAAAAAATTATTGGAACCCTGCCTGCATTAATTGTTGCATGGGAGGCCACCAACTTTATTCCACTCAGTTTTATTCCTGTGGTCGGAGAGGGAATTGAAGTTGTAACTAACATTATACCTGCATCGACCATCACAAGGTTTTTAGTCGCAAAATATGGCCCAGCTGAACGAATGGAAGTGCGCTTGATGGAAGAAGGCGCTGTTATGAAACAAGAAAACATCAATGTCCCTGACTTTGAAGGGGCTCTAAACCATATCAAGGAGTTAATTGACAAGAACAACCCTGTCGAGGCATACGCTATGGAGAAGGCAATTGACAAAGCTGTCAGCCAGAAACTCAGAATCAAGATTGACAAACTTGTCAATCAAGTAGACGGTGAAATACAGCAGTTGATTCAACAAGACCCTGAAGGAACTGATGACCAGCTCGAGGTTCTGACAAAAGGGATAGAACTGGCCAGAACACACCTTAATGATGCCAAGCTTTTTGAAAAAAAGAAAAATTTCGCCAGCGCAATCAAAAAAGCAAAAGAGGCTCAGAGCGTGCTCAGTCAGTCTGTTGACGCTTTCAATGAATCACTGAGCATGGAGAAAGCCGCATGAAACCTCTGATTTTACTAACGATTTTGTTGCTGATAACCTCTTGTACCACAGAGAGTTTGCCCGAGGAGAAAACAATAATTGGACCTAATGATATCAAAATCCAGGAGAGCAGAAATCTGCAGAAAGGGGTCGCTGGAATCACTCCTAAAAACAATTACAGACCGAGCGACGAAGACTGGAATGATTACTTCTCAATGCTCGGAGAGTATGGCCCTCTGTGGGGAGTCTATGTTAACATAGAGGACAGCTTACAAGAGGGCATACCTCAACAGGTGCGTCTTGCTTACGAACTGGCAAAAATGCGTCCAGTCACACCTGTTGTTGCTCTGGGTTTCCAGAACGATATAGAAAAAGGATTTTTTGAACTGAACGGTCTTAGGTATCAGGAAACCGTTTTAGCTGTCGCAAAAGAGTACCACCCCGCCTATCTTGGTCTTGGTATTGATGTTAACAGGATTCCTGACGAAGAGTTTGACAACTACCTTAATTGGTACAAAGATACATACAATGAAGTGAAAAAAGTCAGTCCCTCCACTAAAATATTTCCAATCATTCAGTACGAACATTTACTTAACAGTCAGGAAGATGACTGGCTAGAGGAACTCGAAATGGATGTTTTTGCCATAACCTTGTATCCTTTCCTTGCTTTTGATTCACCCGCTGATATTCCTCGTGACTATCTACCTAATGATGTGCCAATCTTAATCACGGAAACTGGCTGGCCATCTAGCGAGGTTGGTCGAGTCCAGCCAGCACAGACTGAATATATTGACTGGCTTTCAACAACACCGACAAATGTTGAAGCTGTTTTGTGGAGTTTTTCGCACGACCCTATGTTAGGAGATAAAACGTGGGATTCAATCAGCCTAAAGTTCTCTAATGGAACTATGAAACCCGCGTTCAATAAATGGCAGAGTTTGAATTAACAGCTCAGGAAAATTACTTTGAATCCGGATTGTTAATGTATTTCTTCTCAGCAATCTCCTTGATTCGTTGTGCTTTCTTAGGACCTATCAAATCAACCTCTTTTAGTTCTGTTTCACTTGCCTGAAGAACACCTAATATTGAACCAAATCTTTCCAACAAAGGTTTAGCCAGATGACTTCCCACCCCTGGAAAAGCAGCAATGATATACTCTTGTAACTCCTTATCAGACAGAGGTTTCGATGTGTGATACTGAAACTCCTGACCGCCTATCTGTTCGCGTTTGGCAAGAGCGATTAACAGTCCAACTGTTTCTTTTGAGTTTCTAGACCAAAGAATAGGAATGTTGTAAGACACAGCAATAGTTGCCAGCATACCCCTTATAGCATTAGGATGCACCCTTCTTACTGAGTATATGTCCTGCGTCCCTTCAACAAGAATTATCGGGCGCGTATATTGTCGCAGAGCCTTAAGTTGTTCAAGCAATCTGCCATCAAGTATGCTATTAACAAAGTCAGGAACCTGCTTGTATTCAACAACAACTCTGTCGGAAACCTGAAAATCCCCAACTGACAACTGTTGTAATTCAAGATTGACTCCTGAGTCAAGTATCTCTTTCAGAACAGGACTTCCTTTTTCTCGGTAATCTGCAATAATCTTCAAACTTTTTGCTTGTACCTGATTTTTTTCTTTTTTTTCAGCAAAATACTGTTGTAAAAGTGTTTTCTGTTTCTTTTCTTCGGGTTCAAGTTGAAAATTCTTCTTTACTTTTGTTATCGCACGATACATTCTTTTCTCTTTATGATGAGCAGACCATTTGTATCCTTCATCAGCAGTGCCTATTGTCATCAGAACCACGACACGACCTTTTTCACCACGACCTGTTCGTCCTCTCCTTTGAACCGTTCTGATTGCAGAAGGAATTGGCTCATAAAACACAACCAGGTCCACCTTGGGAATATCAAGTCCTTCTTCAGCCACAGATGTGGCTATCAAAACATTGAACTCGCCAGCACGAAATTCATCAAGAATTTGTTTCTGTTCTTTCTGGCTCATTCCTGTTGAACCTTTTTTGGCCTGGCCAACGAAAACCTTGGCAGAAATATCCAGCTCTTCCAGAGCTTGTAGTACATTCACACCCTGGTCACGGTACTGTGTAAACACAATAATCTTTGAATCAGGATTTACACGAATCTCCTCATGAACAAGCTTTCTAAGTTCTGTTGTTTTTGGGTGCTCTAGCTGTTTCTCCAACAGAGCAGATGTCTTTATCTTTGCAGTTTTCCAAATCGGGTCCTCAACAACATATTTTACAGCTTTTGATTGTCCTTTTTCGGCCTGTTGTTGAATAGTTTCAAAGTACTTTCTTAGCGCGTAAATACCTTGAGTATCTATCAGCTCAATTGCGTGGTGAATTTTCAGAAGCTCGGCTGTTTTACTGACTGCTTTCATCATTTCAAAGTCACGCTCTCCCTGTGCAAGCTGGCCTTGCAATTGTGCCGTCAGACCCAGAAGAGTTCTTTTGCTAACATACTTATCTTTGAAATCAATACCTTCTATGTTTTTCAGCTGACTCACTCTTTCATCAAAACATTTCTGAAGCAAACGCCTAACAGAAAGAAACTGCTCAGGCAAGGTAACACGAACCCATGAAACGTCCAGTTCCTGAACGTAAGGACTTACGTCAGGGTCTTCGTGTGAACGAACCTCTATCTCTTCTATCTGGAGGTTTCGACAGACATCCGTAATTGTCTCTTCATCCGTGCCAGGACTCGCAGTCAACCCCAGAATTCTCTGGTGTTGTGCCTGTTGGCCATATCTGCGAGCCAAAAACACGTATGCGTAGTCCCCCACCGTGCGGTGGGCCTCATCAAACACTATCAGAGATACATCCTTCAGGGAAATACTTGACCCCATCACATCATTTTCAAGACCTTGAGGAGTGCTGAATACAACCTTTGCTGTTTCCCAAAGTTTTTGGCGTTTGGCAGGCGGAACATGGCCTGTGAACAACACCAGTTCTTCTTCAGGAAGGTCGAGAAAATCTCTGAATGTACTCTCGTGTTGCTGAACAAGTGGTTTTGTTGGTGCAAGAACCAGGATTTTGCTTTCAGGGTACTGTTGTAATCGATGTGCAGCCATCATTATGGCTATCATTGTCTTTCCGAGGCCTGTTGGTAGCACAACAAGTATGTTGGCCGTTGTTGCACGAGCAAAAATCGTCTCCTGGTAAAGTCTGGGCTCCAAATCGCCCTTGAATATCTGCATACGACGAGAAGTATGATGCTTGGTTTAAAATGGTTTATGGGTTTTGTCCAGTGCTTATCCGGTCACAACAAAGTCTCCTCCAATCTGTGATTCGCACGCTAGCCCCAGCTGTTCCAGTTGTCCTACCCAACTGACGCCTAACATCTGGGCCCATAACTCTTGTTCAGACTGTGAACTGACCACTACCTCTTGTCCTTCTAAACCTGATTTGTCGTATGGAACAACCCGGTATGTTACTGGTGTATCTGTTACTGATAAAGGGACTACATTACCGTCAGAAACTTCACACTCATCGTGAGGACTCGATATTTTAAACAGTTCATTCAGGGGCCTGTCCTGACCATCTCTTCCATGTTCTATCACATAATTTTCATTAAACCATTCATCAGAAGGTGGTTCTGTTCCAAGTGCACAGGCTATCTTGTAATAACTGATACCCTCACTGGGACTTCTGAAGAAGCATAACCCTGAGTGTCCCCCTTGACTGACAACCATAGGATTGAAGACTTGTTCTGCAGGATGCGTGTCTTCAAGATATACTGCGAATCTGAGTTCAGGGAAGACCCACTCACCATCGACCAGCATTTTTTCGTCAGATGTTCCACAGAACAAGAAGTTGTTTTTTACTGGCGCACACATTTTGTCCATATCAGGATTGATAATGGGTTGCCAAACTATTTCTGAACCGTTCTTGAATACTGTAATATCATTTAACACACCTCCATCGTACTGGAACGGGATGTAATCATCTTTGTCAGGCCTCTTCCAAGAGTACTCTTGACCTTCAGTATTATCTTGAACGTATGGAATCAAGAAGTACTGACCTTCTTTCTTGTCGTAAATTATCTCTAAGGGAACCTCTCGTACTTCACCATCAGATGTTTCCCGGTACTTACCAAGCCACGCTTCTGCTGGAAGAGGCATATCCGCTCTGCCGTTAACCTCTACATGTGGTGTTTCACCATATATTTTAACTGTGAAATCCATTTCATCATCAATATCTGACCATTCACAGTAGCAGTTTTCTTGGCCGTTGTTTTTACAATCAATAGTCATTTCATAAAGACCGTTTGTCGCATTTGAACATTCCTGGAAACTGAACCCTCTGATTGTTTTCCCGTCAATCTGCTCCATTATACATTTCTCATTATCGCCTTGACCTTTACATCTGTTTACTGCCTGTCTTATGTCAAGAACAAGCAGGTTTGCGTTCCGGAGTCTATTGACTGTGTTGACTTTAAAGTTGGGTGTGAAAGTGAAACTGCCAACATCTTTTACTGTAACAGGAATTGTTCCCATCTTACACTCAACATCAGAATAGGCGGATTCTAGTGAACCCCCTTGGTCCACAAACATTGATAGAACCTCGGGCGCGTATTTCTTTATCTCTTCTTGTTTAGCCTTATTCTGCTCTTGGTCAGTTATACCTAAGCTACCCCTTACAACATCATAATCTATAGTAGCGAGAAGGTTTTGAAGAGTGACCTTTCTTGGGTCTATATTCTGTTTTGACGCGACCCCTCTTGCAGCGTTCTGTATGGTTCCAACGCCTGCATTGTACGCTGCAACACCCAAACCTACGGGGTCATCGAATTCATCATAAAAATCGATATTCCATTTCAGGTATCTTGCAGTTCCTCTGATGTTTTTTACAGGGTCTAATCTGGGGTCTCCTATACAAACATCCATTGTGCTTCCCGAACAAACTCCTGAAGTACACTTACAGTTTGGCTTAATACCACTTTCAAACACTTCGTTCAGACCTGATGAGACATCCTGAGCGGTTGTTGCTCCTATCTGACCCAAACCAACAAACCCATAGTTGTTCACAGCATCTATCTTCCCTCTTGATTCCTGTGCTATTAGTGCCAGCAGAAGTCTTGCATCGACTCCTTCTTCTGAGGCTATCTGCGCCACCTGACCTAACAGATTTGACTCTTCCAACCTTGATTTGGTATCTTCTAATTTTTTGTTGCCACCTATTTCTGAACGGAACATACTGACACCACACGCACTTCCTGCTATACCTGGAGTTATTCCTTCACACCCCCCAAGTCGGGGGTCATTCAGTGCATCGTTTGCGTGGGAGAATCTTTCGGTTCCATCCACGAATTTCTCACAGCTGACTGCAGATGGTTTTCTTTTGAAACTTTGGAGTTGTTGTTCTGTGAAGAAGCAGAAAGGATTCTTTCCTTTGTCTCTGTTGTTAGCATCTGCTTCTGAAGTAAATATTTTGAAATCCAAATGCGCGCCTGTTGAGCATCCTGTGTTTCCGCTAAGACCTATTTTTTCTCCTTGTAATACCGCATCTCCCTCTTTAACATTTAATTGACTTAAGTGACTGTAACGCGTAAGATAACCGTCTGCGTGTTTTATTAGAACATTAGTACCATATCCTCCACACGCATCGTGCGTACTACAGCCAACAAGACTGTTTAACATTGTTCCTTCACAAACTCTTATTATTTCTCCTGCAGAAACTGATACGACAGGTGTTCCTTCTTCAACAGCAATATCAATTCCATCATGGAAATTCCTACTACCTTCTAAGTTTCTATACCCCCAACAACTGCTTATCTCTACCGGGTTGTCATATGTTGTTTCCACGGGCGAGATTATGATTATTGGTTGAATAGCAGTGTATACTTCTTTGTCCTCCTCCGCAGGTTTCGCAGAGTCTTGAGCAATCTGGACCTGGAATCTTGCCCACCAACTTTCAGGGTCCGAACCAGACAGGGCAGGACCAGGGTTATTTGATGAGAATTTTATTTGTTCTTTGAGTAGAATGTTTTCTGTTGTTACAGAGATTTCATTTCTTCTTACTATGTCCACAACCAGTTTTTTTAGAGATTCCCTTTGTTTATCAGTATAGTTTGCCCAGCACCCCTGTCTGCTATCCGCATTAGGACACGACCCCCATTTGTTGTAAGGACTCTCCCGACACCACTGTGTCGGACTTGCCAGAGTTCCGTACTGACAAATGGCTGATTCATCAACATACATCTCTTGGCTGAGCGGGTTAACAAGAGCTATCGAAATACTTTCCTCCTGAATGTTCTCAACAACACACACGTTTTCTTCAGAACACTCGGGCAGGTGGTATGCTACTTGGTCTTCAGGAACAAATTGGACTATCTGCCCGTCTTTTCCTATCACATAATGCATACTGCTCAGTCCTTCTGTATATGCGGTTCTGGCCGATTGTAAATCGTCAGTTACAGTTGCATGGATAACTATTTTTGTAGGGTTTCCTGTTCTTCCGTACTTGTTTTTTGTTGTAACAGTTGTTATGCCAGGCACTCTTGCATCAGGTGTGAAACCAATACTGGTTCCCTGGACCTGCCTGGCGTTGAGCACCATTGGTGCAACAACTCTCTGCTCCATCCCTTTCGCTAACAGGATTGGTAGGGTTATTCCTGCGTCAGTAAGCGCTGTTATCGTCAGGCCTGTTGCTGTTGATGACCTAATGGCATAGTCCACACTTCTTGGCAGTCCTGGAAGATTCAGGTTGTTTTGGAACTCCCTGGGGAACTGCCGGTCATAAGAACTATCTACAGACTCTGGGAAACAACTTTGTGTTGCGGAGTTCCATCTGGGAAACCCTGCGTAAAAGCCACAGTCTGTTCTTTGCGTCAGGCCTGTCTCTATTGTTTTACCACTTGCTTCAATAGCTGCTAAAGATGCTGCTGTATCTATGTAAAGAAGCATTTCTTCTGCAACGTAGTAGGTGCTGAATGTTGCCAGGGAGTGTGTTCCGATTTTTTCGGTTTTGTCATGCATCTCAAATTTGGCAGCTTGAGTCATTAGGATTATCACTGCTAACAGGAAGAATATGTTAATGCCTAACATGAAAATCTCTATGTCTCCCTTGCGGTTAACCATAACAGAACGAACCTCCATCCTTGCTCTTTCGTATTCCGTCAATGGCTGTGTTGAATGAGTTCACAACCGCATCTTTATCTTGGAGTTTGTCAGTATACTCGAGTTGAACCAGTAGGTTACCGTCCTTTCCTGGAATTATTACTGCGGCCTTACCGTAAGGTCCTCCAAGTTCTCTGAAAAAACCTGTGCTGACTGTGAAAACATTGCCTTTTTCTTCTAAAATACCCATGTATGTTTGACAGGTATTTTCCCCTATATCTCGTTTGAACCTATCAACTTTTTGTAAGGCGTAACCCCACACATACAATTTAGTTTCATCTTTACCTATGACTTCCATATCCGCATGCTCAAGATTGGCATCTCCTGCGAGGAAATTTGTGTAGTCTGATTCTTCGAAGTCGTGCCTGATATTCAGAACATAGAATCCCGGAATAGAATTAGTCATTTTTTCGTCATTAAACCTTGTGCCAATCCTACCATACAGCTCGTCAAACCCTAAAGTTGATATGTATGTGGCCATGTCCAAATCATGAGCTGTGCCTTTTATGTTCACATTATTCACAGGAGTTCTAAGCCAACTTATTAGCACTATTTTTGCCTGTTGATCCAGTATATTCTGTTTCAATGTTTTTTCATCAACGGGATTGCTTGTTGCACGTTGTAAGGCCACAAGCAAAAAGGTTATCATAACAACAAGTACGAAGAATATTATCATGAATGCCTGAATCCAGTCACCTTTCCTGTTCATTTCCATGAATTTGGCCTCACCACTGTTATTCTTAAGACTGCAGAACATCGTTCTGTTCCATCAGTTACTGTCACAGGATATCTGAATGTTCTCTCGTTCGCGGCACCTCTTCCAACTGTGCTTGTAAATGGCTGGTACCTTTTGAAGGTCTCTTCGTTGTTGTAAACCACCATTGATTTTGTGTCACCAAAAACACCACAGTCATTATCAGAAATAAGGCACATCTCACTGCTTATCTGCCCCCACTGAGAAAGCCCTTTGTTGTTCAGAACTGTGTCAATGTGTTCTGTTTGAAATCTTGACAGTTCTATGACCCCGGGGTATGCCCTGTTAATTTCCGGGTCAGCATATGTGAATATTTCAGCGTCAGTCATCATTCTGAAAGTGTATGCTGATATGTGCGCGTCCGCTGTTTTGATGTCTCGGTTCATAAAAAAAGAGACCAAAAAAATTATCAGCAAAACCGCGATTATTAGCATGATTATTCTGGGAAACCATTCAAGCAGGTCGATATCTCCTTTTCTGTTCATTGGAAGTACCCCAACAGTGCAGACTTGAGCATGGTTCCTATCTGTGATGCTTTCAGAGTTGATTCTGAACTTGTTGTTAATGTGAT
Source organism: uncultured Methanosarcinales archaeon (assembly GCA_964589765.1). GTDB lineage: Archaea > Nanobdellota > Nanobdellia > Woesearchaeales > UBA525 > UBA525. Next base: position 99,943 of record CAZPUM010000001.1, read on the forward strand.
TTCCAGCTTGATTGATGACTGAGGCGCCGTTGAAGGAATATCGAGTGTGTACTCTGTGACCGGGTCATATATCGCTAACTGTTTATGTAGTCTGCAAAGAATCTCTCTGCCGTCATCTGCTGTTGCCTTTGCTGTAAGTGAGGGAGTTCCTTTTTCTTGTCGTATTGTTATGATTAAAGTTGCGTCTTGTTCGTTGGTCGCTTCAGGTATGTAATCGCCGACGCCGTTGAAACTCTGAATTATAGAGGTTGTTTCTGCGTCATTGAAAGAACCGTCTGTCAGGATTAGAACTTTTGTGTTTTCTATTGAATATTTTGGTCTAATAACTGAAGGACACACTTCTATCGCGTCCATGGATTCGGTTATTACAAACTGCTCTCCAATTTTTCTGAGAATAATCGCGCTTGGCTGTCCTATTGCTTTTTCCAGAGGGTACTCTAGCGATAACCCATATAGTCTTATTTGAGGGTTAACTATGGCTACTCCTTCAAAAGAGGTTGTCTCTTCTGTTTTTTCACCCCCTTCGACAAGTTTTCCTGCCTCAATTCTGCCCTTCTTTAGGTGAAAACCAAACTCGATATCATCTCGGAAGTTATTGTATCTAAGTAGAACGTCTCCGTTTCCTGCAGCCGTGGCAATAGCCATGTCTTGCAGGTCATGACTGTGAATGTTTGCGAAATAAGCAGACGCATCCACCGTTGTTGAGACGTATATTAAAACCGCAACACCGAACAGACCAAAGAATAGCAAACTCGCTATTAAATTAAAGTTAATCTCTATCTGTGCTTTACGCCCACCTCTCACGACGATACTGTCGTCGGGCGATATTATAAATATAGCGGGTTTATTTGGACTTAGGTTCAAACACTGGCCAGTGAGGCCCTGAAACATGGCTTGGCAAGACCACAGTTTTCTTTGTTTTTAGAGAAACATCCCCGTCATTTTTCACGTAAGGGCATCCCCCTTCACCCAATAAATCGTAGAACTTTGAATGCTCGTAATAGATAACGTGACCCCCTTCGATATTTATCAGAGTGAAATCGTCAGGAATCACTTCAGGGTCTTGAGTTCTCTGAAACTCCGCCTGGACATTGTCCAGTTTGTCCATTATGCTCTCAAGTTGTCTCTCAGGAGTGTTTTGAAAAGAGTATAACCCCATTCCTACCAATGTTACTGCCGTTGCAGTATATAACATTGCAGAAAGACACCCCTTTCGTTTCGGTGCCGTGACTTCATACTTAATGCCTTCCGGCGTTTGTACCGGTTCGCCATTAATCTCCAATATTTCAATCTCGTCCATAAAACATCATTTGTTTTGAGCCTTATACGCCTTAACACCACGATTGAGAATCTCCTTGGTTCGTTCACCCGCAG
>CAZPUM010000002.1:0-30834 GCA_964589765.1 uncultured Methanosarcinales archaeon
GAAACTTCCCCTGTTTTAAACAGAGGAATAATAAAAATAACAACAACCACAGCAACGAGCGCAAGTGCTCCCAGTGCCTCTATCATTCCCGAACCTTTTCTCATGATTGTAGATAACTCCTCAATGCTCCTGCGAGCATATCATACCCGTTGTACACTGTTGCCATGGCAACACCTGCATTACCTGCATTGTCCTCGACACGCAGGCACATAACACGAAGCTCATTCATATTGTACTGCATTCTGCTCTTGCTTGTGAAACTGTAACCGTATGTGTTCTGATACGGGGGACACCAAGCCACGGCATTCTGTTTCTTACCGCCCGCCAGAGCAGGAACAAAGTTTTCAAGCTGGTTGATATAACTAATCCAATAGGCATCCTCTTTACATCCTGATTCCTCTGCACCATCAACACCTTCTCTGTCATCGCATGTGAATGTCAACCTTAACTTAAACGGCTCAAATCGAATTGAAGCGACGGGCGGATTCCTGTCAATTCGAATCAGTTGTGGTTCGCCCGAACTATACCACGTGAGTTTATTATTTTCATCAACTTCTGCACCATAAACACACAAGTAGTTGTTGGCCATGAATGGCATATCCAACTCAAAGTTGGCTCTTCCGCCAGTTCTTGAGGCAGGTGTGAAAGTCTCAGCCTTGTACAACTCACCCGTTGTGCCGGGCCTTCTATCCGGCTCAGTCCTTAAACAGATAGAACCGCTTGCTTGACTCTGTGCCTCTGAGAATTGGGTCGCTGCGGAGATAAACTCCGCATCATCAATCAGGCCTTCGTCGAGCATTCCCATTATTGCATTAAATGCAGGACTGTAGTCCGCATCTTCTTGCTCGTCTAATCTGTCAAGGCAGTCATTCAATGTTTTTTCACACACATTCTGCATTACACCGTTGTGGTAAACACAGTACTGCGCTGCCTCTTTCAGAGTCTCAATTTTATTTAGCTGACTTAAAGCGGTCAGAGATGGCAACGCTTTATCACAAGCGCCCGGAACATTTTCTTCTTTTGGGATATCCAAAATCTTAAAGTAGATATTCTGACAATCCACATACTCACAGGCCGCCACTATGTCTTTTGTCTGCGACCACTGAGTTGTAAGGCCCGCATACCTAAGAGCTGGTTTGACATCTACGTACATCACGTACGTTTTTACGGCGGATTGACCGTACTTGGCTATGCTAGTCTGTAAGTCTGTGGCACCAGCTCCGTGAGGATATACCGTTATGGTCAGCTTCAGACGTTCTCCCATAAACTGGGGTTTAGGTGTTAATCTAGGAAGCTGAATCGCAAAATTAGGATTTCTCTGATTCAAGTTATTATTGATTGTAGTTTCAATTCTTGCCGGCGATGTATCTACAAAGGGGTCGTTTAGCTCGTTGCCTAAAGAGTCTTGGACAAGAACTTGTGCTTTCCAGTTATGCCCTGCGTCTTTTTGTACAGAGCCTGTAAATGTAAGTAAGGGTGCCTTTTCAGGAACAATCGTGATGGTTCTTCCACTTTCAAAAATGCTACCTGTTGAAGATGCCATAGACACATATGCCTGCCCATACTCTGGAGCAACATTGTCTCCTCCTGTTCCACCTGAGCCAGGTTCTTCAGAGTCTGCTTCGCCTGTTGTACAACACCTCTTGCCAGCACCAAAGCAACCAAGAACAGCTGTTCGAACCTCGGCAGGATAATCTCCCTCACAGGTAGTTTGACAAGACATTTCATATCCAGTACAAAAAATTCCGTTTTTGAAGTTATCAAGCCCCCCTCTGAAAACCCAAATCATTAGAAAAACAAAAAGCAGGACTGCGCCTATCATGACGATACTTTCAGTCGTGATAGCGAAGCCCTTCTTGTTCATGTTCAGAAGAAGTCGTCGTCGCTGCCGTCATTCAACGGAACATAACAGACCTGGTCACCTGGACAGCTATTCGGACTTCTGATGTAACCATCAGGAGCACCACCGCTCTCGTAGCACTGACCGCCTACGTTCCTACATTCATCGCCCAGATTTCCACCTGCTCTGATGACAAGCACGCTAAGGATAACGAGAATCAACAGAGCAATGGCTGCGATAATGATAACTTCCATTGAGAGTTCTCCACGCTTCATTATAAGCCACCTCGTTAGTCGAACTCTCGTCGAGTGAGTATTTAAAGGTTTTGTACGTCTCGACGAGATTACTCAAATCCTGGGAATAACGACATTATCGGGTCGAAAATGCCCTCGCCAGGACTCATCCACGCTTTTAAGAGCAGGAACCCTACCAATAGTGCAACTGCCAACAATGCCCAAAGTCCAATTGTCTCAATTGGTAAATTTGCTCGTTTCATGACATCCTCATTGCTTCAAAAACAGTGGCCAAAGCCTTGTCAAACCCGCCTGATTTCCAGGCCATAAACATGATTGCACAGACAAGGATTATGCCCCCAACAAGGGCTGCTTTAATCACCATGTCTTTGTCAACATCTCCTTTTCTTCCAAGCATTCTCATTTACATCAGTCCTCATTTATCATCGTTTCCCTCACCGACAGGCGCATCTGTACACCCAAGGGCAAAAACCCTGTCCTGATTCAAAACTATCGCGTGTATTGTAGTTATCGTGTGTGCACGAACCTTAAGCAAATAGGTAGCCACAACCGCACCTCCCAAAGTGGTTGATGGAACTACCACTGCACCCGTTGTTATTACTAATGCTCCAGAAATAGGAAGTGTTTTTACAATAACTACCCCTAATACCGCACCACCTACAGCCCCTGCCCAAGGATTCCCTATTAGGAAATTCTGAATCTGTTCACCTGTTGTCCAACCCTTTTCATGCCTGAAAATAATCCCAATAGGATACTCCCCCGTTCCCTGCCAACCAGGGTTCCCCTCAATCTGCCTATTTTCATAAAGTAACCCGTGAGTCTTTGTGAAATATTCCGCATAAGTGTGGGTTTTATTGTACATTCCCTCAATCAGATAGTTGTCCATCCCCACCAAGTTGGTTCCTTCAGGATAGATTACGGCACAGACATGACAATAAACCCCAACATCATCTTTGAAAAGACGTAGCTCACCTTCACCCCACGTCTGCCAGCATTCAACCATCTCATCCGCAACAAGCTCTCTAAGTTCCTCTTCAGAAGGATATTTTGTCTCTATTCTTTTTGTAGGACAATCAATCTTTGTTGATAGTTCTTCTGCTGTGAAACGTTGAAGTGATGAGTGTATTCTTATCTGTTCGGCACAATCGTTTTCTGTGTCCTCCTGAAGTTCCTCTTTGTACTGTATGTAAACTAAAGAAATTATCAGTAAAACCATGCCGAGCAATACCGCCACAAGAATCATCTGCATGGGGGTGTCGCCCTTTCTCATATTATCACCGTTGTACAGTAGTTTGAGATTTCATCAGATGGAATAGCAAACACTGCATTTGTTAAAGGTCCCTTTCCCAAATCCTTATTATCTGCGCATGAACCCAACCCTCTTCTTATGAATGTGATAGCATATGTTTCTTGAGGGTCAGGGTCTTGGTATGCGTTTTCTATGGAGGGCCATATAAAGTAAGGCTTATCCTCAGATATAAACATGGTTGCTGCCGGACCAAGAATCCATTTGATTTTGTTCAGTTCATTTTCAAGGATTTGAATTTTATCAAACTCAAAATCGTGTCCCATATACATGGCCCACCAACAGGTGTTGAAAGGATGAGGAAGATCTTCAACCCTTGACTTTAAATCTGCACTGCACTGAGTTAGAGGCGAAGCCGCAAAATACTCTAAGTAAGTTTTTTCCTCATCATACTTAGCAGCATAAATGTACTCTAGAAGGTCTTCTTTGCCAAGAGGCTCATCTACAGTGACTTCCGCACATACAAAACAGCTTCTCATGATTCCTTTGTTTTCCCAGAACCTTGCCTCTGCTATCTCTGCCTGACCAAGCACAGGCTCATTACCAGTAAAGAAAAGTTTCCAGCAAGCCGCCATCTCTTCTGCAAGAACATTTTCGGTTAGACAAGATGCCTGATTATATGGGCATATATCATCATACTTCCTCGTAATATCATCACCACTAGGACTGTGTTCATAAACACGTTCCTCTTCTACAAAAAGGAATTTTCTCGTGCATTTTAGAGGGGTTGCTTTTGACGTAACCATTGTACAGGCCATAGGTACTATGGTGTCCCTCACACTCTCAAGTTTGCCTATTGTTTTTGACAATTGAAGACTGGCTCTGCATTCCTGTTCAGTAAATTCCTCTTCCAAAGCAGGGCCTAATATCATCAGGTAAAGTGCAATCATAACAATCGCCAGAGAACCTAGTACTACAACGACCAGAACACCCATTATTTCTGCTCTCTTATTCATGGGAACAACTGTTTTAGCACGATGTATACTATGTAGCCTAGAATAAATATGCCTAACAACAAAAGTATCAGTGTAAGGCTTTTGTTACCCATCACTTGTGCTTCTCCTTTCCTCATAATTTACCTCTTGTTTGAATCTTGATAAACCTAACGGCAGACACTCAACCGGAAATAACCAGTTCCTCTGCCTCCTGATAGTATAATCTCACTGCGTAAAGCTGAGCTCAACTGTACTGTTGGCGTACTGCTGTTACATCCCACAGTCACATTAACATCCCTGCCTTCCAGACTCAGGTTGTAATACAGACCTTGTTTTGTTAGGGTCTGCTCGCCTATATCTGAAAAAACACTTTGAAGAGCATCGCAGGGGTCAAGTGGACATATGTAATAATCATCTTCCAAACATGCTCTTGCCACTCTTTCAACTGACGCACCGCACAAGGGAACTGTGGTCTCTTTCAGCGCAGTCATGAAAGCGCTCGCTTGCTGAGTCGCCGCCGCTTGACGGGTATACTCCCCAGTTCCACCTGATGATATAGCATTAAAACGCACAAACAAGACTATTCCCAACACCAAGATTACAACCACAAACACAAGACCTATCATCTCAATCTGTGCTTTTCTCATCCAGCTTCCCTCACAATAGTTAGTACTCCAAACCCTCTTGTATCTTCAACAGGGTCATGAACGGTGAAGTATGTTCTCATTATCTGGTACCTTTCCGAGTTTAGTCTTGAGTTCAACACCAGTTTCTGATTTGCTCCTGAAAAATCAACAATCTCAAGTGTTATGTTTGAGAAACCCAGTATTGGGGTGTACTGCAGGGCCAGTCTCTCATCCGCCATCATCGATTGGAAAACCTTTGCTTTTTCCAAATCTATACAGTAAGTCCCTCTGGTTTCAGAAAGAGCACAGGAAAACTCTGGTAGTGTGGTAATTCTCTGCAGAAGTGCTAACGCTTCTCTACTTTCGTATGCCGCTGCAGAGTCTTTTGCATCAGATTCTACAAACCCTATCCAGAACAACATACCTATCCCTGCGATAATCGCTAAAAATATGATTATCAGAATCGGCTCCAGAGTTTGTAGTTGGCCTTTCCTCATGCTATCACCGGGCAACTGCTGTCCAGCAGAGTTAACTGCTGTCTAACCAGCAGATTTGAGTTTGAAAACAAGGATGTCATGTAATCCTCAACATTTGTGGCTGAATGTGCAGGCACAAATATGCTGTCCAAAGCCACATTATATGCGTCTCTACAGTAAAGTGGAAGTCCTGGTTGAGCTTTTATGTAACTTCCTCTCTGCTCGTAAATCTGTGTCAGTGTTCTCATTCTGAAACCGAAAGCTTCCCTGCCACAAACATAGTTTTCTGGTGTCCCTGTTACAACCGCCCCTGCTCCGAGATAATCTGTGAAGTATTTCTCCTGCTTTGTCTGAACCAATACTTCTCCATCCCTTTCATAAAAAGTTACAATACCCACATCTGCTGTTTGTGGTTCCAACCTTACACCCAGTACTCTTTCTGGAGCATCAGGTATGGCTCTGTTGGCCAAGTTGACCTCTGAACCAACATGAGCTATCACTAATGTATCTGCACTCTTTGGAACTCGCAATCTTTCAGGGTCATTGAGGTTCAGACTGGATATTATTTTGACATTCTGAGTCTGGGGAAGATGTTTTTTAACATCCTGAATGTTACCTTGTGAATCCTGAACCAGAAGATAATAAGTGTTTGAATCCAAAGCGTAAAGAACGCTTCCAATAGGGATTGGTGATTCTGTTTCAGCACCCAACAATACCTCCTGTGTTCTGACTGTTGTCATACCAGAAATTTCCGGCGGTAAAAACACAGGAGTTCTATCAATTGAGTTGGATGCCCTGTCCGTTCTTAGCGTCAAAGTTCCCCCCGGACAGGTCACAAGACTTGGCTGTAGCGAAAGATTGGCAGTTGTATCCCCTTGGAAAACAAGGGATTGTAAACGGCTTGTTGCTGCAGCAGTACCAAGGGCTTCAACTCTTGTTGTTCCATCCTCAGTACAGCCCTTGATTAAGAAAAAGAACATTATCAGAAAGGCCAGACTTGCCATTAATACAAATATATAATTCATTGACAGGCCTACCTGTCCTTTCATGAAGCACCTAGCAGTATTGTCCGACCGAACCCTTCTGTTGAGAACATAAAACTGCCAGTAGAAACATTTAGACACAACACATTTTCAGCAGGGTCCTCTTCTGGCTTTGACAAAATTATTCTTTGGTCGTAACTTCCAAAAATATCATCTTCGGAAATAAGGAAAACATTTTCTTCAACACCTTGACTTAGTGAAACTTTGATTGAAGGATTGTCTACAACAGGCACAATAGAATCAGGAAAAGCGACGTTTGCCTTGACCATTCTGTTGTCAGCTATACACAATTGCTTTGCATCACAGGGAGATGTTATATCCACAAAGTTTCTGCTTCCAAAGACTGCGTTGGAATCCAAAGCTCTTTTGAAACTGTTTTTGAACTCTACAAGTTCGGCTTCACAGGAAGATTCACTAAACGAGCCTATCAGTTTTCCTCCAATCCATACTGTGGCTATTATAACTATCATGGCAAAAAGAAATGTAAAAGCGTGACCTGTCTGACCCTTAGAGTTTTTCAAGTTCGTCAAACACATCCTCCTCATCCTGTTTTTTCTGCGATTTTGGTTGCGGTTTTGGTTGCGGTTTCTTTTGGGGTTCTTGTTTCTTCCCAATCTTAGCCAAGTCAACATACCCATCTTCAGATTTTGGCTTGGGGGTACTTTCTGGTTTTTTTACTTCCGACTTTACAGTTCCTTGCGGAATTTGGGGCTTGACATCCTGTTTTTCCGCAGGCTTTGTCTCTCCAAATTTATTGAACAACTCTTTTCTTTCATTTTCCTTTTCAGCCTCTCTCTGTTTTCGGGCCTTTTCAGCTGCTTCAGCTCTAGCTTTCTGTTCCTCAGCCAGTTTCTTTCGCTCTTCGGGAGACATGGGTTTCTGTTGTGGTATTCCTCTTTGAGGAGCAGTTGCTTGTGTTGAGGCTTTCGTTGCCTCTTCTGCTTTCTTCTGCTCGTTTAGAGTCCAAAGCCAGTATCCTGCGCCACCCATAACTAGAATTCCAAGAATGATTAATATCAGAGCTAACCAATCAACACCTTTTTCAGATACAGGAACGCATTCTCCTGAGACACACTCTTCATCAAGAAGACAATCCTCATCCTCAGTACACAGATCAATAGGGGGGATAACTCCTCCTATAGGAACACATTTTCCTGCGGAACTACATTCATAACCCTTATCGCAGTCTATGTTGAACATACACCCATCAGGCCTAGGCATACAATACCCTCCTATACATTCATCATCAAGGTTGGGGCACTCAGATGCATCAAGGCAAGTAGTCTTAGAGGCCAGTGTGCAGAAGTTTGTATCAATATCACAGTTCGAGTCACACTTCAGGCTCCCGCCTGTGAATGAAAAGTCTGCGCAAGTCAGCCCGAGCACTTGGGAGCCATCACAAGACTCATTTACATTAACAATAGCGTCCCCACAGGTACCGTTTGTTGGGCCTATACACCCCGATGTGTCGAGTAAACAACCTGATTTACAGCCAAGGGTTCCGCCCGTAAATCCTAAGTCTGTACAACTTAGACCTGCAAGGTTGGTTCCGTCACAGGATTCGCCAACGTCCACAGCGCCGTTACCACAGGCGGCAGGTACCACAATAGGTACGCAAACACCCCCGACACACACTTTGGGGGTACATTGTAAATCACTTACACAGGATACGCAAGGAGGGCATGTTCCTCCACAATCAGTTGCGTTCTCACCCGCATCAAGAATCCCATTTGTACAGTGATCGGGTGCTGCAGTACATGCGGGGTCCAGAATATCTTTCACACTCAAAGACTTGACTTTTGGTGTTCCCGCAACTCCTGCTGCACTGATGGGTGTGAAAGTTGCGGTGTACAAACCAGGGGTTAACCCTGTTGTTGGAATCTCAATGAAAGGTGCTGATGTATTTGCTTCAAAGGTCACACCTGCAGTACCATCAAGTTGAATCTGAACAACGGGCGAACCCAGAGAGCCAGACACATTGTAAGTGTATTTTACATCGGTTCCCACACAGGCAACCGAAACTCCGTTTAACCCCGTAAGTTCAGGAACACTTCTGTCAACTATAAAACTGAACTTTTTGATTGCCTGGTCTGATGCGGCCAGACAAGAAACCCAGTACTCATGAGTACCTTCACCAAGATTTCCTAGTATCTCTGAGAAAACACCGGCTGTTTCTGAACCAAATGATTTGTAAGGTCCTGTAGCACCAATGTCTGAGAACTCACAACTCGTTACAGGTTTGTTAGGTTTTATTGAGAATGTGATTGCTGTATCTGATGTTGCAGGTTCTGGACTTATCATTTCGATATCAAAAGGCATTCCAAAGTTTATTAGAATCGAAAAGTCCGTTGCATTAGCAAGGTTTGCTAAGTTTCTACACACAATTTCATAATCAACATCATGAGGATTATCATTTGTGTCAGACCTAAAATCTAAAAGTGTTGTGTGCTCGGTTTTGTAGGAGTCCTGACTATCAGGATTGTCAGAAGAATCAAACTTATTTCCGCCGTATGTACAATATGTTCTGTCATCTGTTGTTACAGTGAGCGTGACAATCGCGTTTGCCCTGCTTACAACTGTTTCAGGTACGGCGGTCACACCCATCTTTGGACTGGTATCATCTACACAGAAGTAGAATGTCTTGAAGTGTTCTCTTAAGTTAGTTTCACGACACATAATTTCTACATCGGCATCGAAGAAACTGAATGTGTCCGTGTGTTTTCTGTTGTCTGTTGTAGAAAGTATCTCTCTTTCCTCCCATTCCGCACCAGTGTCTGTCGAGTACCTACAATTTGCATCTCTTGTTGATAGTAACTCGGCAGGGTATGGGCTAGATAACCCGCAACCCAACGGAGGTTGTACCAGCTGAATAAATGGGGGAAGGCCACATTCGCCATCCTCGCCAGGCCTTAACTCTACCGACTGTGTCGATGACGAACCATCATTCCCCGCATCATCCGTAGCATAAACAGACCATGTTGCGGGGTTGGTTACAGCAGTCGACCCCAAATCCAGTTCAACAAACTGCCTTGGTCCTCCAGGAGTGAACCCTTTGAACAGTTCACCAGTTGAATCTCTCACTGAATAATTGTAATAGTCAATTGGCTCAGAAGAAACATTGAAAGACGCTCTAATTTTATTGAAACATACTGCAGGACTTGCGTTAAGTGTTGGAGCTGGCGGGGCAATACTATCTATTGTAACCACATAAGTTCGCGTTCTGTTCTTTGCCCCTGTACAGTTCAATTCGAAACTATTCTCTCCTTCAACAAGGAAAGGTTTTGCGTACCCTTTCTTCCAAGTATTGGGAATGCTTGTATGAACACTCATCAGTTCTCCATTAGAACGACACTCCTCACCCGCATAGGTTGGTTGTACCACCAGGTCAAAAGATGACAGCGTTGTTATTTCGTCAGGTTGTAAAACCTGTATATCACTGAACTCACCAAAATTAACTGTGACAGGTACTGTTGTGGAAGAAGATAACCCTGCCAGATTTTCACATTCGACAGTAAATTCAAACTGGTGCCTGTTATTATCATTGATAGTGTTGAAGTATTTCAATTCCTCGTGATATGTTTTGAATGTTGACGCAATTACAGGGTCCTCATCTGGAAAATACTCTCCATCAAGTGTACAAGTTGCGTTCTCATCTGTTGTGACTTTAAACACGGTCCACTTGTACCTGGGGTCTGTGACATTTTCTGGTGTGGCTTGAACAGTTATTTCTGGAGGTGTGTTATCCCAACCAACAAAAAACTTCGCAGGAGTCTCTTCAACACCATCCTTACACATGATGAAAAAATCCCCTCTCAGATTTTGAGAAGGGGCTGTGTGCGTAGTTGTTGGTGTTGAACCAGAACTGGTTCCCTGCATCACATCCCACGTGGTGAAATACCACTGCCATTTACACACGGCCTCTTTTTCTGTAGTCCAAACAATATCATAAGGAGCCGTGTCAGACCAACCGTTTTCTGGCTCAATAAGAGTGATATCCATACCTTCAATTGTGAATTCAACGGTGTCAACCTGGTCAGGGTGTGTTGGCAGTCCAGAACGGTCAGCAGCTATCAAAGTAAGCTGGTATGTACTGGGCAAAAGAGGTTTTTTATCACTCCAAAACATATGGCTCTTGGAATAGACCGCAGGAGGGCCTAATCCAGGGCTCGCTATCAAATCGTAAGTATCAAGAGCATTAACATCTCTAATAGAATAATCCGTTATCAAAACCTCTTCGGTGTAATTCACAATTATTTTCGGGTCCCATATATGTGTGCCTTGGTCAATCGTAACTATTACCGCACTGACTGAAGGAGTTATGGCAAGAGCTATAATCAATAACACGAACCAATTCTTCGTAAATCTCACCTCTCTCACTTCTCTTCAAGCCTTGCTTCCAGTATGGCGGCTCTGCCATAGTCCTGAATAACAATCTGTGTTGGATACGAAGTGACAACTTCTGCGTTCTCACTTGCGTCAATTGAATAGTAATACATCGTATAAACTCCCTCTTCGGGCAAATCAACGGAGGATAATCTTGATTGAGGTTCACAAGCGCCCGAATCTGAAAAACAGACTCGTGTATCAATCATTCCTATTGGACTCGCATCATCATAAACGGCATATGGGAAACTCCTTACTTCTGTCCTTCCATAAACTGGAGGTTCAAGCAGAAAGAACTCTGTTTCTGGAGGCACATTATCTCTGACACAGTAAGGATTATTTTCGTGAAAATAACCATTCTCTATACAGTCATCTTCATCACGGGTCTGTTTTTCGTCGGCATCTTTTACACACCTGGTTTTACCTGATACCCAACTACATGTTTGTAGACCTAAAGAGTCAGAACTTGGGGTTAACAGCGCGTTGGAACCAGAACGTTCATCTCCTGACCATGAAATATCAAAGACAGCATCCGTTCCACCAGTACAGGCATCTTGAGTGTCATAGTACCTACAGGCCATATCACTGGAGTGTAAGCAACCATACGAACGTGCCAGACCATTTTTTTCTCCATCATAATAGCATTCTGGACTTATCGCTGAACAGACGTTGGAATTACAGAACCCTATGACATCCTCGCACGAGTCACAACTTGGTCTTTCCTGTCCAAGACAGACGCCTTTCCCGAGTTCCGGAACAACATCCTGCCAATCGCAAACATCGTCTATCGCACAAGGGTTATCTGAACACGAACCGTAACTCTGATAGTCAGCGCAGGAGGTTATCGCAGCACAACTACTGAACGTAGTGAAAGTCATCGGCCTTCCTCCGAAGGCCTGGTCTGCGAAACACTGGTAAGTTTCATCCCCACATAATAAAGTCAAATCACCTACAACAATGCTCAAGTCAGAGTCAGCAAAAAGCCCAAGAAGACCGTTACACTGTTCGCACTCTGGTTGAGGAATACACTGGGCAAACCCGTTTATTGTTGAACAAATTGTATTAGTGCCTGAAGAATCGACGTCACAAACATTATCTGCTGAAAGCTGGTTCTCTTCGTCACACTCAACAACTGCGTTTTCACCTTCAAACTCACCACACCATTTTATGGGCGAACCTGCCGGGCGGTTCATACACTCATCTACACCTGTTGTGACACAGGCACCTGAATCGGTGTTTGAACTCTCTGTTATAGTTCCGTCGCCAAACCTTGCTCTAACAACATAACAATAAGTTGTTTCTGGTTGTAAACCTGAGTCCTCAATAACATAAGATGTCGATGGTTGAATCGGGTTGCAGTTGTTAAAGTCCGCATCACATCTCAGAGGTTCGTACTGTATGAAATCTCCGCACACATCATCAAAAGACACGGTTAAAACAACGGTGTCCGAACCCACGACAGGCTCCACAGACTCAACGTCAGGCTCCTCTTGAACACAGGAACCAAGTTCGCAGTTTAAGTTTATGTTTATGCCTGTTTTGTGATTGTCAACAACCACAACTGAAGACATGCCTGGCTGGCATGCGGGATGAATTGCGAATACGCGGGTGGACATGCCAGGAACCTCTTCAAGTCTGTACTGCCCTGCAGAATCTGTAAAATCGCTAATGGCTCCTTGAGGAATTGGTATGAAAACCTCCACATTCTCAAGAGGATGAACCCCTGTCCCGTTTTGTATGGTTCCCGAGACTGTATATGTATCATCCCCTCCCCCTCCTGCAGGGCTACCTGAGCACACCTCAACGCAGGAAGACGCAGCTGGAGGCTGTCCTTCCCAAGAGTAATCCTGTCCTTGGGCTATTTTTACTTGACAAGCGTTTTCTGTAATCTCAATAAGAGCAGGGTCTACATTGATTTGCCCACTATTTACAACAGAAGAACCAGCACAACAACATCCTATTGCACATTGTGTTAGAGGACTACATGTTGATAGAGTTCCTGCCCCTTCAATTATCCCGCTTTGGGATGAACACGCGCTCTGGAAGGAGGGTTCTGACCCGAAAGCATCACCGTTAAAACAATCTCCATAAGGTGGAACACAACAGCCCCACGTCTCCGCGTACGCGTTCGAAGACATTGTTACAGCTAGCACGATAACAACAACCAGTGCTACAATCCACCTCACCACAGACGATTTTCTCGTCTTTAAGTTTATAAACATTCCGTCTGTTACGACGAGACGGGGCAACCTAGCACAACTTTAGAATCCATCCAACCATCTGTGTCACTCACAGTCATGTTCAAATCCACGCCACAAACCGCGCCAGAGATATCATGACACCAATTGATAGAGACTGGATAACCATCGGGGTCTATGCCCTCTAAAACCCCGTCAGATAAAAGTTCTGTTGCAGAATGACTCTGCAGATAGGCACAGGAAAGATCAGAAAGAATCACAACGGGCTCTCTGTGCTCCATAAGAAACGAGAATGTATAGGATACTCCATCAAGTTCAGATTTAGAGTCTATTATTGTTACCATTGTTGCTGTTTCGCCGTTCTGTTGAATTGGCGGAGAAAGAGTTGTTTGAGCGACTGAATCAACCTCACTGGTCTGAACAGTAAACCCTGGTTTCCAGGAAGGAACTTCCCTGTAATCCTCAGAAATATCAAAAGCGATATCTCGGGATTCTCTTAAAGCCAAATCTCTAGCGTACTGCGCTATTTGCATGTATCTGAAATCGTAAGTTCTTCTGACCTCTTGTAAGTTAGTCTCTGCCTGCCCCACAATTGTTAATGGATAATAAACGCTGACAATCACATTGTTGAATGTGTATGCTATCTCTGCGGTTGGCTCTCCTACCTCAGTAACATCCACTCCAAGAGCCTCAGAGAATCTGGCAGGATTTGCACAGGCCTGAACTCTGTTAGCTATAATTGGCATAAGCATATTTTGTGTTGACTCTGTGTTAGGAACACTTGGTGGGCTACCCGGAAAACTCCTACACTCCCTAGTACTTCCTGGCCTGTTTGGGCCTTGTTTGTCACAGATTGGCGCAAAATTCACGTCACCAAAATATCCGGGCTGCCAAGATACCATTTTATTGCCCGTATCTGCCTGAATCAGGGTGTTTTCAACAGTAAAATCCTCATGAGGATAATCAGGCAGTTCATTTCTGTACGGTCTAAGTCCTGCTGAGCCAGGGATATCTCTGTTACGCGTCAAACCGTACAGCATCAACCGGGTTGTCGGACCTGACCCCACAATAGCTCTTGGATATGCGGGGTCATCAACATGCAGTCCTCCGGACTGTCCGAGCTTCTTGAACTCATCTATCACAACAGTGTCTATACAACTGCCAAGGACTGCACTCAGTTCGGCAGCGTTTGCACCCTCAATTATCTGTTGTCCCTGTTCGTACTCTTGCTGGACTCTCTGCTCAGTATCTAGCACCAGGAAAAATATCGCGACTATGAATAAAATTACGAGACCCACTGCAACAAAAATTGTGACCTGCCCACCTCTCATACTATCGTCGAGTAACATAGATATTTAAAGATATCCTGCGATGTCACGTCGATGAGAGAACCAATAGCCACTGGCAGTCATTATATGAAGGACAGTCAGATGCTTCGTGATGAGATTATCGGGGCATACAAGAGCCAAAGAGGCCCTGGCAGACTAGGTGTCGAGGTAAAAAAAGATGTTAAGGGAGTTATCTCACCTAACAGCCCATACAGGCACTGTTCACAGTGTATGGCTTGGGCCTACAAAGCGATAGCGGAAAGCCCAGGGGCAGATGTTTACTTTCTGATAGGTAATAATCAGTACAGTTCTGAATCAGGAATGGGTACGGAGTACTTCATCACCCCTCTTGGCTTCGTTAGAACCGACGAAGAACTTGTCGAAACCATACGAAGGAAAGGAAACATCGGAGTTAATAATGAGATTCATGAACACAACAAAATTCTCGAGGTCCAAATTCCATTCCTTCAACACGCTGTTGAAAACAAGGTTGATGATATTTGGATTGTTCCTATTCTGTTAAATCCCAGCGCCAATGTTGAGGCAATAGCCAAAGACATTCTTGAAACTCTGTCAGAGTTAGAAAGAAATGCGATTTTCATTGTGAGCAGTAATTTCACACGACACGGTCCGCTTTTCCATTATGTTCCTTTCACAGACCATATCCAGCAACAAATAACACAGATTGACAAAATAGCTTTCGAAAAAATCAGACAACAAGATGCCGAGGGACTTGCCGAAGTTGCAAAAGACCAACTGATGAACTTCGATGGACTAGAAGCTATGGAACTGTTACTTCGACTTCTCCCCGAGTGCGAAGTGTCGATAGCACAGTACTATACGTCAGGTGACATTCTAAGTGATTACAAAAACAGCGTTTCATACGCCGCAATAGTATTTGACCAGAAAAAATGAGTTTCCCGCCAGAAATAAACAGATATTGAATCAACTTTAAAAGATAAATTAGCATCCTCTACTTTATGTGCGCTCTTGAAGAAAGGGTTAGTACGAACATTGTTCTTGTAAACAGACTTGTGCCGGACCTGAGCCCTGTTATTGTGCCTTACGGTGATGAAAATTGTGTGGTTTTTCACAGTGATGGAGGTGTCATGTCTAGATACATAAACAATACAATCTCATCTACTGATTTAATCAAGGCGATTGAAAAATACAGTGGAAAAAAAGCCACTCCCGAGATTGTTTTAGAGACAATGCGTGACTGGGAAATCAAACACAACAAATGGACAGGACTTCTGAACAGAATTAAGAGAGATTTCAGAGACAGAGGCGACCAAATTGTTATGTCGCTCAGAGAAGCAGCCATAAACTATGAGGAACACAGAAATCTCATGGACATCTCAGAAGAAATTAGGGTGTATCCTTGGCGAGCAGTTGAACATCTGTGCTTTGCAATAAACTCGACGGGTAAACCCAACTACAACTTTAAACCTGAAAGTGTTAGATTAACCCCTGTTGACCCTTTAACAGGACAAGTTTACATGGGCGAAAGGGGCAGGGGTCACATAATTATGGGCGAATTCTCAGACCTCCTTGTGTACGACGAGCATGGAGGTATGTACATTTACTTTAATTTGCCAGAAGAGCACTGGCTCAAAGAAACTTCTTGACTTCTGATGGAACCAAGTGCCTGAATTTGCCCTGTTGAACATTCAGTTTCAAATCTCCTAACTGAACTCTCTTCAGCCCCCGCACCCAGTAACCCAGCTGTTTGAAAATTCGCTTTACTTCCTTATGCATCCCTGTGTGTACTGTTATCTGAACATTTCTTCCGCCAAGAGGCTTAATTGTGGCTCGAATTTTTTTACCATCAAGTTCAACACCGTCCTTAACAGAACCCATGGATTCAAATTTCCTGTCTAAAATCACCTCGTAGGTTCTGGGAATCTCATACCTGGGGTGCATAACCTTGTTGGCGAAAACACCGTCGTTGGTCATCAGCAACAGTCCAGTTGTGTCTTTATCCAATCTACCCACGGGAAAAAGTCTTTGCTGAATAGGAATTAAGTCAACAACAGTTGTGTTTCCCCACTTATCAGAAACTGTTGCCACAACCCCTGCGGGTTTGTTCAACATAATATAGATCTTTTTGGCAAGTTTCAGTGGCTCGCCGTCGACCAAAACCTCATCTTCAGATAGGTCTGCGGTTTGGCCGATTTTTGCTTTTTTGCCATTATACAGAACTCTTCCATTCTCTATCAGCTCTTCAGCACGACGCCTACTACATATCCCCGCGTCTGCTATCAACTTCTGTATGCGGACTGCCATGAGTATGAGAAAAAGTCTTAATATTTAACACTGATTGAAAGACATTACAACAAGCTGTATTATCTTTCCGTTGTACTCAACAAGCCTGGTCTGAGTAATCAAATCTTCCGCACAGCTCTCAATCTCCAACTCAGTTTCCACCGTTTCAGCTAGAATCGGGTTCCCTGAACAACACTCTACTTTGTGCGTCGAGTTTAGATTAAAAACAGTTCCCGCATCAGCATCGTCACAAATTCTTATGACTTCTAACTGGTGTTCCGGTCTGAAACCATCAAGAGTACAACCATTCACACCAAGACATGTATCATAATTACAGACTCCATAAATACTACATGTTGGTGTGCACTCTTCAGGACTGAGCTCGAAATTCTGGACATATGGGTCTGTGGACTCTGTAAGAACAATGTTTTCGTGAGTTTGAGGCAGATACATTGAGTGGTCTGCTATTGCTGATATGCTTCCTACGTGGATATCATTAATTCTATATTGTCCGAACGTGTCTGATGAATCAGTTTTTCCAAAGAATAATTCACGTACGGTCGCAGATTGTATTGGCTGTCCTGTAACAATATCTGTAACTCGCCCCTCCATTGAAACATAACAGTTTACACCAAGAGGGGCGTCCATGGTTGACAAGTCAGAGTAAGACTGTGAAAGATTAATGTTACATTCAGGTCTGTACGCGCCATCAGCAGGAGTTGGACAAGTGAACCTCTGAACGGTTCCTGACCACTCTCTTTTTGTACAGTCTATACCGTTCAGTTCAGCTGACAAACTTCTCACGTTGCCAACATTAGCATCACAAAGTATATCCACTTCCGGATTGATTAAGCTACATTTGTTTGTCGTGACAGTGCTGATACCCTGAATATCCACCTTACATTCACTGTCACCTTTTGTATTACCTGAAACACCATCATAATCGATTTCTAAATCACAGTCATTGTCTATAGCATCAGTACAGATTTCGGCAACGCCAGGGTTGATATTAGGGTCTGTGTCATCACAATCAGTTCTAGGCACAGGACATAGTGTTGGAGAACCTATTGCGGAATAACCGTCCCCGTCCTGGTCACATGGCACGCACTGGTCCACTATACAAACCTCACTTGGAGGACAGTTCCTGTCAACATAAGGGTCTCTACAACCCGATGACCAGTGGCAGTATCCACCAGTATAATCTCTAACTCTTGTGTCTGTTAGACAGTAATCATCGGAAGTTGAACAAGATACCGCAGAACCAGGTTCACAGTTGCCTACGCCATCGCAGGCATCGGGAGAAGTACACAGGTTATTGTCTGTACAGTACGACCCCGACGGAGAGTAACCCGTCCATATCTCTGTACACCTCAGCTCCCAAGGGTCGTCATCCATAACACAGTTCTGAGCATCCATATTTCCTGTTCCACTGTATCCTTTCCCCTCCTCATCATAACAACCCGCGCCCACATTACACTGTGGCTGTCTGTCCACACAAAGAATTTCTTCATACAGGCTGTCAGTTATCGATGCAATACCTATCACATAGTAAATATCACAGTTAAGCTGGTCTGAATCACACCCGCAGTTACCTAATTGACATGATTGTCTGTGATACTCTAGGCAGATGTGAGGATTATAAGACGTTTCACCGGGGCTCCCAAAATTATCCATGCTCCACTTATTTGCACAACCCCCGCAGTTTTCCTCGTCATCCAGATAATCCCATAGTTTGTCAGTAACCTCGCCATCACAACACTCATATCTTGATTGGTCAGTTATTGTATTGCCACAACTCCCGCAATTATCAGAATCGTAGAAGATGTCAGTACATACTCCCCCGCAACAGTCTTCCCAGTTTTCACAATTATTGCCTGCAGAACCACAGTTGTTTCTGTCTGTTTGGAAGTCTGTACATCCATTGAGACCACAGTCAGGCCTATCTGAACTCCATCCACAACAAACTCCGGTTCCTCCAGTGTCGCAGTAAGGTCTCGCATCATTAACTGATGTACACGAATCTGATGTACAGGTAAGTCCTATACACTGCGCTACACCATAATCTCCATCTGTTTTTCCATCACAAAAGTTTGGCCAGTCGGAACACACAGGGGGTTCGCTGAAAGCGGTCACTACAGGAATCACCAAAAGCACTGCTAAAAAGAGCACCCACCTCATACGATTAACTTGCCCGCCGTGATTTATATACTTGCTGTTCTCTCCAAGAACATGTTTGATTTAGTGGTTCCAAACAACAACGAAAACCAGTTGGTTTTGATGGCTAAAAAACTCGGAATTAAAGAGTTACTTCTTATGTACAACCTAAGCGACCCTATGCTTAAACAAAGATACTCAGAGGCAAAAAAACTTGCTGATGAAAAAATTAACGTTGAACTTGCCATATTTGTGAATAGTCAACAAGAGGTTATCAAGGCCAAATCACTGACAAAACACATAGTGGGAAGGGAGAGACTGTATGAAGATAAACGGGTTAAATATCTGATAGACTTTGAATCATCCAGAAAACCTGATTTCATCCACCATAGACGAGGAGGATTAACCCAGGTTCATGTAAAGACTGCTGTAAGAACTGGAAAAACAATCCTAGTCAATGCCAATCCTTTAATCACCAACAAACTTCACCAATCCGTACTATTAGGACGATTTCAACAGAACTCTGCTCTTTTCAAAAAGTACGGTGCGGACGTGAAAGTTGTTTCCGGAGCTACAAGATCTCTCGACATGCGCGCTCCAAAAGACCTTGATAACCTTCTCAAACTTTGAGTTTCTCTAGAAACTGACATGACTTACAGAATCCCGAAGCACATGGCTCCCCGCAACCCTTACAAGGTTCTAATTCTGTTTCAACTGCGGGGGGGAATTTGTCCTTCGTTCTGAGAAATGCGTCAAGCAAAGCGCGTCTAAACCCTGGATGTGACTGTTCGTAGTTGTTCAGAGCATCCCTGACTGTGTCGCGGTAGCTACCGCGGACATTTGGGCATTCCGTGAACTTGCCGACAAGGTTGTGAAGGAATGCGTATGTCATTACTTCTTTCTCTGTGCAAAAATATAGGGGTTTAACCCGTTTGGTGAATCCTTTTGCACCGTAGCCTGAAACAGGCCCACTCCTTGGAATTACGTCTGTGTGACCTTTCAAAAGGTTCATCAGGAATGCCTGAGCCTCATCATCCATGTTATGCCCTGTCGCTATCACATCAAAATCTTTTGAGGCCTCGTTGAGCAAGTGTCGTCTAAAAGCTCCGCAGACATCGCAAGGCCTGAAGTCTTTCTTTTTCAAAATGTTATCGAGTGTGTCTCCGGCAAACTCTTCGTAAGACTTTATGATTAAGGGAATATCATGTTCATTACAGACCTTCTTCAAATCTGCCAAAGAGAACTCTCTGTAACCCGCGATTCCTTCGTTAATAACGACCGCTGTGACTTTTTTGTACCATTTGTTCAGAAGAGTCAAAAGGGTAAGGCTGTCTTTTCCTCCAGAGGCAGCCACAAGAATATTATCTTCTGGGTTAATCATTCCAAATCTTTCTATTGTATCTCTTACTCTTGATTCAAACTCTTTTATGAAGTGCTCTTTACAGCGCGGTGGCTGGTTAATTATGGCATCATTATCACAGAGATGACACTTCATACTGCCCCCGGATTTACCTCGCTCTTAAGAGTGTTTCCTAAGGCATCTGATAAAGCGGTTGTTCATCAGGTAAGATAAAATCAACACAGTTCGAGTACTCACAAAGGTTGTTGTTACAACTCATGATGCAGTTACCTACAAAGGGACAGTCAGACACTGTCTGACAGTAACCTGCCCCTGTAGAAGGCTCAGCAGGCATGTAAGTCAAGCCGTAAGTCTTGATTGCGGCACAGTGTAACTTCTGTCCTGAGTAAATCCATGCAGGGGCTCTACACCGGACACCTTCCTCGTTACAGATAGGCATCCTTTGCGCGCAAGCCTCATCATTGTTAGGATTGGGGTCAGGAACATTCGGGAAAACCCTAATATCAATCATAACAGGAACCTCGTACTCGCCCGGAGCATATTCTATCGTAACAGGCTTCTTACAAATATTGTATCCTTCCTGTCTTGTTAGAACAGTATATCCTGCAGGACAACTTCCTGCAGATGCAGTCAGGTCAATAAATGTAAGCTCCTCCGTTCCTGAGAGGTAGCTGACAATAGATTCGTCCTCGCAATAAATACATCTCCCTCCATCACAAGAGGTGGAGTAGAGTGTTTGAGGATTGATGAATTGCGGACTGGAAAGCTCTGAACATGTATTTGCGCCAGGATTTCCTGTCCAAATGCCTTGTGCGTTGTGCGTTATGGATGTCAAGTTGCCCTCGATGAGGTTTAGTCCGCCATCAACCCATTGCGCTATAAGTTCAAACCCGCTTGCTTCTACAACAGAGAAGTCTAGACAGGTTACCGTTCCATCAACTTTCGCACAGTATTCGGAACCAAATCTGCCCGCGTCTCCTGAAACAGCACCTGATATTGTATCGTTATCGTGTGCGAACAGCACGGTTGTTTCTCCTGTGTTCAGCATCTTGACAGCATAGTAAGGAGGCATGTTCTCGTTAGGGTTCAAGCCTTTTCCAACAGGCGTCTCCTCTGAAAGTATGGAACTATCTGTTCCTAAATCTGCAAAGGTTCCCAACCAAGTTACGACACCTGTGGAAGACCTGATGAATGTCATAGGAACAACAGGCGTTCTGTCACCAACCATTGCTTTCAGGGTTTCAAACTCGGCTGATGATGAGACTGTGTTATTTAGAGCCGTCCTTTGTTCATCGGTCAGACCAAATATTTCAGAAGGTATTGGTTGTGTCACGTCGTCCCAAACGACGTCACCATCCTCTGGAGGGAATCCTGCAACTGTAAGGGCGTTACCAATAGGTGTTAATTGCCTTCCAGGCCCAAACACATCTCCTATATCATAAGAGGTTGTTTTTCCTAATGCCAAAGATAGCAAAAGGTGTGTGCCCTGACTTGGTAGGGAATCGGAACGGGTCTTAGCGCCAGCAGACGCTACTGTGTATCCCTCGTAATAATCATCATTTGGAATCCCTGTGTATGGGTTTTCTGGAATTATCACTTCAAACTCTGTAATCTCGCTGTCGACTCCAGATAATGCTGCTATGGCCCAGTATGCCTGTAGCCACTCTTCAGCAGCTTGTTGTATGTCTGTATGTCCTCTTGTCTTTGACTCAGCAAGTACTGACATTACGCTTGCAACAACTGAAGGGGAATATACAGGGCTCATAATATCAGTTCCCATAAAGTTACCTTCCCCTTTCTGAGCGTTAAAGTAATCTATCCACCACTGAACATAATCCTCTCCTTCTTGAAGGTATACTGCTGCTCCGCAGATTACCGGAATGTTCTGTCGTGAGGATGCTAAAACAGAGGCTCCTGACGAACCCATAACACCTTCCGCATCCATAAGAGCTGATGAAGACAAGGAGTTTCCTTGTAAGACATCCCATAGGTATCCGTTACATTTACAGTAGTATTCGCCCGCGCATCCATAAACATCTGGTAGAGGTGGGGGAGGGGTCCAGTCGTCGAGACAGAGACCTTCTTGGTATCCGCAGTCTGTTAAATCGTAAGTACACTCGTTTGCGTCGCCCACCGCGAGACAGTCCGCGCTGTCTTCACTGAGAAAGCCCAACTCATCACAGGACTTAGGTTCACTGACACCCGGTTCACATTGCTCTGTGAGACCAAGAATTCCGTTACCACAAGTGTCACCAGCAATTACAGAGCCTGAACCTGCACCTATGGTTACTCCTGATGTGAGCTGTCTCCAGAGCATCCAGTCCTTTGTATTTTGTCTATTCAGTTCGAGCATCATTACCTGTCCTTGGTCACTCAGAGTGTATATGTTGTCATCATCCTCTGGAACAAGCGAAGAAAAATCTGTTTTGAATTGGTTGAACGCCAGCACGGCATTATCTCCGTACCAGGTTGCCGTGATTGTTTTATCCCCTTCCTTGGCCAAAAATGCGTGGTGGAACTTCTGCAAAGGAAGAGTTGTTCCAGGGTCTATAAGCCCTCCAACTTGGCCTGATGGTGGAAGACCGAAAAGACCTCTAAAGAAATCAACAACAGATTCGAGAACCGTTGTTTCAAGTCCATCTATGGGGTTCTGACTTACAAGTATGAAAGCGGCCTGAGATGCATCTATTGGGTCTAAATAACCGTATGTGTTGAAACCCGGAATCGGTTCTCCGTCCGAACCTTCATTACAGTCTGCAAACTCTGTTTCCAGAGAATTTAGTATGTTTCCGCAAGCATCAGGTCTGATTTCTGATGGGTCTATCTGAGCCGCAAACAAATCTGATTGGAATGTTGAAAAGGTCGATTGAAAAAATGTTTGCGTTGTTCCCGCCGTCCCAAAAATAATCTCGTCGTCATACCTTAGTACACAGTAAGGTTGGGAAGCATCCCCTGGAAAGATTGGTAAGACCTCTGAAGCAGGACCGCAGTCAAGCGAGTAATCATCTCCCTGAGGGAGCTGTGCCATGTTTGCGGCCAGAAAAGCAAGTCTTCCTTCAGGAGTGCCCAACTCTCCACCTAGGGGGTTTGAACCTGTACTTGCCTGGACATCTACGCTAATATCTGAATAAACCCAACCTGCTGGCACGGGCTCGAGGTCTGAAAAAAACATAACCATGAACCCTTCTTTTGTTTGGTCAAGAGTATACTCATTTTCTGGGTTGCTGTTGAGGTCATTTTCAATGTTGACTACATTGTTTTCATCTGAATCATATATATCTAGTATGGATCTTGCAGGGTTTGTCTGCATAGAGACTCTTACAAAGTATGTTTCACCTTCCTCGGGCTCGAAATCTGCTGAAACAAGATTATCTGCTATACCTCTGGCTACAAATCTTTGTTTCATGGTATATTTGTTGTCAATGCTTCCTCCTGCTATGTTCATATGAGAACAAAGATTTCTAAGGCTAAACCCTCCAAAAGGTCCCTCTCCATCAGTTTCTCCTACTGTCATATTGAAAGATAGATTGACGACACCATGTCCTGCGATATCTGAGGGGGTAGCAAGATACAAAGCGGATTCTGTTTCTCCAACTTCCCAAGGACCCTCATAGAAAATCAGGTTTCCTGGTTCGCCGTTACTGTCAGGAAAAAGCGTTCCAGCAGGAGGTTCCTGTTGAGTGTTTTCGGCGAACGCTGCCACTGATAAAACCAGGAATGCTATAAGAAAGTAAACGCCACCTCTCATCATATCTGTTTTCTCGAGCGGAGACGTTTAAATATATTTCTAGGTGGGCGACCTAATACTGCCGATTGCTTTAGTTTCACCAATTTATGGAAAAAAGCTACATACACTATATAGCAAATTCATAAAACTATATATCCTTTAGACTCGATAAAGAGGTGAGGTATGAAAAGATTCTCTACTGCTACTGCACTTTGTAGTCTTGTTCTTGCTAGCACAATCCCATTAACAAATAACAATACAGCATATGCGGTAGAACCAACAAACATTGTTCAAGAAAAATCTCAAGAACCCCCTATTGAACCAACAGACCCCGTAACGCCTACAACAGGTGAACTGACACCAGAGCAACTTGACGAGTATCTTGAAGCGCTTGAAAAGAGTCAAACCCAAGGGTCAAATGATGAGAACACCCCGAAAACATTCGCAGGCGAAGTCACTGTTGAAGGAAACATCGAAAAAACCAACGAACAAACCTTGCTTGACGCACGAAAGAACTCCGCTATCGTGAGCGACTCAATATCCTCTGAAGAAATAAGCAAAAGCCCAGACTCCAATGCCGCAGACACAGTCCAGAGACTGACAGGCATCACCATTCTTGGAGATAAATATGTGTTTGTCAGAGGTTTGGGAGAACGGTACAGTGGAAGCACCATCAATGGTTCAATCCTGCCCAGCACTGAGACTGAACGTCGCGTTGTACCCCTTAATCTTTTTCCATCAAAACTCCTCGAGAGAATAGACATTATCAAAACATATACTCCGGATATGCAGGGGGATTTTGGTAGTGGCATAGTACAGATGAAAACCAAAAATTTTCCAAAAGAAACCTTATTCTCAATCGGACTGGGTACTGGCATAAACAGCTCAGCAACAGGCCAGGACTTTAGAACATATGCGGGCGGACTTGATATACTAGGCAGAGGAGGACAGAAACTTCCCTCAGGCATCCCTACAGAATATATCTCAAGAAGAACAGCCCTCAATCCCGTAGGGTACACTCCCGAGGAAATACAGGCTTTTGGGAGGCTCATGGTTGGAGACTGGACAGGAACTGAGACTAGTGCACAACCCAACACTAATTTTTCTCTTACATACGGAGATACAATCGGCAGACTCGGTCTGATTTTCTCAGCCACTTCAACCAGTGGATACGAATCGATTGATGAAGAGTTGCGCTTCTTCAGTCTAGACTCAAACACGCTTGTTCCTCGAAATAATTATGAACTTGTTACTGATAAAGAAAACGCCCAATTAGCAGGAATCACAAGTATCTCCTTTAAACTTAACGACGACCACACTCTATCATTCGATTCTTTTTACACCAAGAACTCCTCAACAGAGAACAGAGTACAGGAAGGGCTCAGTACAAATAGTGGAGGATTCATTAAAGATTATCGAGTAATGTTCAAGGATGAGCAAGTCCTCTCAACAAAACTTTCTGGTAAACACAACTTTTCGTGGCCTGGAATTGCAAGTCTTCTGGAGTGGCATGGCTCAAAAGCGACAGCAACCAATAATTCTGATTTAAGAGAAAACCTTTACAGCATGGGTGCTCAAGGGGTATATTCTCTTATGACTGGTTCTCCTGAAACAGGAAAGATGGAATTCTATGACCTTGAAGACAACACGCAAGAGTTAGGTATTGATTACACTGTTTTTTTCTCGCTACCGAAAAACGCATATGGTTCAATAAAAGCAGGGCACCTACACATGAATCGTGAGCGTGGTTTTGAAGCTAGACGATTGCGCTTTGTTGTTCAAAACCAGACTCTGTTTGATCTCACTCAAATGCCAGAACAACTTTTCACCCCTGAAAATATCAGGCCAGGAGGTTTCGAGCTACGTGAAACAACAGGAGTAAATGACGCGTACGACGCCACACACACCGTAACTGCAAGTTATCTGATGGCAGATATAAACATGAACAAGTGGCGTGTAGTGGGTGGGGCTCGCATGGAAGATTCAAACCAAAACGTGGTTACATATAACCCGTTCAACACAGAGACAGGAGTTATATCAAGCGAACAAAGCACCGATGTCCTGCCATCACTAAACATTATTTACCGGTACTCACCTAACACAAACTTCAGGGTTGCGTATTCAAGGTCCGTTAACCGACCTGAGTTTAGGGAATTGAGTCCCTTCACTTTTGTTGAAGTCACTGGAGGAAGATCCATTGCTGGTAATCCTGATTTAAAACAAGCCACTATTGACGCCTATGACCTTCGATGGGAAACTTTTCCTAGCCAAGGTTCAGTAATCGCTACAAGCGCATTCTATAAAACAATCCAAACCCCTATTGAGCGCATTATACAGCCAACAACCGAGCTCCGCACATCATTCGTGAATGCTGACCAAGCAACACTTATGGGTGGGGAGATAGAATTAAGACACTCGTTGGATGTTTTGGGACGTGTTTTTAAGAACTGGTCTGTAAATGCAAATTACACATACACAACATCAGAAGTGAGTATTGGCGACCAACAGTATTCAGTAACTACAACGTCAAACCGTCCTCTTATGGGACAGTCTGACCATGTGGGAAATATCTCACTTCAATATTTTAATCCTAGATGGGGATTTATGAGTCGGGCACTAATCACACATGTTGGTGAGCGCATAACAGATGTCGGTTCTTTCGGGCTTCCTGATATCAAAGAGAGCCCTTATACAACATTTGATATTGTTATTTCACAGGACCTGGCCAAGATAGCAAAAGGTCTTTCTATGAAGATTGCTGGTCACAACTTACTCGATACCGAACGAATTTTTACGCAGGGCAACGAAATACAGCGAATTTACAGTCCTGGACGCGCGTTTAGTATAGGACTTAGCTATACGCCCCCGTGGTAATAATCCAATCAACTATTTGACCTCATATTTTTCAAGGAAAGTTCAAAAACTTGTTTTTGATTTGGGACAGAGCAAATCGTTTAGACTAAATGCGGGGCACATAAGACCCATCATCCACCACTTATCACACTTAGAAGTTCTACTTTTTCAGCCCCTTCAACAGAATCATCTTCTGTTATCAGAGTTCCATCACGAACTACGAGAACTGTTTCTAGGTTTATTTCCAGGTCGTTCAAAAGCTCTTTGGCTGTGCCTGTGAACTCTTTGTTCAATGTTTTGCCAGTTTTTTCTATAAAAACTTCCATAGTTGTGACCAAATTGATGAGACACGTTTATAAATGCTTATCTGAAATGTAAGGCCATGCAGAGCAAGACAACTTGGCATTATACCATGTTTGATCTTGCTTGCACGCTGTTCTCAATTAAGAACGTACGCGTGCTGTCTGCCTAAGAACACCGAAAAATCGGTGGGAAGGGCAGGACAGCAGTAAGTTCTTGACCTTTCCTACCAGGAGCTAGGGAAATGAGATGTGTGGAATGTGAAGAAACAATCACCAACCCCATCTGTCCTGCCTGCTTACAAGTTGGCGTGGAGCAGTGGTTGCGTGAGGAACACCGAGAAGCGCTCGTGCCTGAGTTGCATGAGCTTACCAGAAGAGTGTTCTGGAACGATGGAGAGACGTTTTGCATTAAGTGTAATAATCTGATGTCCACGTGTGCTTATTGCTATACAAAGGCGGTGTTTGATCTCATTAGGCACGAGCCTGACTTGTTACAACGTTACTTGGTCTATTTCAACTACGATTTAGGCCATATGGGGTGGGAGCAGGAGGCTGTCGCCCTTATAGATACATAGGGAGGTATCAAAATGCAAGAACTACTACAAGAAAAACAGGAGTCGAAACCAGAGTATTTAGACTGGATGTCCAGTCTTCAATCCAAGGTCAAACAGCTTGACCGAGAGGAAAGAATGGAGCAAAGAATGAGGGGTTTCGAAGTGACTTAAACTTTCTTTCTTTATTGTTATTTTTTTTATTTTCCTTATTGAAACCAATTCTTGTTTTGTTACTAATAGACGAGAGTGACAGTTTATAATAGAAATGTGCCAAAACTTTATAATGTTTATAAATACCTTTATAAATGAAGGGGCACTCCGAAAGGCAAGAAAGTTTGGGGGTAACGCATGACTGCAACCAAAAATAAAACAAGTAATAGTGGGGTTGACGAGACCGATATCAGGATTGTCAATATCGTAGTTTCAACAAGTTTGGAGCACGACATTCCACTGGAAAAGATGGCTGCTGTTCTACCGAACACAGAATACAACCCGGAGCAGTTCCCAGGCCTGGTTATCAGGATCAAGGAACCACACACGTCAGCTCTGATTTTCAGTTCTGGCAAGGTTGTATGCACAGGAGCAGACACGCTGGAAAAGGTCGACAGGAGCATCGAGAAGATTATCGAGGCTTTAAAGAAGATTAACATCGATATCAAAATCCAGCCAAAGATTACAGTTCAGAACGTAGTTGCCTCAGGCAGCATCGGAATGGACCTAAATCTAAACAAGCTAGCAATGAAACTGGACAACACAGAGTACGAACCCGAGCAGTTCCCAGGTTTGGTATACAAGCTAATGGAAGCAAAGGCAACATTCCTGCTGTTCAGCAACGGTAAGATTGTCTGTACTGGTACCAAGAGTAGAGAACAGGTAATGGAAGCTGTAAACAAGCTTGTTGAAGTCCTAAAAGGCGTAATGTAATCTTTTTCTTTTTTCTTCCTGGGTGGTGTGGAGCTAGAGAATGCTATGGGCAACCCATCCACGACAGCCATTTGATGACAGAGGGATTACACTTCTTGGTAAAATCGACAAAAGCTACCACAACGTCTTTGAAGCGGATATGAACGGCAAAAAAGTTGTCGTCAAACTGTTCGATGTATATGAAAGGTTCAACAGAGAATCATGTTCATTAATAGGCCTGAAAAATATCTGTAAAACGCCTGAGTTCATAGACAGTTTTCAGTACTCATCTAAAATAAGGGCCATGAGCAAAAAAATGGCTGTAGTGATGAGTTTTATTCCAGGTGTTAAAGTTAGAGATATTGCACCAAGAAGCATGGTCGATGGCGTTGTCAGCGCCACCAAAGAATTCGAAAAAATGCATCGAGCAGGATATGTACATAGTGATGCAGCGCTCAGAAATGTAATATACAACGGCACAGATTCCACACTTATAGATTTTGAATACACCGCCAAAGAGGGAGAAAAGTTCAACTGGGAAAAAAACTCTCTGAGCGTTAGCATAATCCCGCCTGAGTCGAGAGAAATTGGAATGATTTATCGCACACAGGATATTGATGTTTTTGCCCTCGGATTCAGTTTCCAACAATCGATGAGAAAAAGACTGAATTACATAATTCTCAATAACCCGCCCCGCACAGCAGGGCCTGTAATAGCTCTGCTAAAACATAACGGGGAGCTTAAGGAAAGACTAGGACAACCACAAGAAAGACCTCAAACCATGATAGAATTAAGAGAAATGGTAGAAACCTATTACCACCCAATCCAAAGACTGGAGGAAGCATATGAGCATTCTGCTTGACGCTTTTCTTGATAGGGAGATATACCCTGACGGCTGTATTGACCTGGGAATAAACAATTGTACCTACAAATTCACGCCGGTGATTGTCAAGGCGTTCTGTTATGAAAGACCCTTCAGGAACGAAATTAGGGGATTACAAAAAATGAATGATACAGAAGTAAGCCCTAAAGTGTACAGTTCATTTGAGATTGAGACTGGTTTGAAACCATTTGGCTGGCTGGGTTTTGTTGTAATGGAAAAAGTTGAGGGAACATCCCTATTATTTCAAGAGAGATTAAAAGTCATTCAAGGAGCTATAGATGCCACAATTTGTTTGGAAACACTACATGAAAAAGGATTGGTTCACGGAGATGCCGCCCTAAGAAATATCATGTACTCAAACCGTACAAAAATTATTGACTTTGAATATTGTGAAGAAAACGGATACAAATGGGATTGGAGAGCACAAGGAATTAACGACCATTTGATTCCACCCGAAAATCAAACTGGTTCTGTTACTATGAACCCTGCACTTGACGTATACGCTCTGGGACGGTCCATTTCACAACTACTGGCCACTTATGATACCGTCATGTGTCCATCAGACCATCTAAACCGATTTTCAAGAAGAATCCTTGGTCTGGACCCCCGCCCCATAACAATGCCTGAGCTGAGAGCAGAACTACTGGAACTCAGAAAGGGGTATGTGTATGAGCAGTGAACTGTTAGAAAAAGAGCTGAAAAGAAAAGGCATATCTTTGGAACCTGATCAATTAGGATTTTTCTATGACACCATCTTATATGGCAAATACAATAGTATGCCTTGCGTAATCAAATTTTTCGCAGAACCTATGGAGTTTCATAGAGAAAAAACCGCTCTAAAAGAGCTTAAAGGGGTTGCAAATGTTCCTGAACTGTACTTTACCGGAGCAGTCTCGAAAGCGGTTGCAGAGTTCCACTCCACAGAATATGTGGTTATGGAGAGGGTCAACGCAAAAGAGGTCATAGATATTCCAGTAGAAAGCAGAATACCCTCCATTATTCAAGCAACATATGAATTTGAAAAAATACATTCTGCAGGGTTTGTTCATACTGATGCAGCAGTCAGAAATGTTTTGTACAACGGAACACCCACAATTATTGACTTTGAATTCACGGACAGGATTGGAGTACCTATCGATTGGACGGGAGAAGGTCTGGACCCTGAACTATTCCCTCCGGAAAGTTCATCAACCGTGCCGAGGACTCCTGAAGTAGACACTTATGCGTTGGGAAACAACCTGATATTCCTTTATCTTGATTGGTTTTCCATGAATAACAAACCTAATTGGCGTTTCGGAACTCCTGATAACTACAAGACCCCGCTATTAGATTTCAGAAAAATGATGCACACACCTGACAGACCAAAAACGATGATTGAGTTAAGAGAAACGCTGGAAGACTTAGAACACAGAATTTCTTAAACAGAACGCCTAAGACCCCTTTT
>CAZPUM010000002.1:30844-82909 GCA_964589765.1 uncultured Methanosarcinales archaeon
ATAAAGGGGAGGTCTCACTGGTCAAGCACGAACTGTATTCTTATACCACTTCGTTCCACATAAAGATATGGATTTGCCCGAACAGATTGAGAGCTTTAAAGAGTTCTTTGAGTTAAACGAGGAGTACAAAAGCATTCTCTTCGAACAGGTCAGAGAAGGAAAGCACTTTATCACAATCACGTTTACAGAACTGGCAAAACACAACCCTGAACTTGCCCAGCTTCTACTTGAACAACCTGATGAAATTCTGAAAGCAGGACAGGTGGCCATTGACAAGATGGACCTTCCGAGGGCAACTGATGACAAATCACCTGTGGAAATTCGAATGGTCGGACTGCCAACCGAGCACTTCATGGCTCTCAGGGTTATCAGAAGCAAGCATCTTGGAAAGTTCATAGAGGTTGAGGGAATCGTCAAACAAAAGTCTGATGTCCGACCACAGGTTACCAGTGCAAGGTTTGAATGCCCATCATGTGGGAACATTATTCCCACATTACAACTTGATGAGAAATTCAAGGAACCCATGAAATGCGGGTGTGGTCGAAAAGGAAAGTTCAAACTTCTAAGTAAAGAGTTCATGGACGCACAAGCCTTAACACTAGAAGAGTCACCAGACGACCTAGATGGGGGAGAACAACCAAAAAGACTCAAGGTTTTCCTGAAAAAAGACCTTGTCAGTCCTATGTCTGATAGAAATACAAACCCCGGCTCAAGAATTAGAATGGTTGGAACAATAAAAGAGGTTCCTATAGTTCTGGCCACTGGTGGGCAATCCACACGGTTCGACCTGATTCTGGATGCTAACTCAATTTTTGCAGTTCAGGAAGATTTTTCACAGATAGATATTGACCCCGAAGAAAAAAAGGAGATTGAGGAGCTTAGTCAAGACCCTGACCTTTTCGAGAAACTTGTAGCTAGCGTCGTTCCAACAATCTACGGTCACGAACCCATCAAACAAGCTCTTTTGTTACAGATGTTTGGGGGGTGTCAAAAAACACAGGGCAAAGGATCTAGGAGCCGTGGAGACATCCACGTCCTACTTATCGGGGACCCTGGTTCCGGAAAATCGGTAATGCTGAAGCGCATCAGCAACATCGCCCCAAAAGCCAGGTTTGTTTCTGGAAAGGGCGCTTCAGGTGCAGGCCTTACCGCCGCGGTCGTCAAAGACGACTTCCTGCGCGGTTGGACCCTTGAAGCGGGAGCGCTTGTACTTGCCAACCGCGGTCTTGCATGTATTGACGAACTGGACAAGATGACCAAAGAAGACACGAGCGCTATGCATGAAGCGCTTGAACAGCAGTGTTACCACTACAATACTCTTATTCAGTTTGCTGATGGCTCTGAACAAATGATTGGTGAGTATGTAGAATCTCTTTTTACAGAGCATAAAGACAAAATAATTCATGGTAAAGATTGTTTGATTCTGCCTGATGGCCTCGTTGAAGATAACATCCTAAGCACTGATTGGAATAAGGTTTTCTCAAAGAAAATCACCCGTGTAAGCAAACACAAATCCACTAAAAAACTGTTTAAAATCACGTTCACACACGGTAGAACCATCACCGTTACACCTGAACACCCTGTTTATACCATTCATCATGGAAGAATAGCCACCACCCAAGCTGAAAATTTAGAAATTGGACAGTTCGTGCCTATTCCTGCAGAACTACCTATCGAAGGCGAAACACAAAGGTTTGATACAACCCAGTCAGAAATATTCAACCCAAGGGCTTCACGACACATTACGGTTCCAGAGCATAATGATGCCAATTTGTACAGATTGATTGGACATCTAATAGCAGAGGGTTCTAAAGAAATCAACAGAAAAAAGAATATTGGAATTAACTTTACTAACAAGGATCCTGTACTCTTAGCAGATTTCGCATCGTGTTTGAAGCGCCTTTTCAATTTAGATTGTTATGAACAAATAAGGAAAGATGCGCATGCACCCAGACTGATGCTTCGCGCTATATCAACAGAGCTTGCAAGATACTTTGAAAAAGAATTTCCTGAGTTGTTGGTTCATGCTCGTGAAAAAAGGGTTCCAACCCAACTCTTGAAAGGTAAAAAAGAGGACCTTGCTCAGATGCTCATGACTATGTTTGAGGGAGATGGACACGTCTCTGTTAAACCCAGAACTCTTAGAATAGGATACGCAACAGATTCACAGAGACTTGCAGAGCAGGTTCAGGATTTACTTCTTAGATTTAGAATCAGAAGTTCAATCACAGAACACAAAAGCTCCTTCAAAGTCAACATTACAGGCCATGACAATATCTATCAATTCGCAGAGAAAATAGGATTCTTGAATCAAAACAGGCTAGAAAAAGTCCTCAATTATTTAGATGAAAAACAACCAATAAGAACAATTAAGGATGTTGTGCCTGTTGATGGCAGATACCTTTTGTCGGTTCTCGAGAAAAACAATATCCGTAGAGTGGAAAACACACTTTTAGCAAGCATAAAACATGATTTGCTGAAAAAGAAACAGAACATCTCCAGAAGACAGTTGAAGAATGTGGTTTCTGAACTAGAAAACCGAGGAGACATAAATTCTGAACTAAGAAGATTGGCTCTTGGAGATATTCGATATGAAAAAGTCAAAAATATTGAGGTTGTAGAATCCGATAGGCCTTGGACTTACGACATTACTATTGAACCCACGCACACATTCATTAGTCAGGGAATGGTGCTCCACAACACCATCAGCATCAGCAAGGCAAACATTCAGGCAACACTACGTTGCGAGACAACCGTTCTAGCAGCAGCCAACCCTAAGTTCGGACGATTCGACCCATACAAAATGATAGGAGAGCAAATCGAATTACCTGTCGCACTTATCAGCAGGTTCGACCTTATTTTCCCGGTCAGAGACTTACCTGACCGTACCAAAGATGAGAAACTGGCATCTTTTATTCTCAGCATGCACAAAGACAACACAGGCAGAGAACCAATAATTGAAGAGGAAAAAGTAAAGAAGTATATCGCTTACTCAAGACAGACCTGTCGCCCAACATTATCCGATTCAGCCATAGACGAAATCAAAAACTACTATGTTAAGATGCGAGGCGGAGAAGATTCAAGTGCAGAAGAACAGGCAGCACAACCCATCGCTATCACCGCCAGACAGCTCGAAGCACTTATTCGATTAAGTGAAGCAAGCGCTAGAATTCACTTAAGCAAAAAAGTCACCAGGAGGGATGCACAGCGTGCCATCGAACTGATGAACTACTGCTTACAACAGATAGGTATGGACCCTGAGACAGGCAAGCTTGATCTTGACAGGGTCACAACAGGCATCAGTGCAAGCCAGAGAAGCCACATCAGCATAATTAAAGATATTATTAACGAGCTTGAAAAACAGATAGGAAAGGCGATTCCTATTGATGATGTTGTGAGGGAGGCCGGAATCAAAGGCGTCTCTTCTGACACTGCTGAAGATGTCATCTCCAGGTTGAAGCGTTCCGGCGACATTTATAGCCCTAAACACAACTTCGTTAGTCGACTTTGAGCCGTAACGGTTAATAACAGACCCTGAGTCCCACACACATGGCAACCCAGTTCCAAAGACAGACAGCTATTCTGTGTAACCTTCTTGATATCAAATCAGGAGAGTGGGTTCAGAATGAAGGACTTGAGCCATCAGGGATTAAGTGTGTTAGAGGCATGGTCTCAAGAGCCAATGTTTTGGCAGTTGTTGTTGATAAACCAACAGAACAAACTCTCCTTGTTGAGGACGGCACGGCCAGATTAACATTAAGAACCTTTGACCCTATGCCTTACCTCGAGCAGGTCAGTGCGGGCGATATCGTTCAAATCATTGGAAAACCTCGCGAATACAATAACGAACGTTATGTTGTTCTCGAGCTTTGTCGCAAGGTCTCGTCTGGTTGGGTTGAGTACAGAAAAAAGGAGCTTGAGTTTTTCTCAGGTAACACCCTTGTTGAGTTCCAACAACCTAAGGCTCCTGAACCAACCCCCATTGGAGAGGTTGCACCCGAAACTGTTGAGGTGCCCGCCGACACAAAAAATCCCTTCGAACAGATTATAGAAGTGATTAGAACTCTTGATGAAGGAGAAGGTGTTTCAATCGATGATATTCTCGAAAAAGTTGAGAACGGGGACACTGAAAAATTTATCAAAACCCTTATTGAAGAGGGCGAAATCTTTGAAAACAAACCAGGTCGAGTGAAGGTTTTGGAATAATCAAAAGAATATTGGAGTAACCCATACTTCAAGTACCCCTGCTACAAAGCACATCAACAGAGCTATCAGTAACAAGTCTGCTGAATCCAACAAAACGTGTTCGAATTTTCTGGTCGTCATATCATGTCTTACAACGGCTATTGAGATTATTCCGCCAGCAAGACCTGCTACAAAATAGGCAGCTATCTCAGGTATTCCATGTATAACATAACGCAAAAGGGCGTAACTAACAACCTGGAAGTACCCTCCTGCAACGGCCAGGCCTGTGTGATTAGCAATCTCAGCCAGTCCTGTTCTCATTATGTTACCGATTGCTGCACCAATTATACTGGCGTTCCACGCCAAAATAAATATGGCCCCTGCCCCATATAGGAAACTGAACAGGATACAAAATACCAGCACCCTTACGTTGTTAAGGAATATTCTGGAGAATGTTCCTACATCTGTTGAGAACATCCCCGTTGCATGCCCATTAATCGCTTGTATGGTGTCTCTTTGAGCTTCAAATAAGGTCGCAGACATATCCGCTGGTAAAAATGTGTACCAGATTGCAAAGCCAACGGCCATACCAACAAACATCCAGATAAAACTGGACAGCGCTTTAGAGTGTTCTTTCAACAACCACGTTTCTTCCATCCCCTCGAGGTCTTTCTCTTCCTCCATCACAGTCAATTGGTAGACCAAAGGAAGAGCAGCCATTGTTACTAGAAACACAGAAGTCATACTTGCGTACGCTTTAAACACCGCAAAAGCCAGAAAAACAGCTATTGTCGTGTAGATAAAACCAAGTACGGCTGTTTTCCAAGGTTTCTGTTCCGCCTGAAAGGCCGAAAGAATATTTTCGACTACCACACTCCATCTCGTCTACGTCGATATTTAAAGGTTATAGCCCCTGAAGATTTATAAACCCCTTGTCAATCCGAATATTATGGATTACGAAGAGATGCTCGAACGCGCCAAGGAAATTCTCCCTGACGAGTCAGAAGAGACCAGCAGGTTCGAGATTCCAAAAGTTAAGGGTCACGTCGAGGGAGCCAAGACAATCATCAATAATTGGCACCAAATAGCGACCTCTCTGAGACGCAAGCCTGAACACATGCTTAAGTATGTTCAGAAGGAGATGGCAACTCCTGGAGAGATTATCAAGGATTCTGTTGTTTTCGGAAGCAAACTGATAGCGGGAAAAATAAATGAAAAAATCGAGCAGTATGCTCAGGATTTCGTAATCTGTCCGACCTGTGGCAAACCTGACACCAAACTAAGTAAAGAAGCAGGCGTGTTCTTCCTGACTTGTCAGGCATGTGGTTCAAAGAACAGCATCAGGTCCAAAATCTAATTATACTTGTTACGAATGCCAATTTTATGGAGATTAATACAAGTAACCTTTCTAGCATTCTACAGGCTGAAAATCTTGTTGTTGTCAGAAAGATAAGAGTTCCTAAAGCGGTTCAGATAGACCGACATCCTATGATTAAGACCTCTAATTCCCTCCCTTTCTTTTACTCGCCTCATGGCCACACAGTTATTGACCCTGTTGAGCTTAAAATTTACAGGATTGAGCGCGCACCCCACGGGATACTTAGCGAAATCAACAGTTCTGATGACCTATTCGCGTCTTTTAGCACACCTTGGGATGTTTTGGGTGCTTTTTACGAGTTAGGATACAAATTTAGAAAAAAAGTGACAAGAGAAAATCAACAACAAGCACTCTTTGACGATATCTATTCAAGAGTTCATGAAAATAAAGGAAATCCTTTAGGACTTGGAGGGACATACAATGGTTGAAATAATACGAAACGGATACAATTATTATGATATAAATCAAATATTGAATCATAAGTTTTCAGAGGGCATGATTATTGGTCCTGATAAAAAAGTGGAGGACCCACCAACAATAAAAGTTTACCACAGGGTTCCATTTGTTCTTACTGATGTTGGCCCTGTTGTGGTTGACCAGCTCAAAATGAAACTTAGAAGAATAGTTGAAATCCCTGAAAAAGTCATCAATAACTTAGATAGTCAAAACGACAGATACCGCATTCGTGGAACAAGAGAAGAGGTTTTTGACTGGTTTATTGACCAAGGGTACGGCTTCAGAAGTACTCCTGTTAAACCTAGAGATATGCCTGACTTTCTCTGCGAGATTGCGGAAAACAACGAACGCAATAGAACTGTTGATAATGTTAGCGGAGGAGTCCCAATAAGAAGATGGGGTTCACACATAGACAGAATAAGAGTGTGGTGGAACCCTGAAAGCTCTTTTGAGTGGTTCTGTCGACAAGCCGAACGCGATTGGAGATATTAATGGTCTACTATTATCTTGATATCGAGACTTACAGCAAGGGGGATGCGCCTGACCCTACAGAAGACTCTATTGTAACAATAATATTCTGCGCTATAGACCCAAAAACAGGCAAACGCCTGCAGGAACCAGTCCTCCTAAAGGCCTGGGAACAGTCTGAAAAAGAACTGGTTGAAACACTTGGCAAGCGAATGCTTGGAAATTCTCATTGGGATTTTATTCCTGTGGGATTCAATACTCTTTTCGACCTTTGGATGCTCAAGGCCAAGTTCAAGAAATATCTTGACATTGACCTTGGAGAAAAATTTTATCTAGAAAGGCCCTATCTTGACCTGAAGCACACTGCCGTTCTAGCCAATCAAGGCAAGTTCAAAGGTGTCAAGCTGGGTTCTTCAGGAAATCCTGTTAGAGACTGGTACGAGTACCAGGATTATTCCAGCATTGAAAATTACTGCCTTGAAAAGCTTGAGAAATTTCTAGGTGCGTATGCAGTATGGGTTAAGAGGTTAGAAGAGTGAACCTGCCCAGGGATATTGAAGAGGCACTCTTGTATGTCTACCCTTTCATCAAAGACCTGAACTATAACATTACAGGGAGCGTTGCTCTTGTTCTCCAGGGCTTTGATTTCAAAATAGGGGATTTGGATTTTATTCTGAAAGAACCTCCTTCAGAAGAGTTGTTGAGTAAGTTTCCAGAGTTTAAAGAGGGAATATCAAAATTGGGAAGTCATCGATGGTACGCAAACTACAAAGGTGTTAAAATTGATTTTGTATTAGATCCTGAAAGGTACAACCCCGAACCATTAATTGTTGAATACTCCGGAAGGATTCTTTATCTGCAGACATCTCAGAAGATAAAATCTTTGTATCTGGAGCTTGGAAAAAATGACAAGGTGAAAATGATTGAAGAACAAGAGATGCGAATGGGTAACAACAGACCCTCTGATGATTAAATATCATGATGAAGAATGGGGGATTCCAGTTCACGACGACAATAAGCTGTTTGAATTCATAGTACTTGAGGGAGCTCAGGCGGGGCTCTCATGGTCAACAGTTCTAAAAAAGCGAGAAAACTATAGAAAAGCGTTCGAAGGATTTAATCCAAAAATTGTGGCTAAATTTGACAATAAAATCAAGAAATTACTCGAAAACAAAGGAATTATCAGAAACAAACTCAAAATAGAATCAGCAATAACCAACGCTAGAGCGTTCTTGGAAGTTCAGAAGGAGTTTGGTTCATTCAATAATTACATATGGTCTTTTGTCAACAACAAACCAGTTCAGAACAGTTTCAGAACCATTAATGACATACCTGCCAAAACAGAATTATCTGATAAAATAAGTAAAGACCTAAAGAAGCGCGGATTCAAGTTTGTTGGTCCCACCATAACTTACGCATTCATGCAGGCCATAGGAATGGTAAATGACCACACAACAGATTGTTTCAGACACTAATCATCACGCCGTTTAGGTCGCATCCATTTGACCGTTCCAACAAGGAACAAAACTGAGGCGGCAGTGAACAAAAAAAGAATTGCTATTGAACTCCCTTGAGCAAGATAACCATACTCTGAACCTGCGCCATGTGAACTCATCTCTTTTGTAACAGAAAGAGTGTTTTTGAAAACCATAAACCCTGCTGTTAGTATGGCTCCAAATATCAAAAAAATCACAACATAAACTGAAAGCATGCTCATAATACTTATCCGAACCATTTTCCTAACCCTTCCTGTACCTCTTTATCCTTGCCAAACAAGTCCTCAACCTTTCGTTTGAGCAATTGTAAATCTTGTTTAACATAGAAGGGAACATTATAAGCATTTGCCAAACTGAGGCTGGGTTCCAGGTATTTCACAATACTGCCCTCTGAAATGGTGAAAACAATCTTTCCATTACATACAGTACACCTACCTATTAGAGGAGGTCTTCTAAACTTCTCGTTACAAGTTACACATCGCCACTCTTGTTGTGTATATTTACGCAGATTTCCTTTGATATCACGAATAAAGTGTTTCTCAATAACAAGGGTGGCAACACCTGCTTCATCGCAGGCCTGTATCTTCTCTGCGAGAACCATCTGTCCTTCCAGTTTCTCCTGCATGGATGGAAGGATTTTGTAGGCAGAACAGAGTACTCCAGCATTTAGGCTGGTTGTGTCATGGGTGAAACCCATTCCCTCAAACTGTTCTGGTTTCCCCAGATGAGCTCCTATCAGGTCAATCTCGATGTCGTAAGGCTTCTTGTATTCAAGAGCTAGGTTGTACATCTCCAAGGGGTAGTTCCATACTCTGTCTACATTGAATGCCATGTCATCAACGGCCGCAGGGTCAAGGATGTATGTGACTACAAGAGGTGCGTCCATTGTACTTCCTCTTGTTTCAGGCAAAAACTTTGGGCTGAAGTTCAGAAACACATCCATAAGTAGAATTATACAACTCTCGTCTCCGTCACAGTCCCGTCGCATCGCTGCGTGGTAAAGAGGGTGTGCTAGGAATCCTTGGGTTTTACTGAAACCAATAATCCTTCCAACAATGCCTGCTGAGGTGTGTGGCGCAAGCCCAACTATGTAGTGTCCCACCAACTCCTCTTTTGACTTCAGATTGTAGTATGATTTCTGACCATAAAGTTTTTTCAGGCTCTCATCTATAAATTTGGTTGTTCGGAACAATACCTCATCACACGGTTCGTCAGGATATCCTGGAGCATCACAACACGGAATCACAACATCCTGTGGTTTTAGTTCTAAAATTTGTTCAGGGTCTGTTAATGGCTTGTTGTGTACATCATGAGTGTAGCCTAACTCAATGAGTTTTTCAATAGGAACACTGACCTCTGCGGGTTTAAAGTGTGTTAGTGTGACTTCAGAACAATCATACCTTGTTGTACCATCTTTATTTACTGTAATCTCATACTTTGCTCTCAGTATCCCTTTTGCGGGGTGTTCTGGTATGTGACTTCTGTTTGCTGTCCCTCTAACTCCTTTAATTAAATCTGGATAAATTTTGAATTTAAGTTTATCAAGAGATGCTTGAAAAATATCTCTTATCTGAATTGATTGTCTGGCACACAACACCTCTATTTTTGTGCCGTCATACCTCTCTATTGTGCGCGTTTTTTGTTCTGTTTCGGAATCACAATAGAAACATTTTTTCATAACACTTGCTTTGTCACACTCTTTACAGTGTCTCAACGGGAAATCGGCAGTCACTTTTCCTTTCTGTATTGCTTCCTGGAAGCTTCTCAAACGGCCTCCTTCTTCACCTATGGGAAAAAGTGTGTGTGGACTTCCTGTCAATTTTCTCATCTTTGCTTTTTCAGGTCGCCCCATTCTTGCACCTATGAAAGTCCCTCCTTTGTCTCTTAGTTTGAATGGTGCTTGTCCCTGAACGAATTCAAGAGTGTGGAAAGCATCGTGGTCTTCCATAAACCTGTCCAGTTTGGTTATTGCATCCGCGAGTTTGTCCTCAGATGATAATCCAAGAGTATCAACAACACATTGCCAAACATCTTGTTGAATTCCTGCGGTTTTTCCTGTCGGGCTGTGAATAACTTTGTGAGGAACTCCAAGAATTTCTAAAGTCTCTTTTTTCTCTCTGTTCTCTATTCTAACCGTTTTATTCTGTAAATCTATTGATTCCAAAAGTATCTTCAGCTGGTCTGGATGAATTACATTCCAAAAGTAAGTCCATCCTGGATGAAGAGGTGTGTCTGTCGTGATAGCAACTTTCTTTGCCTCTTCATAGCTTAGGCCTGTGCGCAGAGGGTCCACTGTGACTTCTTTCCATCTTTCTTCTGAAAGACCTGTGTTTTTTCCAGATAGAACAACCTCTTGAACCCACCATTCCTGACAATACCCTGCTGGAACAAGGTTGTGGTTTCTGTCATAAAAATCTCCATAGTTTATCAGTACGTCCCCTAGATAGATTATTTTTTTGATTTGATTTTTGTACTTGATGGCATCTTCCTCTCTATTAAGCTGGAGAACGGTTCCATCTGTTAAGCGGACAATAGGTCCATCAATAGTATCGCAAGGCATGAAAGCTGCTGCTTTTCCAGGCCTTTCAACTTTGAGTTGTGTTGCACTGGCAATATAATCCCCTAGGACATGCATTGTTGAAGGATGAATGGCCTGACCTGAATAACCTGAAGCACGAGACCTTCCGTATCTAAGTCTGAATCCCCCTGGTTTCAAAGGATATGCTAAAACAGGACGGCCCGCTACCAGGTCTTTGATATAAGTATAGTCTGGTGTTATTTTTACATCTGATGATTCTGCTTTCTGACCTGCTGATTTTACTTTTTTCTGAAGTTTAACGAAATCGCCCATAAATTTCCAGTGTCCCATATCAAACTCTTCTCCCCATTTTGAGAGTTGCTTCCATATTTTTGGTCCTTTCAGGGGAATACATGAACTGTGAATAAGACAGTATCCCGAGCGAATCTGGTTGGTGTTGACCCTTGGTAAATCCTTAAGACCTGCATTTGACACTTCAAACTTCTCTGATGGGTCTCCTGAAATTTCAACAGGCAGGTTTTTCATCAGGAACTCTGATTCTTTTTCGCTCGGGTGGTATTGTAAGTTTGTAACATATGTATGGTAATCAGAAAGTTCTGCAGCACATCTGTGAATCTCTTTCTCGGTAGGGTCGTAGGTTGCGTAACCCATTTTGTTTCTTACGTAGTCTGCAATCAGAACACAGACTGCTGCCGCGGTTCCCCCTGCGTTCCTGATTGGTCCTGAAAAGTTCAGACAAAAATACTTTCCTTTGCCATCAAGTCTGTCTTTCAACTCAATTGTTGTGAGTCCCTCAAGAGGGGCAGACACAACCCCTAGTGTTAGATATGCGAATCCAACTCTAACACCGACCTCTATAGCTTCTAAATCAGTTTCAAACTTACAGTATTTCTGCTGGGCAACTTCAAGCGCGATTGTGAAACAGACTCTCCAATCTAGAATTCCATACTTTGCTTCTAATTCTTCGATTCTTTTTTCGATTCCTGCCTTTTTTACTTGTGGGGCGGCCACACTTATGAGTCCTATAACTCTTTCTGCCAGAGTTCTTGCAAGAGTGACTCCTACTTGGTCTTCTGGGTCGTATCCTTTTTTCCTTGCTTTCTCCGCGAGGTTTAGTGCTTTGTGACAATCCTTTTTCATTATCTGGAAGTAGTTTGTCATCTCTTCACTTGACACCACGCCCAGTTCATTCATCTTTATTTCCTCCAAAGTTGAAGTTCATTATTTTCAATTGTCTGTTCTTGAGATTTAACATAGGAAGTTTAGCAGGCTCTGCCTGGAGACCCCTTCTTATTTGTTCGTCACTTAAAGAGTTCCAGGCACCACAGTTCAGTATTGTTACACCATTATATGTGTCATGTGCTATTCTGTGAATGTGTCCTGTGACAAAAATATCAGGTATTTTGTCAATCACCATGGGGTCTTCATCAGGGTCAGGAACGTATGTGTTGCTCCCGTGAGATGGGGCAAGGTGTCTTTTCTTAAGCAACACTTTCATTATATCGTCTGAACAGGCCTGTCCTCCTTTTTCTCTTATAGGTTGTATTGTGTCTGAATAGTAAATCAGACTGTATCCGTGATAGAGTAGCAAGTCAAACCCAGGAAAATCTTTTGTTTGAGCTATGTTAACCATTGAGGGGTTGCTTGTTATTGTGACATTTGGCAGTTCGTATAATTTTTTTGCTATATCTTTGTATAGTGGTAGCTGTGGCTCTTGTAGTCTTCCTATGTCGTGGTTTCCACCAATCATCAAAATCTGTATGTGTTCAGGTATCATCTTAATGTACCTAGCAAGTTCATCATACTGTTTTTGTACATCAATAAATCCTTCTTTTTGGTCTAGGTGTTGATTAGGATATACTCCTGCACCATGAACCAAATCTCCTATTAGAACCACATAACTTACTTTGGATGCTGTGTGTTTTTGCTCTTCGTTTCCTAGCTTTCCGTTTAACCACATTATCAAGTGTTCAAACTCTTGTTGCATGAATAGTTTGGCTCCAACCTCAATATCTCCTACAAATACAACATATTCTTCCTTTGGTCCTTTCTTTAACTCTTTATGTAGAGGAATATCTGGGAAAAACAATTTTTCTGCAAATATTCTTCCATTTGATGTCTGTCCGACAATTCCTATACACTCGTCTAGAACTATCTCTTTTGCCTGTTCAATAAGTTCTCTGTTGTTAGCATTTATCCACACATCAATCATCCCTGTTGGGTCTTCCATTTTCA
This sequence comes from uncultured Methanosarcinales archaeon, assembly GCA_964589765.1. GTDB lineage: Archaea > Nanobdellota > Nanobdellia > Woesearchaeales > UBA525 > UBA525. The sequence continues at coordinate 43,602 of CAZPUM010000002.1, forward strand.
GCGAGATATGTTTGTTTTTTGTCTCGTTTTTATCATTGACAAGTCCAATCAAGGAAACTCTTTCTCTTTCTCTTTTCCCTATAAGTCTGTTTATGCTTGTGATACTTTGGAGTTCTTTTCTTGTTCTCAGAATACTGCCTATTTGTTCATACCTTTTTTTGAAGTGTTTGACAAAGTCTTGAACATTCCATTTTTTTGGTGGTTTTGTGTAGTTCTGAATTATTTTTACAGAACCTCTTTTGGGGCCTTCCAGTTTTCGGAGTTCTGATATGATTTTTTGTTTGTCTTTTAGAAGTTCAGGGTCTAGTAAAATATCCTTATCTATGGCTATGTTTACCAGTTCTTGTATAGAAAGCTGTTCGTACGCCATTTTGTTTGTCTCCCTACTGATGGTTGTTTCGGGATGATAGGACTGAGTCCCCCTGAATTCCTTCAAAACACCCCATATTTAACAGTGTAGTGAAATGAATTAATTCGCCTCGAATACCTCGAGCTTCTCCTGACTTGCCACTTCTTCAAGGCCTTTATTATCAACGAGTCCCAATTCGTGGGTAACTATTGTTTTGACCTTTCCGACAATGCTTTCAGGCATACCAAGCGATATTTCTCGCATTCTGCCAAAACGTCCTTTGCTGATTACTTTGGCGTTTATTATGCCTAGCATGTCCATCTCAGCTATTATGTCTGAAATTCTTCTTTGGGTTAGTGGTCTTTGACCTGAGTACTGGCAGACTTTTTTGTATACATCATACACATCTCCTGTGAATATGTTTTTTCTCTTTTCTGCCAGCAATAGTATTGATTGCAGTGTTGCGTGAAACTGTTTTGGCTGTGTTGCTATTACATCAATAAGTCTGTCACGCTCTATTTTTTCTTCAGCAATATCTATGTGACTAATCTCTATGTTCGTGTGGCCTGCGCGTTCGGCTACTTCTCCTGCCACACGAATTAATTCAAGAGCTCGTCTTGCATCTCCATGCTCTCTCGCAGCATATGCTGCGCATTTTTCCACAACTCCTTCTCCCACACTTCCTGGTTTGAATGCTTTCAAACTCCTCTTCTGAATTATTTGTTTCAGTTGTGGGGCATTATATGGTGGAAATATTAACTCTTCTTCACTTAAAGAGGATTTAACTCTCGGGTCGAGAGTGTTGCTGAAAATTAGGTCGTTGGATATTCCAACAATAGCCAGCTGACTGTTCTTCAGGTCGGAGTTTATTCTTGTCAGGTTGTATATTATCTCATCTCCTACTTTCTTGACCAGCTGGTCAATCTCGTCCAGAACTATTATCACTATCTGTTTTTCTGTATCGACCGCCCTAAAAAAGGCATTGTATATCTCATCAGTGGGAAGTCCTGTTGGTGGAACTGCTTTTCCAAACATTCTTGCCAAATGTGCCACAAGTCTATACTCTGTATCAGCAACTTTTTTCAGTTTACAGTTAACATTACATACTCTTAGGGGAATTCCTTGTGATTTAGCAACCCTCGTCATATTTGCTAATGTATGATTAACAGTTACTGTTTTTCCTGTTCCTGTTTTTCCATATATGAATAGGTTGCTAGGTCTTTCTCCACGGAGTGCTGGTGCAACAATCTGTGCTACATGGTCTATTTGTTCGTCTCTGTGTTCTATCTCTTCAGGTACATAATTGCTCTGTAATACTTTTTTATCCGAGAACAATGTGTCCGATCTTAGATATTGTTCAAAATATGTCGCTACGTTTTGTGCCATGTGTGGAACCCCCTTTTCCTGTGTGTTTTGGGAACAAAACAGAATTTGTCGTCGACAAAACTGTTTTACGCCACCCCCTTCAATTCCATTTGAAACAAAGGTTCTTTATAAATATGTATGTGAAATAAAATAGGTTTTTCCTTTCTAAACATCTGTAACTCTATTTTGTAAAACATACCCCTCCCCTTTGTTTCCTCTGGAAAATAATTATAAAAATCCTTTCTGTTGTTCTCTTCTTGATTTATATAACATCATTCAAAATTTTATCTCTCGTCGATGAACGAATTTATTTCTATATAATAATATTATATAATATATAGATATAAATATATATATAATAATATATAATAAAAAAGATGTTCGGAAAAAAATGACAAAAAGACAAAACATCCCGTGATTTTTCCGAAAAATAGTTCCAAAAGAAACTAAGGGGTCAGTGGTTCTGCCTGAAACACAATTGAACCAGTGCACAGATCAGTATCTGAAACATTTGTAGGAACATAAACCTGCCACCAAGTGGTATTAAGAGGAGCAGGACCTATAGATGTTTGTTTTGGAACAACAACTCTTGCAATATTTTGTCTTGTAACTAAAAGTTGCTGCATTTCATTAAAACCAGATGTACCATTTCCAGCAAAATGAGTATAGTTTATAGGAATATCAACGGTTGGACAATCAAAAGAAAGTCCATCACCAGGAAAAACACCATATCCTGTTACACTAATTCTGATAGGTAGATTTCCAATATTAGTAACATTTTCTGTTTGTTTTGTTGTAAGAAAACCACCAAGAGAATCTCCATAATCAATACCTGTCAAAGAAACATTAACAGCATATAGAGGGTCTACTGTTGTAATATTTGTGGTATTTCCAAAAAGTCCATCATTATCCAGAGAAACAACAGTACAGTTCCAAGTTCCATTTACTGCAAAATATTGTAAATCAAAACCACAACCATAAACTCTTTGATTACCACCAAAAGATTTCAATTGACAAGAATCGTTAACATAAAGGGTGTTTGGATCTACTGTTTGACCATATGTGTCTTGGTCTGAGACAAGAGATGCATTCACATCTAATATTGTCGATTCACCATCCATATCTGTGACTGTAAAATTACAAAAAACTCTTTTTGTTGTACCTGCATTCAAAACAATGTTCTGAGTAAGATAATCAACAACAATATTTGGTGGTAAATATTCAATAGAAATATTATAATTTACAGAAACACCTGTCAAACCACTTGAGTCAGTACAATTTACACTCCAATTGTAATTGTCGTTTGTTAAAAAGGTTGCATTAAATTGTTGGTTTATACCAATAGGAATGTTTGTTCTTGTTAAATTTACAACACCATCTATTAACAAACTACAATCAACACTGTTAGAATCACTAACATTGTATGTAAAATAAACAGTTTGTGATGTTTTGTTTTTAGTGTTATTTTCAGGGTTTACAAGGTTGATTTTTGGTTCAGAAGTGTCACTTATTGATATGTTGTAGATTGTGTCGGTGTTATTTGTCTCAAAACTAGGTCCTGAAGGTGAACAATGAGCTGACGCAGAAATATTAACAACTCCGTTGTTTGTGGCATTCATTGTCCAGTTGATAAGTCTGTTATCAAAAAGAGTTAAGAAACCAAGTCTGTATGTAAGATTACTTTCTTCTGAAACATTAACTGTTGATTCATCAGTTATACTTAAAGTAACATTACATTCACCTGAATTACCATAAAGAGTAATATTTACAGAAATATTGAAAGGGTCTGTTGTGTTGAAATTGTTGTTGTCTTCAGGATAAACAATACTAAGATTAATTTCTGGAACTCTTGTTTGGTTCATTGTTACATTTATGGAGGTTGTCAAGCTGTTAATGACACCAAAAGTAACACCATAACTTGAGCTGTTCCATGCATAGACAGCAAGGTTGTTGCCTGTATTTGACATTATAGAAGCGGAATATGCTCCTGCCAACTGTGGAATAGGTGGAGCAAATACTTGTGTGTATGTGGTGCTTTGAATGGTGGTATCATTAATCCTAACAACAACACCGTTAGGTGCTCCAGCACCCCCATCTTTAAACACGAAACCTTCAACATTATATGGTGAAGGAGGATCTGCAGAAACAAAATTTAAGAGCAAAACAAAAAAAAGTGCTAAAATAATAAATCTCATTCTGGAACCTCTTTTCTGATTCTCCAGACCAAAACTATCAAAGCCACAATTATAACCAATAATATGTTAAGATACAACACATCTTTCAAGTCAACATGATAACCTGCGAAGTCAGATATTGCTCGACCAGTTAATGAGAAAACACCGACGTTTCTGTCTACAAGAAGAATAACTCTATTAGTAGATTCTGCGACAAACGAAGCTTTACCTGAATAATAACCGCTTTCAGGGTAAACATCAAATCTATCTCCTTCTACACCTTCAAGAGTTATTTCAAAAACATGCTGACCTTGGTTGTTTCCAGTTCTTACAAGATATTCATCACCTGTTTCTGTGTTTCTAATTACTATAGGTGTTCTTGATAGAACAGGCAAGTCTCCTTCATAAACAAGACCTACAATAATTGTTTCATCAGGTGCCTCAACAGTTTCTATAGTGGGGGGTGTCACAGGCAAATCAACTACAATCGCATAGATTCCTGGTTCGACAGACTCAAAGTATAACCACCTCTGTCCTTGTTGTTCAGGTGAACTGAGTGATTCTCTGATATATTCTCCTTCATATCTAAGCAAAAACACATCTCCAGGTAAAACTCCATTCTGGTCAAACCAAGATTGGGGTATTGAAAATTCAAACTCCTCCCCTTCACGAACCTCGTAATATCTAAAAGTAAGAACATCTGTTGGAGTCACACCTGCAGGAGCTCCCACAAACCTTCCGGTTTTTCTTTGAATCTCCTCCAGCTTTTTCTGAATTTTTTCAGGTATGTTGTCAGGTAGAGGAATAACGCCTCCTCCTGCTCTTCCCCCTCCTATTGGTGGAGGAGGAGTTGGTTGTTCATTTGTAGTTTCAAACCTGACAAGAGTCAGAATAGCTTCATCGAATAAGTCACCATCTGTAACTTTTACTCTGAAAGATATTTGCTCAGGCATATTTTCTGTGTTGAAACTCACAAGACCTGTTGAGCTGATATCAATTTCATCAGTGTCATTAACAACTGTAAATATGAGCTCATCATTATCAAGGTCAAAAGCGTCCAGTTGAGTTACAAATAACGGAAGTGAAACATCCACAAAATGTGTAATATCATTAATTCCAGGCGGGTCGTTTACATTTTCAACATACAAAGGTATTATTTGTTCGGTTGAGAAGTTACCATCAGTTACTTCAATAACAATCGTGTGTAAACCAATGTCAAGAGCATCAGGCACCCATGTTAGCGCTCCGTTTGTGTGGTTTATCTCCATGCCTTCAGGCCCTTGAATCAAACTAAATGAAAGGGGATCGTTGTTCCAATCATAAACAAAAGGAACATACAAGAACAATTCATCTTGTTTTACAGATTCAGGAGGTAATGACACAAATGAAGGTGGAAGTCCAGGAAGAGACATATTCAAATAAAGATTAACATGATGTGAAATACCAACTATTGTTATATTTCTCCAAGTAGTGTAAACAGGGTTACTTGCTGTGATGTTAATCTCAGTCCCTTTAGGCCAGGGCACACTAACAGAGTATCTTCCAGGATTTCCTCTGCCCGGGTTAAATTCTATAAACTCACCTGTGCCTATATTAGTTATTCTCATTTCGACAGTTTCTGGCACAGGAGTTATTCCATCTTGTGCGAACACATAACCATCGACACCTTTAGGGAAACTGGCTGCGGATACGCTGCTAACTAGCAAAATCAGAGCCATCATAATTATTGTCAGTTTTTTCATGGTCTAAACGTCCAGTTTCCTGTTGATATACTATCAAAGACATATCCTCTTGTAGGGTCCATTGTTAGGAAGTCTTGGTTGTTGAATGATGGGAACCAACCCCACGCAACGCCTCCAATAACATAGTGGATTGTTACTTCGAATGTGTCTGTGAATGGATTATACCTGTCAATGGCTTGAAAGGTGTTGTTTGGTGTAACATTCAGCAGAACAGGGTTGTAGTTCTGAGGTAGAGTCCCGTTGTTCACACTGTGCCAGCTGAGATAGTTAGCATCCGAACCCAGATTTGTAACTCTTTTTTCTAAAGGAACCTCTCCCAGGAATGTTATGTTACAGGTTTGGTTGGCTTCAAGCCAGTATGCTTTACTCATGTTTAGAGTTCTGAATCTTTCTGAACCTATGGCAGGAACAAACTGTGAACCGACCCAGTCGCTTCTATAATGGCTGGTTGAGTTCTTTTCCCATAGGCTGACTACACATTCAGGTTCAGCTTCGAATTCGAAACCAGTACCCGTACCATTCTCAAGAACCAGCGTGTCTGGTTCAAGAGGGAAACTAATAAGATTCAAATCTGTTTCTATAGGGTCTAGATATTTACCAACAGCCCTATCTCTGAAAGCTGTCAGTGTTGACCTGGCAGACTCAACCCAATAATATCTTTGAGTTGTTGTGTTTGCCAATATGTCTGTGTAGTTGGTATCTGTAATTCCTGTTATGTTAGGGTTTGAAGGTTTGTTAGAGTAGTTATCAGAGATGTATAGGTTGTATGATTCAGCGGAGTTCACAACACTCCAGGACACGTTTGCGTTTTCTGCCAAGCTGAAAATATCTATTGCGAACAGTTCAGGCGGAATCAAATAATAGAATAGATTAGTGAGACTTGTGTTGTAGTTTCCGGCATCGTCATTACACGTAACATTCCACTGAACCAACCCATCAATATTTAGTGAAAGGTTCCTTGTGCTGAAATTGTTGTTGTTAACTAATATGTTTGATTCATTGACAGCTCCATTGAGTGTTAGGGAACAGTTCAAAGTTGGGTCTATATTGTCTGTAACACTCCAATTGAATAGCACGAAATTCGTCTGGTTTGAGTTATTATCGGGGTTAAATAGAAGAATGGTTGGAGCTGTTGTATCAATTGTTATTGTTCTGTTATTTCCAAAACCAACATTTCCCGTTCTGTCAGAACAGTAAACATTCCAAACTATTGTGGTGTCATTATTGAATGTTGTTGTGAACAGATTACTTTGGTTGTTGTTCAAAGAGTTGTTTGTTTCATTGGCCGTCCAACTTCCTGATGCGTTGTGATACAACGTACAGTTCTCAAGGAATCTGTCGTACACTGAAAAGTTGAACACAACAGAGGATTGGTTAGTTGTGCTTTGATTGGCAGGCGAGTTTAGCGTAACTTCAGGAATTACTGCATCATATTTGCCAAGTGAAGTAGAGCTGAAAACACTTATTGTGTCTGAGCTTGTGTTTTGAATAACAGTGATATAGTTTAAGTCATTAAACATCGAAACGTTTATGCTGAAATCTCCGTTTGCGTTTGATACATTTGCAAATCTGGCCTCAGAACCCGACTCTGTTTTTATTACAACCTCTACATCAACAGATGCAGCAGTCCTTCCTGTGACGTGTGTCGAATTGATTTTTGTGATTGAAGGTCCTACATACTCGCTTGTAGCACTGCCCGGGATGTCGGTTGCATCTCCTAGTCCGTCTACCCTTATTCTGCCTTCAGAACCCGCGCCACCTTGTCCATCAGAAGCTCCGTTTACACTTCCGGGTTGTCCTCCTGATACGTCTAAAGTTCCGGTAACGGTTGTGTTTGGACTTTGTAGTATGATTGTTCCGCCTGAACCTCCTCCCCCAGATGCGTGTCTGGTTACGGTTGAGTCTCCACCTCTGCCTCCTCTGGCGTAGATTGTTCCTGAGATGGTGATATTTTCGGTGCTGAATAACATGAGTGCGCCGCCTCCGCCTCCGCCTCCGCCACCTTGTCTATTTGTTCCGTCATGGTCGGGGCTTCCACCGGAAGCTCCGCTTCCGCCGGCAATTGGAACAAGGTGTGACAAACCTGCGGTGCTTCCTCCAAGACCTGGCTCATTCTCTCCTCCATCGGTTGAACAACTTCCATCAGTTCCAGATGTTGCGAAGCCGCCTCCGCCTCCGCCGCATGCATGGCTACTTATTCCCGGCGCTCCCGCACCCCCTATTCCAGCACTGTTAATGCCAGGTCCTGCAGTAGCTTGTGTACCTAATGGATAACCGCTTCCTCCGGCTCCCGGAGAACCTTCATCAGTATCATCAGATCCTCCTTGTCCTCCAAGCACTTTGCTACCAAGTAGAGCACCTCCGCCGTTTCCGCCGTTTCCTCCTGAAGCAGGAGAGCCTTCTCCTCCCGAACCATCTCCTCCATCGGAGCTTCCTGTTCCGCCGTTGGATCCTCCGCCTCCGCCTGAGAATCCGTTTCCTCCTGGTCCTAGGTTGCTTCCTGTTTCGGAGCCTCCTGCGCCTCCTCCTCCTCCCCCAGGTCCGGCAGTTCCTCCCGCACCGCCAGTTCCTCCAGCAATGGAGTCTCCTCCGTTCCATCCGCTGATGTTTATGCTTCCTGATATGTTGACGGGTCCGTCTACGACAACTATTGCTGGGAGGAGTCCTTGGTTGCCATTTGAAGCATCGCCGTCAGGATCTGTTGTATCGATGTTGACTGTTACTCCTGACGGTACTATCAGTGAGTCTAGTAGTATTGAACCTCCGTAGGTTCTGTCTCCATTTGTTCCATCACCTATGATGACCGTTCCTGACGAACCGGAGAAGTTACCGCTATTAGGGGTTGGAGTCTCAATCCTGAAAGTTCTGTTCAGAGTTTCGCCGTTGACAAGCACCTCAACATCTTGGTTTTCTGCATTCTCATCAATAAAGAAGGTTGTGTATACCGTTCTGGCGCCACTTGTTACAACGAGTCCTGTTGAGTCCGTAAATATTGACGGTCCCACAACTATATCTGAACTGTTGGTTGTAACTTCATAAGTTGATGACAAACCAACACCCAAAATTTGAACAGCAAGCTCCATTCCAGGAGCACCTATGTCTGGTTGTGTCAGCAAGACACCTGAAGAGGTGGCATTTACAGTGATATTTCTTTTTTCAGATACTCCTGTTGCATTAAACACTGTACTACAGTTCACAAACCACGTGTAATCTCCATTGGCTAGAACCTGACCGAAGCTCTGTGTCACATTTTCTGTGATGCTTGATGATAACTGCTGGAAGGTATCGTTGATGTATAATGAACAGTTCCTTACTGTGCTATCATCGTCTGTTACGTTGTACTCAAAAGTAACAAAGAAGCTTGTGTTCCACTCTCCATCGTTTTCGGGCGTTTCAAGAGATACATTAGGTGCTGTGGAATCGTTTGCGATAATAAACCAAGTCTCCCCTCCTGATGAGTAGTTTGTCGAGCCGTTGTGTCGTCCTGTAACATTGTAAATGCCAGGACTTGTGATGTTTTTCAGACCCCATACAGAATTTACTCCTCTTTGTAGTAAGACACCATTAAGAAGAAGATCTATGTCTCCTGATACTGGAGTTATTATCTGTGCGGAAAGGTTAACTGTTCCAACATCTGTTAATGTTACATTGTTTCTTGTCTTGTTGATTGTGGTGTTAACATCAGGAATTCCCTTGTTTACAACGTATTCGAAAACAGGCGTTTGGTTGATGTATCCTTGAGGCGTGTCATTGGCGAACCATCTGTATCTGTATGTTCCTGGTGCCAAATCATAAGTGAAGTTCTCATATGGACCTCCTCCGAAGGGGTCGTTGTAAACACTAACATTCTGTAACACTCCTGAGAAGTTTGTCTCAAAGAAAACCTCTTCAACTTCAAAATTATCTATCCAGGTTATGTTGAACCAGTATTCCTGGCCGAGAACATATGTTGCAGGGTTCGCAGGACTTATAGTTATTCCTGAATACCTTGGGGGTGTAGTATCAACATATAATGTTCTGTTAGGTTCGAAGTCAACCCTTCCTGAAAGGTCTGAACAGTAAATATTCCATGTGTAAGTTCCATCTGAAAGAACTCTTGTGAAGCTGTTGTTTCCTCCATTATCTATTGAGAAATTTGTATTTTCAATCGTCCACAAACCGGACTCGTTTGTGTACAAGCTACAGTTTGCAATGTTAAGGTCGTATGCTGAGTAGTTGAACACAACAGCGGATGCTCTGAAGTCTAGGTCATTTGGTGCTGTCAGGTTAACATCTGGGTTAGTGATATCAACTGTGAAGTTGTATGTGTCACTTGTTCCATTCACAGGGGTCACATTATCAGCACACTGAACAGACCAGTTGTGAATCTCTTCTGTTATGTTGTCGATGTTAAAGTAGTTTGGTTGGTCTTTTTGTACTGTTGTCTGGTTGGTCCTGTTGAAAACACCGTCGATGTATATACCACAAACAACAATGTCTGAAGCATCATCTGGCGTATAGTTGAAACTGATGTTATTTGTGTCAACAAACTCCAAATCTGGTGGGAAGTTTAGAGTTATAACAGGAGGGTCGTTATCAAGGCTGTCTGTTGTTATGTTGTAAATATCTGAAGCCCCTTCAATTCCATTTCCATCAGTACAGTTGATGCTCCAGTTGTGCTGTCCATTGGATAGGAACACAGTGAAATCCTGTGTCGCTCCTTCCACAATTGAACTGTCGCTGTCCTCAACATCACCATCAACAATAATTTCACATGAAGTAACTGTTGATATATTGTCAAATGCCCTATAGCTGAACTTAATATTGTTCGTCGAGCTGTTCAGCGTGTTGTTAGGTGGAGAGATTAATGTGATGTTAGGAGGGTTTGTATCCAGGACAAATGTTTTGTTGTTTTGGCTGAATGCCTGATTGTTTGCTCTGTCAGTACATAGTATGTTCCAGGTGTAGTTTCCATCGTCCAGAGTTTCACTGAAATAGTTTGGTTGTCCTGAAACAACAGATGTATTGGTCTGTTTTGGATTCCACCCAGAGTCGTTCAGGTAAAGAGTACAATTGTTTAGGTTTAGGTCTAATGGGGTGTAGTCAAACACAATGTTTGATGTGGTTTCGACCGTCGGGGCAGAAGGCGCATTAAGTGTTACAAAGGGAGGTCTTGTGTCTGTGATGTAAACAAAGGTATCTGTGCTGTTTGTTTGACTGCTACCTATACTATCATATGCGATAACTCTCCAATAATAACTAATGTTCGCGACAAGAGGGGTTGTAAGAGCGTATGTGGTGTTAGTTGTCTCGTACAGTGTAAAGTACTCGAAATCAGGCGAACCAAAGTTAGAGTCAGTATCAATTAGTATGGTGTAATTATCAAACTCTGCATCTGTTGTAGGAGTCCAGTTAAGAGTCGGGTTTAAGTTGGTTGTGACTGTGTTATTCTTAGGTCTCAGCAGGTTGAAAGCGGTTGGGGGGGTGTTGGTGTTTATCGTAAATGTTCGATTGTTTGCAAACCTGCTGTTACCCAAAATGTCTACACACACAACACTCCATTTGTATGTTCCATCGCTGAAAGTGGCTGAGAAACTTCCCTCCTGACCACTTACAGGGCTGGAGTTTGTCTGATTAGGAGACCATCCTGTTGCGTTATGATAAAGTGTACATGAGTCAAGATCTGTATCGTTCGCCCTGAATGTGAAGTTAATTGTTTTATACACAGTAAGATTTCCATCTTCTGGTTCTATTAAGGTAACATTTGGTGCTCTTCCGTCAAATCTGCTCAATCCTGCTGAGCTTGCAACAAACACAGTGTCTCCACTGGTGTTTTGAAGAACAGAGATATAGTTGAAATCGTCATATGTGTTTATCTGAATCTGGTACTCTCCGTTTGAATTTGAGTTACCTGCGAAGGTTGTATAATTTTCCTGAGAATCAAAGATAAACACGGTTAGTTCTGTTGAGGGGTTTGCTTTTCCCCAAACTGTTGTTTTGTTGACTGATAGAATGGATGGTCCTATGAACTCACTAGGGTTGGTTCCAGGTATGTTTGTTCCTTCTAAACCGTCAACTCTTACTCTTCCAGCACTTCCTGCGCCTCCTGTTCCACAGGCTGAGCAACTTCCATCTCCGGGTTGTCCTCCTGAGACATCCAAAGTTCCGGTAACAGTTGTGTTTGGACTTTGTAGTATGATTGTTCCGCCTGAACCTCCTCCGCCTGCTGCGTGCCTAGCAACTGTTGCGTCTCCACCTCTGCCCCCTCTGGCGTAGATTGTTCCTGACAGAGTGATATTCTCTGGACCGTAGATGTAGATTGCTCCTGCGCCTCCGCCTCCGCCGGCTCCTTGGCGGTTGACCCCATTATCATCTGGGCTTCCTCCGGAGGCTCCACTTCCTCCAGAAAGAGGTACCAATTGCTGGTTTCCTGCGGAGTTTCCACCAATTCCGAACTCACCATCTCCTGGGTCTGTTGAGCATGTTCCATCTGTTCCTGATGTTGCGAATCCGCCTCCGCCTCCGCCACAGGCACCACCGCTAATTCCTGGTGCGCCGGCACCGCCAGTTCCTGCGGTGTTTACTCCGGGTCCTGCGGTCGCTTGAGTACCGAAGGGGTCTCCTGAACCTCCAGCTCCCGGAGAACCTTCTGTTGCGTCATCTAATCCTCCTTGTCCTCCAAGATTGCTGTTACCATAAAGTGGGTCTCCACCATCTCCCCCATCATTACCTGATGCCGATTCTCCTTGTTCTCCTGTTCCGTTTCCGCCGTTTGAGCTTCCTGTTCCGCCGTTGGATCCTCCGCCTCCGCCTGAGAATCCGTTTCCTCCGGGTCCTAGGTTGCTTCCTGATTCGGAGCCTCCTGCGCCTCCTCCTCCTCCACCAGGTCCTGCAGTTCCTCCCGCACCGCCAGTTCCTCCAGCATTAGAATCAACTCCATTTGTACCGCTGATGTTTATAGTTCCAGAGATATTTACTGGACCGTCAACAACCACAATTGCAGGTAGCAGTCCTTGGTTTCCATTCAGTGGATTTGAGTCGGGGTCAGATATATCTATAACAACGTTCACACCAGAAGGTACTATCAAATAGTCTAGTAGTATTGTGCCTCCGAAGGTTCTGGTTCCATTTTTTCCGTCTCCTATGGTTACTGTTCCTGTGGAGCCTGTGAAGTTACCGCTGTTTGCTATTGGTGTCTCAATCCTAAATTTGTTTGTTAGAGTTTCACCCCTGATTGAAATCTCAACATCCTGTTCACCTGCGTTATCGGATATGAAGAATGTTGTAGTCAAGGTTCTGGCACCTGTCGAGGCAACATTACCGCTTGTATCTGTTACAACTACAGGTCCCACAACTATATCTGAACTGTTGGTTGTGACCGTGTCAGTGCTCTTGAAATCACTACCTACAAACTGGACTGCAAGTTCCATTCCAGGAGCGCCTATGTCAGGCTGTGGAATCACAGCACCCGTGGAGCTTGTGTTTACCTCAACTGTTCTTGTCTCTGAAGCACCTTCAGCACCGAACACACTGGTACAGTTGATGCTCCAGTTGTAGAACCCGTTCGAGAGTGTGGCCTCAAGCTCCTGTGGAATTTCCTCTGTTACGACAGAGTCAGTTGCGACCACAGAATCATCAATAATTAGTTCACATGACTGTATTGAACTATCATTGTCAGAAACATTGTATTGGAATGTGACTGTGAAAGATGTGTTCCATTCATAGTTATCATCAGGTGATAGAAGGGTTATGTTTGGTTTTGTTGCATCGCTAGCATTGATAAACCAAGTCTCTCTTCCTTCTGAGTAGTTTCCTGCGGAAGGGTAGATTGCAGTAACATTGTAGATTCCGGCAGAATTAAACGGTGTAATGTTTGTCAGTGGGCTATCTCCTGAGTTAATCAACACTTTGTTTAGATACAGTTCTATTTGTCCTGTTGCTGGAGCTATTAGTTTAGAAGTAAGGTTCAGTGTGGAGACATCACTAATTGTGAAGTTGTTTCTTGTGCCATTTATTGTCAAATTAATATCTGGGCTTCCAAGCTCCACAGTATAAGTGAAAAGTCCTGTTTGGTTTGAAAGTCCTCTTGGTGTGTCATTGGCAAACCATCTGTATCTGTATGTTCCTGGTGCAAGGTCAAGAGTGGTGTAGTTGTAAATCTCCGTTCCAGAGACAGTAATGTTTTGTAGTGTTTCAGTAAAGTTGTTTTCAAGTTGAACGGTTCCTACTTGGTAATTGTCAGTCCATGTGATGTTGAACTCATACCTATTTCCAGGAACATATTTGGTTTCACTTGTTGGGGAGACTGAGATTTCTGAGAATGCAGGAGGTGTTGTGTCAACATTCACTGTGTTGTTATTTAGGGCTGAACTGTTTCTTCCTGATAGATCAACACAAAGCACGTTCCATTTGTAGGTTCCATCTGTGAGAGTCTTTCTGAAATAGTTATGTTGACCCGCTATTGCGGTTTTGTTTGTTTCTAATCCTGCCCAAACCCCTGTTTCGTTAGTGTATATTGTACAGTTCGCAAGGTTTGTTTCTGTCGGCGTGTAATTAAACACAACTGTGCTATCTTCGAAACCGTTGTCACCGGGTCTGTTCAAAATAACTACTGGATTGCTAAGGTCTACTGTGAAGTTCCTTGTTCCAGATGAATCGTTCAGTCCTGTTTGGTTGTCTGCACACATCACCCTCCATCTGTGTTCTCCTTCTGTGATATTCTCAATGTCGAAGTAGTTTGGAATGTCCTTTGTTACTTGTGTGTTGTTTGTTGTATTGAACATACCATCCAAGTACAACGTACAGTTCTTAATTCCTGACGCATCGTTAGGTGTGTAGTTGAAGCTGATATTTGTTACCTGAACATGCTTATCAACTTCAGGGTAGTTCAATACTATGACTGGCGGGTCGTTGTCAGGAGAAATAACCGTTATGTTGAATATTTCTGATGATGATTCGAAGCCGTTTGTATCTGTACAGTTAATGTTCCACGTGTGGTTGCCGTTGTTTATGAAAACAGTGAATGTCTGTTCAATTCCTTCCTCAATTACAACATCTGTATTCACTACATTTCCATCTAGGATAGCTTCACAGCTTGCAACGGTGGAGGACTCATCAACAACACTGTAGAAAATCTGTATGTTGTTTGTTGTGGTGTTGGTTGTGTCATTTGCAGGCCTTAACAAAGTAATATTTGGAGGAGTTGTATCAACTGTGAATGTGTTATTGTTTGAATCCAAGGCATTATTTGAGGCCTTATCATAACACAGTATGTTCCAGGTGTAGTTTCCATCGTCCAGATTTTCACTGAAATAGTTTGGTTGTCCTGAAACAACTGATGTATTGGTTTGATTTGGTTTCCAGCCGGTTGCGTTGATGTACAACGTACAGTTTTCTAAATTCAAATCAAAGGGTGTGTAGTTGAACAGAACAACAGAGTTGGTTTCCACTGTTGAAACAACAGGTTTGTGAAGAGTTATGAAAGGAGCTCTTGTGTCAGTTATGTAAACAAAGTCATTATCGCTGTTGGTTCCCGAACCAAACACATCGTATGCGACAACTCTCCAGTAATATGTCACGTTCGCTACTAATGGAGTGGTTATCTGGAATGTTGTGTTGCTTACATCGTTCAGTGTTCTATAAATAAAGTCGGGCGAACCAAAACCAGGGTCTAAGTCAATGAGTATTGTGTAATTGTCAAAGTCCTCTTCAACTGTTTCGGTCCAGTTCAATTCAGGTGTTAAATCGGTGCTGACACTATTATTCACAGGCCTTAATAGGTTGAATGAGGTTGGAGGACTGGATGTCACATTGAACGTTATTGTGCTATACGTTGTTGTGTTTCTGTTTTGTGCCGTATCCTCTGCTATTATGTGGGTTATGTTGTAAATGCCAGATTGTAATGTGTCACTAATCACAAAGACATAATTAGGACCGTCTTCGTTCATTGTAAGATTTTGATAAGTGCCGTTTGGCCATCTTATAGTTGCAAGCACATTAGAAATGTTAAAGTTATCAGTAACGGTTGCGTTTAATTGGACTGTTTCGCTCTGATTTATCAGGGTAGTATTAAGATTTACATTAGTTATCTTTGGGAACTCGCTGTCGCCTGTGATGTTAACGCTGGCACCATCAGAAATCTCTGTGGAAATCTGTGAATAGTTTGAACTTGCGTTAACAAATAATCCGTGCTTTGTTCTAATTAAACCTGTGACATTGATATTCCATGTCAGAGTACAACTTTCTCCTTGGTCAAGTTCACAATATTGAGTCTGACTGGATAATGTGTAGAAAGGTACGGCAACAGATGACTCATTGATAACATAGAATAGTTTACCTTGACTTTGCTCTGAACCATCAAACTCGCTTGGGTTTGCTGTTCCGGTTACATTATCTGAGTCAACCCTTACTCTTCCAACACCACCATCACCTCCTCCTGAGCCCATGGTGTTTCCTCCAGTCCCTAAATCACCACCAAACCCACCCGTGGCATAGACCTGTGAACTACCTAGGTTAACAATTTTAGATGCCAACAATATGGTTCCTCCTGCTCCTCCTCCGCCAGCGCCGTATGGGTTTGCATCAGGTCCGGCATTTCCTCCTTTTCCGCCGACCGATTCAATTATTCCCGAACCTGTGATTGTAATATTTCTTGCACCGATGAAAACAAGACCTCCTCCTGCTCCTCCATTTTGACCAATTGTTGCACCTTCATTTGTATCACCTCCTCCGCCGCCTCCGCTTCCGAAGTGAAGTCTGGATACTGAGCTTGTACCATAGAGCCCGCCTCCGCCTCCTCCTGAACCTCCTGTGTCGGCATTGTCAACTGCTGCGCCACCACCAAGTCCTGTTAAAGGTCCGGTTCCTGGTGTTCCACCAGTTCCGTCATTTGACACTCCTGCAGAGCCTGCGTTTCCTCCGTCGCCTCCAAAGGAGTCTGTTGAGGCTGCGCCTCCGCCGCCTCCGCCAGTTCCTGTTGAACCTCCAGTTCCGCCATCTCCCGATGGGTTGTTTCCGTCGCCGGAGCCTCCGCCTCCGCCTCCGCCTCCTGCGTAACCGCCTCCGCCTCCTCCGCCTCCTGCGTTGGTTCCGTCGGCTCCATTCTCATCTCCGCCTCCGCCTCCGCCTCCGCGAGTACCTCGGGTGTTAGAGCTCCCATCATTATACTGGCCGGAGCCTCCTCCGAGCGTTCCTAAACCTGCAACACAGTTTATGCCTCCTGAGTTACAGTCATTTCCACCTTTTCCGCGGGTTCCGTCGTATGATTCTCCATTTGAACCACCATCTGCGGAACCTCCACTGCCCCCTCTAAATCCTGTGTTTGAACCGTTAATGCTTCCTGAAATATCAACGGTTCCGTTGGCTCTGAAGGCTATTACTCCTCCGCTGTAACCATTCCAAGCCCTTGAGGTTATACTTCCTGTCACTGTCAAGTTGTTGAACTGTCTTAATGTCACAACCTGTGTCACTGTGGAAATACTGCTGTCGTAAGTTCCTGTATAGTATGAGTTTTCAAGTCCTGACTGCAGAGTTAGTGTGTTTCCATTGACATCTGATACGAATGCGAACTCGTATTCACCTGCTTTGCCGAATCCCGTTCCGTTCTGTTGCTGAATAATTAGAAGCTCAGTTCCAGCAGAGATGTTTGTTGCGTCATCTACTGTTATCGTGCTACTGCCCAAAGTGGCATTTTGGGTAAGATGTGTGTAATTGTTCAGAACAGTATTTGTTCCTGTGATAGTCAGGTCTCCTTCTCCTCCAGTTCCATAAGGTAAGAACTGTGAAACATTGTACAATACATTCACGGAAATATTTCCACACGTATCTGTTGTTGTACCTTCACAATCAATAGTTGAATTTACAATAAACAGTTTGTTTGAAAACACGTTTGTTAATTCGCCTGGCATGGGTTTGTGCAGAGTAACATTTATTGAACCTAAACCTTGAACATCAATACTGTCAGTTCCATTTAGTGGTTCGTAACCAACTGAAGAGCCATTACAGGTTATGTTATACTGGTATGTCCCGCTGGTTGAGAAGCTCCTGTTATATTCATATAATTGTTTTGAACTGTTGAAACCCATTCTGAAAGGACCAGGAGGACTTACATTGAAGGATATATTACATATAGCTCCGACGATGGTCGTACCATTAGTAATATTAGAATAGTTGGCATAGAAGTCTGCTTGTGTGTTTGTGAAAACACTTCCTTCTTCGAACCCATCAGAGATATTCAATTGAGAGTTTTCACTTGCGCTGTAGTTGCTGAACCCCTGAACACTAAAGGTGACATTACCTCCCGAGTAAGGTCTGGCCAGAGGACAGTTCAAACATACTGACCTATTTTTGAAAATCACAGGGTCTTCAAGTAATGAGAGGTTGTAGATTGTTATGTTTGCGGGTACGTTTAGTCCTGGAGATCTTTCAGTATATACACCAACAAGGTTTTTTCCGAATGCAACAGCGTCTGTGATGTTGCTTCCGTTTGACAGATTTAATATGCCTGTATAATTTATCAGTCCATATT
This sequence comes from uncultured Methanosarcinales archaeon, assembly GCA_964589765.1. Lineage (GTDB taxonomy): Archaea > Nanobdellota > Nanobdellia > Woesearchaeales > UBA525 > UBA525. The sequence goes on from CAZPUM010000002.1 coordinate 61,737, forward strand.
TTGTGTTTTCAAGAATGAGTCCTGATATGGAATTAAAGTCAACCCCTGTCAAGGATGTTGTTAAACCATCTAGACCCACGGTGTAAAGCGACACGATTGTGAAGTTCAAAGACTTACTATTGCTATAACTATCAGTACAAATAAGCTCGAAGTTGTACTTACCGCTTCCAATGTCAACAAAGAACTGGTTTGTTTCTTCTGTGATGCTGGAATTCACCGCTTCAAGGCTTCCGTTAACAAGCAAAGAGCAGTTGTTTATGACATAATTATCAGAAACATTGAAAGTGACATTGATGTATGCATCTGAATCTGCTGTGTTGTTGTTAGGCGCAATCAAAGTTATGTTGGGAGGTGTTGTGTCTATTGCATTGATTAAGTGGCTCTTGCTTCCCGCGGTGTAATTCTGTGTTTCTGTACTATTTACTGTTATATTCCAAACGCCCACTCCATAACTGCTTATGTTGATTAGTGGAGATGGTCCTGAATTAAGTTCTGTGCTGTTTCTGTAAATAGTCAGGTTTCCTATTCCTACAATGAATGAAGCGTTTATAGTAACATCTGTATCTGGGGTTGTTGTTATGTCGCTATCGTTTCCATTTAATGATAAGTTGTACTGGGGTATTGCTCTGTTTACTACAAGGAACCTTGTAATTCCTGTGCTGTTCGCGGTATAGTTTTGGTTTCCTGTACTATTGACCTTGAAGAAGTATGTTCCTGCCGCAGGTATGGTTATGAATGGATTGGCCACAGGTGTTGTTGGTGATGGGCTCCCGTCGCTAAACAGTGTTGAAGGTCCACCTGCACTCAGGCCTGTAGCATTAACTGTGTTTCCGTAGGTGAAAACTATATTTCCTTGGGTGTTGTTAAGGAAAAGCTGTACCGGGTTGTTGGCCTTTTGTATGGTTAGTGTGTTCTGTGTTGTTGTGTTGGTGTAGTTAGCTGTGTCTGTTGTATTGCAGGTGTATTGGTATGTTCCTGCCGCCAGTTGTTGTATATCTGGGTTTGTTGTAGGGGTGTTGTTTCTGTATAGGGCAGTGTTTGTTTGAGTTGTACTTATGGTACAGCTTGTGTTTGTTGTGTCTGGGTATGTGGCTGACCATGATACGTTGCTTATCAGACCCAATTGAGGCGTTGAACGGTTTACCTGGTATGTGAGAATTTCAGTCTGGTTTGTTTGTAATAGTAAGTCAGTTCCGAACCACCTGTATTGGTAAGTCCCTGCACCCAAGTCAGGAACTGTGTAGTTGTAAACTCCACCTCCAATATCTGAAATAGTTATGTTTACTAGAGTGCCGTTGAAGTTGTTCTCAATTTTGACCTCAGACATTCCGGTTGTGTCTGTCCAGGTGATGTTGAATTTGTATTGTTGTCCTTCTGTGTAGTTTGTTCCGTTGTTTGGGTTGATACTTATGTCTGAATATTTAGGTGGAATCTGGTTGTAGAACCAGTATGTTGTGGAGTTTCCTTGGTTATTATAATCATCAACGCATGTAACATTCCACTCCACAACACTTTCAAAAGTTATTGTTTTTGTTCTGCTGGCGTTTGTTCCGTTTGAGACCAGGATGTTTGTTTCGTTCAGGGTTCCGTTCAGGTAAAGTGAACAGTTCAATTGTGAGGCAAAATTATCAGAAACTGTCCAATTAAATGTAACAGGTCCTGTCTGGTTGCTCTCGTTTTCAGGCACCAGCAGTGTCACAACAGGTGGTTGGGTATCGCCAACAGTTATAATGTGAGTCTCTGAAGAGTTTGTGTAGTTCTGGTTTCCAGTGTAATTCACAGTGATATTGTAATCTCCAGGATTGGTGTATGTTGTTATATTGGTCAATGGACTGAAGCCTGAATTAATCAGGGAACCGTTCTGGAATATCTGTATTTGGCCAACCCCTTCAAGTAGAGTTCCATTTATCTCAACACTCTGTCCTGGAGCTACTGTAATCTCTCCATCAACACCGTTTAGCGTCAGGTTAACAGAGCTGTTTGACCTCAAAATGGTAAGTGTGTAAGAAACACCTGTCCAGTTTGTGGTGTAGTTCTGATTTCCAGTTGTGTTTACCTTGTAGACCCAGGTTCCTGCAGGAAGCAGATCTACTTCCGGATTAGAAACAGGCAAGCCATTTCTGAATAAACTTACTGGACCCGCAGTCGCTGAAGCGGAAGCATTTGTGACTGCACCATAAGTCACTTCAAGGTCTGATGATGTCCCGTTAAGCAGTAGAGTTACTGGGTTGTTGGCCTTTTGTATGGTTAGTGTGTTTTGTGTTGTTGTGTTGGTGTAGTTGGCTGTGTCGGACACATTACACTCATACAAATAGTCTCCTGCTCCGAGCTGTATAACATCAGGATTGCTTACTGAACTGGCGTTCCTGAATAGTTCTGTTGAGACTTGTTGGGTTGTTATGGTACAGCTTGTGTTTGTTGTGTCTGGGTATGTGGCTGACCATGATACGTTGCTTATCAGACCCAATTGAGGCGTTGAACGGTTTACCTGGTATGTGAGAATTTCAGTCTGGTTTGTTTGTAATAGTAAGTCAGTTCCGAACCACCTGTATTGGTAAGTCCCTGCACCCAAGTCAGGAACTGTGTAGTTGTAAACTCCACCTCCAATATCTGAAATAGTTATGTTTACTAGAGTGCCGTTGAAGTTGTTCTCAATTTTGACCTCAGACATTCCGGTTGTGTCTGTCCAGGTGATGTTGAATTTGTATTGTTGTCCTTCTGTGTAGTTTGTTCCGTTTGTCGGACTGACAGTTATTCCTGAGTATTTTGGAGGGATCTGGTTCTGGAATGTGAATGTCGATGAGTTGCCGACGTTTCTCTCATCATCCATACATGTGACATTCCAAGAGTAATCCTTCTCGTACTGTACAAATAGAGTTCTGCTGGCATTGGTTCCGTTAGCTACCAGTATGTTTGTCTCGTTTAGAGTGCCGTTCAAGAACAGAGTACAGTTTAATACACCATCATAGTTATCAGTAACGGTCCAATTGAATATAACGGGGTCGGAAGTGTTTGTATTGTTAGGTGGGATTAAGAGAGTTACAGTTGGAGCAGTTATGTCTGTGACATTAACAAAAAGAGAGACAAATCCAGAAGTGTAGTTTTGGGTCTGTGCATATGTTAATGTGATATTAACAAGTCCTGGGTTAGAGTATGAAGTCGTGTTTGTAAGCGGGCTAGGGCCGTTGTTTATCAGTAAATTCTCAGCAAACAGACTGATATCTCCTTCAGGGTCCTCCACAGAACCATTAATCTCAAGATTCTGATTCTGACCTACCGAAATATTGTTTTCGATACCGTCTAAAGTCAGTGTTAAATTGGGCAAGTTTCTGTTTACAATCAGGAACCTTGTTACGCCAGTCCACTCGGCAGAATAGTTTCGGTCTTGAGTAGCGTTAGCTTTGAAGAAATATGTTTCTGCTGATGGAACTGTTACGTATGGGTTTGATATTGGTGTTGTTGGTGAGGGTCCGCTTCCTATGAATAAAGTGGTTGTTCCGCCTGTGCTATTGCCGGTGGCGTTGATTGTGTTTCCGTATCCAAAAACAAGGTTGCTCTTTGTCTTATTCAGGAAAAGGTCAACACTGTTTGGCGCCCTAGTCACCGTGAAAGAAACCCATCCTGTATTGTTGGAGTTTCCAAGCGTATCGTTAAAAACCCACCTGTATGAGTAGTTTCCTCCCCACAGGTCTGAAGTATTGAAGTACAATTCACCACCAGAATTTCCTGAAGGGGTTTCGTTGACAAACACTCCTGTGAAGTTGTGTTGGAAAGTTATGTTACTAATATTTGAAGGGTCAAAAAGAGTGATGTTGAACTGGTAGTCTTGTTCAGGGGAGTAGACTGGTCTGTTCAGGCTTCTTGTTTCTCCGAAATATACGGGACCTCTTGTGTCAATGACGTTGAAGCTGGTTGAAGTTATATTAGTCAGATCGACCAGATCAGAGGCAAACAAGGTGATGTTGTACTCGCCGGTAACATTTAGTTGAGTTATGTTTATGCTAACATTGGTAGGGTACTGTCCCAGAAGTGTTCCGTTAGGGTAGCTGACATTAATGTATGAATACTGAGGGTGTAAGTCCAGTGAGGTCCATTCTATGCTCACATTTGAGTAAACAAACTGTGCAGGGTCTGGCTGGACAAGAGTGATGCTGACTTTTGGAGGCGTACCATCCACTGAAAGGGTTGTTGAGTTTGAGCCCCTAATGTAGATATATGTCATATTTACAGTCAGGTTGTACTCTCCTTCCTGAGGAGCCAGAAAAGTATAGTTGTATTCTCCAACGGAGTTGGTTCTTGTTGTTCTTAGGTCTCTTTTGCCAAGGGAGGTGGTTGGATAAGTTGTTATGTATCTCTTAAGATGAGCTATACTTGAGTTTCCTACAGCTATGTATGTTGCAGCTTCTGAGGAGCCGTGACTTTGTTCGCCATCAGAGTGGTCCTCTTCTTGGTTGTGAATTCCGAAACCAATATTTGTTCTAGAACAGATTGCAGGCCAACCGCCGTCTGCACCATTTCTTGTTACTAAAGTTGTTGAAACAAATGGTGTTGTGCTGAATATGAAGGGGTAGTTGAAGAAGTCAGCACATCCTGTCCCGTCATCGGGCCCATTGATTGTGGTGGTTGTGATTCCGGTTGCGAAAGGCTGTCCTGTACTGAAGTTTCCGTTTGTTCGTTGGAAAGCGATAATTCCAACATCCTCTGGCTCGTGACCTTCTCCCACACAAGGGTATTCATCACAGTACTGTCCCAGCTCTAGAGCAACTTGATATGTTGTGGCGCCAACGTTCAAGTTGTGGGTTGAGACCCACAAAGGGTCTTGATAACTTTGGACGTGGGTTGTGATTGAAGGTGCTGAAGGGAAAGGTTTTGGCCAACTGTAAGTGCTGTATGTCGTTGCTGTTGGTGTTCCGCTTCCTATAACATTTGGTTCGTCTTCAATCAGAACTCCTTGGATTAAATCTCCTTCAAAGGTGTAAAACATTCCCTCTTCCATTATGAAGAATGTTGTGTTTCTAAAAGCATAGAAAGTTTGGTTGTGGTTTTGAAGTGTGACTTCAAATCCTGTGGAATCTTTGTTCCTTATTCTTACAACAGCTTCTTCTGTGGGCGAACGGTTCTCCTCAATCTGCGCAACAACTACGGGGTTGAAATATGTAGTGTTAAACTCTACTTTCTGCCAAGTATCGTCAACAAGAAGATTAAATGCTTCAAATGGAGAATAGAGATTATCCGCATTTGTAGGAGGGGTGACTGCGTTAGGGTTATCATAGTAAATGTAGTAGTTCCCTGAACTTCCTCCTGCGGATACAGAGCTCATGGTTCTGAAAACAACGACTGTGTTTGCTGTGTTGAATGGGGTTGAATTGATTCTGTCTAGCTCAACAGTTGTTGTTTCATTCTGGAACACAATTCTGACATCATCACCATTTGATAGCATTGTGCCGTTTGACACATAAGAAGATGTATCCACACTGATATTGATTGTTGAGCTTGGTGGGAGTTCATCAGTTAGGTTGTTGTTGGTGATGTTGATAACTGAACGGAACCTATAAGATCCATCCCACCAATCAGGAGTTACGTTTCTCGGGGATACAAACTGTTCAGAGGTGTTCTCAGGCGCGTAGCTCTGGTTATCCACAAACAAACCAAGAATGTTTTTTGTTAGAATTGTATCATCAGTTAATGACAGGTTTCCATTAACATACACCCTTGTCCCAGGGAGTACAAGGTTTGAAGATATGTTCAGAGGCAGTCTCACGCTTCTCTCATCCATCAGTACTGTGTTGTTTTGTTCTGAAAACTGTCCTTGGTCGAAATCGTCATAAGCTTCGCAGTTCCACAAGAAAGCACCATTTCCTGTGGATGCGTAAAAGTTGACTGTGGGGTTTGGTCCTGACGTGGAGGTATAGTTTGCTATCTCCCAGCTTCCGGTTCTGTTGGTGTACAGTGATACGTTTTGAACCCCATAATCATCAAGAACTTCACAGGTAAATTCTGTTCTGTTTGAATCAATGAAAAACTGATCTGTTGGAGAAACCAGAGTTATGTTCATAGGGGAATCCTGTGCGGTTACAGAACGGTTTGTAGCCCAGTTCTCGTTGCCAGAACTATCATAACACTGTACGTTCCAGAGAATTGTGCTGGGTAAAAAAGTTCTTTGGACTGAGTATTGTTGTCCTTGTGTAAGGTTGTACTCAGTGTAGTTTCTTTCCCAGTTTCCACTGTAGTTGTACCATACCGAACAGTTGGAGATATTCACAGGGTTATTGTCAGTAGCACTATAGGTGAAATCTATAGTTAAACCATCATTGGTTGTGCTTGGGTTAGGACTTACTAAGGTTATTTGTGGGCCTGTGATATCAACGGTTGTGAAATTTTTAGGTCCTGTTGTGTTGCAGTTTCCAGCGGGGTCACAGCTTGTCAAATTGTAATAATAGGTTATTAGAGGGCTTAGACTTGTTAGTTGAACTGTTCTCTCTTTCAAGTATGATCCTGAAACTTCGTAGGTTCCTAGAGCTTTTGTTAAACCATAATTTACAGATGAGTTGGCAGCCTCTGTTGTGTTCCACCTGATGTTTGCGGTCTCTTCACTTGGTGATGCTGTTATGTTGATGAAACTGGGAGGTTCCAAGTCTGGTGTTGATGTTGTGTTAAACGTGAAAGGTCCTGTTGTGTTGCAATTTTGAACCAGGTTACAACTAGTGACATTGTAGAAGTATTGTGTGCTCCCGTTTAGTCCTAGTAGAGCAACTCCGTGAGAAGTTACAGGCGAGGAGTCATAAACGAAGGCTCCAAGATCAGTTGTTAGGCCAAACTCTACTGTTGAGTTGGATACGTCGTCTGTATCCCAAACAATTACAACGCTTGTTTCGGTGTTACTGGTATTTCTAACATTGGAGATTTTTGGTCTGCTAGGGTCATATGTGAACGTTTGGTTATTAGTATAGAAAGATGACCTTTGGTATGCGTCAGAACATAATATGTTCCATCTGTATGCGCCTGCAGGCAGGCTAACTGTTATGTTTGTTTCTGTGCTGTTGAAAATGTTTACTGCAGTCCTGTTAATTCTCCAGTCGCTTGAATTCAACCATAGAGAACAGTTAGGCATAGGTTCTTGGTCGTCCTCAGCTGTAAAGTTAAAATCAAGAACAGTATCATTTACAAGTGAGTTATTGTAAGGGTATGTCAAGTTGATGACTGTTGGTGCGATGTTTGAATCGTAGCTTCCAATGTATTGGAAAGCCCAATAGCCGACTCTATCTTCATTTCCGTTACGATCTGATTCTTGTGTCTCTTCAACTGAAGCGACCCAGACCGATTGTGTATGACTTGCTGGTGCTCCAACAGCCCATTGTCCGTCCCCTCCGTTCATCGTTGAAGAAGCAAGCATAACAATTTCTGGTGTTGAGTTGAATGGTCTGCTGAAGGGTTTCGTTTCAGCGTGGTTTTCATCAGCATATCTGTCAACATTTAGTCCGCCAGAATTTCCTGATGTGTAGTTAATCCCTTGAATTGCGTCGTTTGCAGTGTTTCCATCAATTGCTATCCAACAGATATCTTCATCAACCGTGAAGCCTGTAGTTGTACCGAGTTCTCCACGGTTCAGGCCTATGGCCATGCCTGTGTTTGTTGGGGGGTTTATTCTGTCGTTTTGTCTTGTGACAAAAGTGACCCCCCAGACCGCATTGTTTTCGGAACACCTAGTGTGGAATACTTGTGGGGGGTTTACGAATTGGCTTGGGAAACTGATGTGTTCTGAGTTTCCTGTGTCTGCCCAGTTGTTGTTACCTTGATATCCGTATCTTGTTGTTGAAACCTTTCCTGCCTGTACATTTGTGCCTGATGGAAGGCTATGGTTTCCTTCCTCTATGACTAGATAGTGGATTCCGTACCTGTCAACATTCACATCTGCTTCGGCACGGTCAAGCTTTACTTCAAAGCTGGTGTTTGTGATGTTTCTTACTATGGCACCCATTGGGTAAGGAGGTCCACTGTCAACCAGTTGGTAATCATACTGGGGTGTTGCTACAACTACAGGGTTGAGGTACCAATTCTGTAGTTGGACGGTCTCGTACGTCTCATTCTCTGCTGTCAGGTTTCCCCATTCCATTACGAGTCTTGAAGCAAGGTTGTTCGCCTTTGCGGTCTCGTTTCCGAATTGGAAAAGAATTGTGTGCTTTCCTCCTGTTACAACACGGCTTGTTTCAAACCCTGATTCCGCACAACTGTAATTCTGAACTAAATATGAACTTCCGTTGTATGAGGTTGGCAAGAATGTGTTTCCACAGGTTACGTTTTGTAGAATAAGGTCAACTCCCCATTCAGTACCTTCAACAGCGGTGATTACCAAGTCAGCTGTTCCTGTGGTTGTGAACTTGACCTGCCAGGTTCCGCCTACTTGTGGATAGCTCTGAACATTCAGGATTTCCAGAGTTGTTTCTGCAAAGCCAGGGTCAAGTCCGTCGAAAACGACGGTATATTCCTCTCCTGGCGTAAGGTCCATTATCTTTCGCCATTCGCCTGTACAGGTTTGGGTGGGAAAGTCCCATTCATCACACTTCCATAGCTGTTTTCCTGTGGCAATTCTTGTTAACTCTCCTCTTTGGAAATCGGCATCCTCGGGGTCAAGTGCGAATCCGTTTATTGTGTTTCTGTTCTTAATTTCAGGTATGTTTCTTAGTTCTTCGAGTCCGATTTCAAGACTTCCATTCAATGAACAGTTCTCGAGAATTATTCTCTTGACTGAGCTGTCCTCTGGTATTATCTCTATGTCAGCTCTTTCTTTCAAAGACTGCAAGAGAGGCCGCCAATCACCCTCTTCTGGGCGGTATCTCATCTCTCGCATTTTTGCTCCAGTCTTGCTCCTGAATTTTATTAAATCATTTCTCTGGATAACTTCAGGAATTAATTCTGGCGTGGGTGGTTGTATTTTGGTGGGTTTGTTATCTGTTTCTTCCAATGTTTTGTCTAAATGTTCTTCAGGAGTACCACAATTTGGTGTTTCAACTGAACAAGGTTCTTTTTCTGGTATGGGTACGACCTCTGCGGTAGCCTCTGCAATTCTACCTTTACTCAATCTGTCCTGTATGTATGCTGTATGAGTTCCAGGTTCTTCTGTTTGGTATTCTGTTGAGAAACTTCCGCTCATCGTCATCAACCTTAGTGTTTCGGAAGGGGTCTCGAGGAACAGAATTGTGGTGTTCACGTTCACTAAGTCGTTTACTGTAACAGTCAATGGTTGACCGACGGTCACCTGTAGTGGCGTAACTATTAGTGTGGGTTCGTTACTGTATGCTTGTACTGCTAACAGGAGGAGAATTGTTGTTACGAGTAGGATTAAGACTGGGTGCGGTCTCATTTTTTTTCCTCCTCGAAATCTTCTACGAACTCTTTCATCATGAGTTCGACCTTAGAACTGACTTTCATTGCGTTGTCTTTGCAGAGCTGTTTGAATGCTGAGAATACTTTCTCGTCCACCGTCATGGTGATCTTCTTTTTACTCACTAGTCGCCCCTGTACCCATACTAGTATGTAGAAATATGGTTCCTCGTCGAAGGTTTATATAGGTTTTGGTTCTATTTTTAATTTAATTCATAAAAGAAAGTGACTGCTGTTGTGCCTGTTTTGTAAGTCATTATCTTACTTGGCACTCTTATTTCGTAATCGTAGGTACCATATTTTCCAGACTTTGATGTGTTAATCTCTGTTATAAACAGAATATCTTCCCGGTCTGTTGTATCAAATTGATTGTTCAGCGAAGTATCATCCCCTGAATCCCAAAGTATTCCTGTAACAAAAGAGGTTGAATCTGTGGTATTAACAAAAGGAACATTTGTAATTGCGCCGAAACCTAATGTGAATGTTCTTGTCTGTAGAGGGGTATCTGTGCCTCCGCCGAACACATTCTTTATGCTGTCATTAAAGTCCGATGTGTTCAACAAACTGTCAAACTCAGTGAAATCTGTAGCTGTAGGAGAACCTGTCGATGTTCTTGTGAGTGCAACAAGATCTGAGAAACTGAATATGCTATCTGCGTCACCTACCAGTATATGGCCTGTGTTATCAGAGTCGTTGAGGAAAGTAAGGAATTCAAAAGACTCATTGCTTCCAAGGACAGGTCCTGCGGAAACATTTCCGTAGAAGTACTGATACAAAGATACAGTCACATTATTGCTCGCATTGTTATTGCGTTGGTCTGATTCGTTTATTCTGTCGTCAGGGTCGATTGTAACATAAATTCTGTTGTAACCCGCATCAAGAGCAACTGAAACATTCATTGTTGCTATCTGACTAATATTCAGGCCACCAAAGGTCTTGTTGCCATTGATTTGGACACCTCCATTCTGAGGGTCGCCTTTGTAGAACTGTACAACAAATGTTTCGTTGGCATCTGTTAGGCCGATGTTAGTGAAATTTGCGAACACTGTGATGTTGTTTCCTTCAATCCGGTCGTCATCTGAGAACCAGATATCTGTGAAGTTGATAAAGAAATCAGGTCCTGTGATGTTTACAGTCCAGTTTGCAACAGCAAATCCTGAGTTCCCGAAAGTATCGGTACAAAGAACGTTCCAGTCGTAAATCCCTGTTGAAAGGTAAACATTGGAGAACTTATTGTTTATTGTACTGTTTGCTTCAATGGTCTGTCTTGGAGCCCAGGGGTTCAAACCACTCCCGTAGTATAGGGTACAATTGTCTAAATTGAAATCAAATGGCCTGAAGGTAAAGTTAAACTCTCCAACTCCTGATGTGAAGTTGTCTTCAGGAGCAATTAGTGTGACATTAGGTGGTGTTGTGTCAGGACCTAAGTCAAAGCTTGTGAAATTGTGTCCTGGGACAAACTCTGTTCGCTCACCATAGATTGTCACAGAATAGTTTCCAAGTGGTTGTCCGGATGTACTCCAGTTGACATAGACCAATCCATCAATACCACTATTTGATTTGTTGTAGTACTTTAGGATATGAATATTTTCAAGTGTAATAACAGGTTCTGGCTGGGTGTACCTTCTGATCAGTATGTTGTCGATTCTTCCTTGGTCTTGTTGTGTCCAGACTCCAACATCTCCTGGTTGTTCATTATCGTTTGTGCCTGTATGAGTTCCATTAAACCAAAACCCTCCCCATCCTCCTGACTCATTATTGTAGAAAGTCCTGATGTTTGTGGGGTTAACGCCCCATGTCGCCATACCCAGTCGGACGTTTGTTGTGGCAGGTAAGGCGCCTTTCAGGCCATTTTCCACAGCAACAGTTCCTGTGGCAACATCATCATACACAACATCATCATGCCATCCATAAGCAGTTCCTTGGTATGTGCTGTCTGCTGTTGTGTATGAGTACCAATGACTGCTATCTTCAGTACCCAGTATTCCTGAAGAAATAACTATTCTTGTAACAGGTCCGGAAGTCATCTCGTTAGGATAAGCCCCTGTCTGATACTCGTCGTACTCAACATAAACATCCCTTTCAGAAAGACTGGTTGGACGCATACTATCACAGAAGTTATCCTCTGTATCGAAATTATAGTAACCTGATATGCTTCTTGCTATGCTGTTTTGCCACCCTCCTCCCAGACAGGTAGAGTCAATCCTGCCTTGTGTGTACTGGTACTCCCTATCAGAAGAACCGTCGTCATACCACAGGTAGACCTCAGATAGGTTGGTTGTTGGTGCACTGGCACCCGTGTTGTTATGGTATAAGTAATAATCCAAGTCACTATCGCTTGCTGATATATTTGTCTGCAATCTGAACCTGACTGTTGTTGTGCCGGTTCCTGGATTGATGACCACTCTATCAAGCTCTTGATTACCTGTGCCGTTCCAGTAAATAATGCGTAAATCGTTGCCGTTAGCTAGGAAACCTGAAACGGAAGTATCTATATTCATCTGAACTGTGTAGTCTTCGTAACCGTTGTAGGGGCTTGTTGGTCCTGTTGTCACATTTAGTATCTGTCTTCTGCTGTAATCTCCATCCCACCAAGGGACCTCGCTCACAGTTCTGTTTGTGTATATGATTGAGATTGTTGTGTTTGTTTCCAACGGGTTGTTTATCTGATCGCTAGTTCTTCCAGTTATTTGTGAATCTTCGCCAATTTCGTAAGTGTTGTTAGTGACGTTGATTGTTGCGTTCACAATAGGAATCTCTAGAACTTCAACATCATACACTCCGCCTGTTCCTTGATTACCAAAAGAGTCAACACAGATCACTTCCCATGTGTAATTACCGTCTGGCAAGTCGATAGGGAATGTCTGAACGGGCCCTTTCTGTATAACATCATCTGAACTGTTGAATGCGCTGTCTATAAACAGCGAACAGTTGTTAATGCCACTGAGGTCAGACACTACGTACTGGAAACTGAATGCGTTCACTCCTACGGTTGTATCATTTGGGGGGAATGTGTATGTCACCACAGGGTCTGTTGTATCAGTAACATTCAGCAGGTGGGTTTCGAATGATGCTGAGTAGTTAGCTGTCTGGTTGTAAATTGCTGTTATGTTGTAAACTCCAGGTATTGCAAAAAATGAGACATTCTCTAGCGGTGCAGTTCCATTGTTCCACCTAGTTCCATTTACATAAATCTCAATGTATCCTGAGGAGGGAGTAACAATGTTGGCAGATATGTTCACCTCTGTGTTCTGTTCAATTTCAAAAGGTCCGTCAGTCCCGTTGAGAAGAAGGCCAACTTCAGAGTCTGCCTTATTAACGACAAACACAAAGATTTGAGTCTGATTCGATAGGCTTGCCGAGTCGTTGGCATACCACTTGTAACTGTAAGTGCCAACAGCCAAATCTGAAGTGGAAAAATTGTAGATACCTCCTCCTGAGTCTAACAAGGTTGTGTTGACAAGCAATCCTGTAAAGTTGTGCTCTAATCTGACTTCGTTAACACCGTTTTCATCAGTCCAAGTTATGTTGAAATAGTAATTACCCTGTGGGATATAGTCTGCAGGACTTGATGGACTTATATTTACTGAACTGAACTCAGGTGCATCGGTGTCAACACGAACTGTGTAGTTCGTGCTGTTGAAAGCAAACTGGTCAGCCAGGTCAAAGCACCTCACGTTCCAAAGATAATCTCCATCTGCAAGTCCTTTTGAGAATATGTTTGGCTGGTCATTTGTTATTGTAGGAACAGACAGTGTTAAGTTAGGTCGCCAGTTGCTTGAGTTAAGGAACAATGAACAGTTATTTAGGTTGATATCTGATGGAGTGTAATTAAACTGTACTGTGCTGGAAATATAGAATGAATTGTTTTCTGGTGTGTTAAGCCAAACCCGAGGGGTCGTTAAATCAATTGTAAAGTTGACATCTTCTGACCAGCCGACATTTAGACCGTTACTGCTATCTGTACATGTCAAGTTCCATATGTGATTTCCTTCAGTCATATTTGAAATATTGAACTTATTAACATCCAAGTTTTCTATGACGCAAGGGTCAGCCGGGTCTACACTGGTGCCATTTGGCCAAAGTATTGCTTCACATGTGATGTCAGGAGTTTGCGAAGCTGTTCCAGTTCTTCCTTTGTTCATTCGTATTACAGACTCGTTCAGGAAATATCCTGTAAAAGGAGTTCTTGGGAATGCTGTGCCTGTTCCTGACTGATAATTGTTTGAGCAGACAGCTATGCTTCTGTTAGATTCAAAAACATTTGTAAGGTTGAAATCGTACTCTACAGTATCCCCTGACAAAAGTAAGGCCTGTTCTCTATCTACAAAACTGTTTTTTGAAGGTTCAAACTCTATTACATACCAACTTGCGTTTATGATTCCTGGCGCTGTGCCGGTTGATACCCTGTCAAAAAGAAGAGAGCTTGTTCCTGTTAGTGTACCTCTCAAACTTACTTGGACAAGACCATTATCAGTTGTGAGGTAATTAAACACAACAAACGCGTTAGAAGTATTAACAGTGGTTCCCAGGTTTTCTGTTGTGCCCGTACTGACTCCCGAATTAATAAGCGTCCCATGAACAACCTTTGTATTGTCTATAAAACAAACACGATGCCCTATTGTCTGTCCTGTTGGTGCAGTACCACAAACAGTGCTATCCCTTCTCAGATTGATATTAGAACTGTTTGTCATTTCAGCATTCACATAGCCAGTCTGGTAACAGCTTCCGCTTGTTGAATCAGTCAGGGTCTGTACTTCGAGGAAACATTTGTTTTCAAAATCAGAAGGCTGATACGAACAAGAACTTATGTCAACATCAGCAACGGTACTTCCGGATGTCCATGTATGGTTAAAGAAACAGGTTCGGATATTGTCTGCCTGGATTATGTTGTACGTTGCTCTGGCTCCTATGTTTGAAGTTCCACTAGATCTCCTGTGTTCGAGAGATGAAGGGGAGGTGAAATATGTAAGTCCGTAATGGTTTGCGGGATTTGTCCCTGAAGCGGATGCAGGCACGCCTGAATGGAATTGTCCCCTTACAAACGTTCTGTCAAGATTGTATGTGTTTGTCAAAGAGGTTGTTGTGCTTGTGGCAGTTCCTGACATAGTTGCCTCGCCAGACTCTGCTTGGACAGTCATAGTGTTAAACGCCGCCCCCCCACATGTTTTGTTCAATCTACCATCTAGATAAAGAGAACAGTTCGCAATCCCGGTTGCGTCCTCAGGAGTGTAGTTAAATGTGGCATTTGTAACATTAAGAATAATGTCTATTGGATAGTGAGGAGTAATTAATGGCGGGTCATTATCAATGGCACTGATTTCAATATCTCTTAACCCAGATTGTGTGACGAATCCAAAGCTGTCTGTACAGTTAATGTACCAAGTGTAGTTACCGTTCGAAAGGAATGTTGTAAAGTTATACTCAATATCTTCCACGAAAGGAGACTCTATTGATTGGGTTTCGTTGTTGATGACCAGTCGGCACTCTGATACGTTGGAATATGTATCATTAACTCTGACTGTGAAATCGATGTTGTTTGTTGTTGTTTCGAAAAAACTGTTTGGGGGGTTAAGCAAAGTGATGTTAGGCCCACTCCTGTCAACAACGAATGATAAGTTTGTGTAGAATGTGCCATTGTTCTGAGCAAGATCGCGACAAATCACATTCCAGATGTAGCCCCCCTCATTGTAAAACACTGTGTTAAAAATGTGTGAGCCTGATGTTAGAGAAGTGTTGGTTTGATTTTTCTCCCATAGAGTTGAGAAATTACCGTAAAGTTCACATGCCCCTAGTGTGTTGGCTTCTGTTACTGAGTAGTTAAAGTTTAAAGAACCGTTTGTCACGGTGTTATTGCCAGGAAGTACGAGTAAAACATTTGGTTTGAATGTGTCTGTTATGTAAGTGATATCTCTAGTGGCATTTGTGATGCTTCCAAATATGTCGTGTGCACTAACCCGTATGTAGTAGATTGAGTTGCTGTCCAATGCGAAAGGTACTGTGAAAGAAGTATTTAGAACGGTGTTCAGTATTTTGTATGTAAAGTCAGGACTTCCGAATGTAGAGTCTTTATCGAAAAGAAGAGTGTAGTTAGCAAAGTCATCTTCCACAGTGTTTTCCCAAGCAACAGTCGGAATTAAATTGCGAGCCTCTGTGTTGTTGGCAGGAAGGGTTATGTTGAATGGAAATGGTGGGCTGGGGGTTACGTTGAAGTAAAGTGTTGATATTGTTGTATTCCTGAGGCCTATAGTATCATTAGCAGAAATCACAGTTATGTTGTACTGCCCTGTAGCGTTTGTTTCAAATATAGTGTAATCCCACTCGTTATTTTCGAATAAATTAACAGTTTTATTGACAAGCGTTCCGTTAGGGAATCTTAATGTCAAGTATGCTGCGCTAACTCCGTTCTCATCAGTTAGCGACACATTAAACCTGACAGTCTTACTCTGATTGATTAGTGTAACATTGAGAGTTGGGAAGTTTATTCTAGGGGGTTTTCTCTCAGACTGTGTGCTTTCTTCCAGTGTTGGTTCTGGCTCAGTGTATCTTCTAATCAAAATATTTCTTATCTGGCCGGCCTCCTGCTGTAACCACAGGCCCGCCTCTCCAGGACTCTCGTAGTCTGATGCGTTTGAACTGTTCCAGTTGTATGTACTCCATCCTCCAGAGGGGTCATCATAAAATGTTTTTGCACGCGTGGGATTTATCCCCCATGTGGCAAGTCCTATTCTTGTGTACTGTGTCGATGAAATACTTCCTAGAAGTCCGTTCGCCATTACAACTGAACCTCTATCGCCTGCCACGATATCATCATGATCTGGATAAGGACCGCCTCCACTTAACGGAGAGTCTGAAATAGAATAGTAGTAGAAGTGGTCGCTCACCTCAGTACCTGCGCTTCCTGACGAGATTACCAGTCTTGTGATTGGTCCTGAGGTCATTTCTACGGGATATGCTGCAGTATGGTAATCCTCATACTCTACAAACACGTCTCTTTCATACACGTTAGAGGGACGGAGGCTGTCCGCGAAGTTGTCTCCTGTATCAAAATCATAATATCCTCCTGTGTTGTGAGTAACAGAATTTCCGAAAGCGTTTCCATGTGCGGTATCATCAACTTTTCCTTGTGTGTAAGATGATTCGCTGTCAGTAGTGGCATTATCAAACCATAAGTACACATTATTGGGGTTTTTTGGGGGGGTTGTGGCTGAAGGATTGCCGTAGTAAACAAAATAGTTATCATCAAAACTATTGGCTGATATGTTTGAATACAAACCGAACCTCAGTTCTGTGGTGGTACTGTCAAACGAAGTAATGTTCACTCTGTCCAGTTCAACATTACTTATGCCGTTGAAGTATACTATTCTTACATCGTCACCATCATTCTGGTACTCTGAACCGCTTGTGTTTGTAATAATTCTAATTGTGTAGTTCTCGTACCCTCTGTAAGGAGAGTTTGCACCAGTCTCTACAGTTATCTGGCGCCTGTACTGATAATCTTCGTCCCACCATTGTATTGGTGGCGACCTGATTATGATTGAGTCCTCAGCAGAGAGGTCTTCGTATCCGTTGTTTGAACCGACACAGGAGGCGTTCCACTGATATGTGGCTTTTGATGAAAAACTCCTGTTGTACTCGTAAAGTCCTGAGCTGGAGTTGTATGTCATGTTTGTCAGAACTCCTTCAAAACTGATTTCACAGTATCTTCCGCTTCCCTGGATTGGAACGCCGGATGTACGGTTGGAGTAATTTACGAAGAATCCAACCTGTTCGTTTGGAAAGCGATTAATTCCTCCGCCTAATGGGTCAGAATCATCGAACGCTATAAGTTGGCTGTTAGTTGTGGTCACATATGTTGTGAACCCTGGTACTGTGAACCGCGCGGTTCCTCCAGAATATGAAAGGAATCCACAGGAGCCACAGACAGTTCCCGTCAAGAGCAGGACGGGGTCAAAGCTGTAACTTAACCCATAGAAGCTGAGCGTTGCCTGTTTGTTAAGTCTGGGTTCTAATACTGAGTCTACTGCTATGGAGTTATCAGTTATTGTAATGAGACTGTCAAGATTTGCTCCTCCGCTCAGGTTGATATTTTGTGTGTAGTTAATCAGGCCATTTGTAGTGTTTTCAATCTGTAGATTTGGTATTATGCCTGTATTAACTGTAGAAAAGTCTGTTGTTGAACCGTCAAAGTTTGTGCTCAGAATAACATCCACAGTTCTGTTGGTGCTCTTGTTCTGTGTTCCCTGGGAATCATAGCATTGAACGTACCATTCATATGTGCCTTCACTTAAACCCATAACTGTAAAGTTTCTTTCAACTCCTACAACGGGATTAGTTTCGTTTACAAGAAGAAGGCTGTTTAAGAAAAGCGAACAGTTCTGAACGTTACCTATATCATTAACTGTGTAGTTAAAGCTTATTTTGCCGTCGTTGTCTCCGCTTTGGTCTGGAGGATAGTCAAGTGAAATCTTTGGAGCCCCATCAATTCTAAGAGTATAGTTAGAGGATGCGAAAGCCGAATCGTTGAAAATGTCTGTGCACTGAACATTCCATACTATGTCTATGTCAGTACCCACTGCTAAGAATACAGTTTGTAGTGTGTTATCTGGTACATTTGTCAGCTTTGTAATATTAGTGAAAATTCCTGAGGCGTTGTGCCACAGTGAGCAGGTTGCAGAGGTTGTCTGGTCATCAGTATAATTGAAGCCGAAAGTTATTGTTGAACTTGTGTTTGTGGAGCCTGAAGGAGGGAATTTAAGATTCACTTCAGGGGGTTCATTAATTGCGTCCAACGCCTCTATGTGAAAGAAGCTGTTGAATAAAGTTGAAGTGTTTAAGTCAGCAGAAGCGCTAGATGTTCTTGCTGTTGATATTGTTAATTCTTCTCCTGCAGTTAGGTTGATAATACACGAACTTGAAGCGTGGCTCTGATATGTGTCAGGTCCGTTATCTCCTCTGTTGTAAGATTGAGACCAACAGCTTCCTGAGTTTGAGCCATCAACTCTTACAACAGCCAGGTGTTCAAGTCTAGTTTCGTCTGTTGGATTAAGAAGTCTATTGTACTGTATGCCATAACTTACTCTGTATAAACCACTTTGAAGAATCTCAACAGCTTCAACATCAGTTTTTGAGAAGAAACTGTCCTCTCGTGTTGTTGTATCAAAATTAATGTCTATAGGTGTTATTGAGTCAACATTTTCACCGCCGGTGCTGTCATAGGAGATTAGAACATTGGCTCGGTTGTCCTCAATCCTCTCTATCTGCCACCATGACTGGTCTGCGTGTGTAATCACTGATGCAATTGATGAGTCTGACTCTCTACCTGCAAGAACCTTGAGGTTGTCTCCACTGTTAAGGTCTACTAAGAAAGAGGAACTAGCAGTCATATTTTCTGTTCCTTCAGTTGATCTAAGATACGCGTATGAATTGCCTGCGTTTGCCACCTGGCCGTTCACAAGCACTCTTGCGAACCCGCTGTATCGGTTGTTCACATCAGTAATCGATACTCCGTATGTAACTCTGTATAGTCCTTCTCTATTTACAGTTATGTTGTCGCTTCCAGCGGTAAAGCTGTACGTTCCTGATGTTCTGTCAACGGTGTCCCAGGTCAGATTAATGCCTTCCACGTTGTTCATACTCTGTCCGCCCGTACCATCATGAACCATGATGACATCGGTGAAGTTCAGTCTCTGCATATCGAGCCAGATTCTGTTTGCGACGGTAGGCTCGTCTTCTGTGATTGTGCCTGTTCGGAGGTTATTAATCCAAATTTCGTCGTTTGCACTCAACTCTACAAGACAATCTGAGTTAACAACTCCATCATATGCGTCATTTCCGCCTCTTGTGTAAGTACTTCCCCAACATCCCCAGTACACATTTCCGTTAATGTATAATCTTCCGTTGTTCTCAACACGGGTGGATGTGGTTCTCTGTGTACCATAACCGTATGTGATTCTGTAAACACCGTCAGTGTTTACCGTGATGTTTTCCTCTCCCGAGTTATGGGAATAAATTGCGTCAATCCTGTCCTGGGCATTGAAAGTAATGTTGTTTCCAACAGTCTGACTATTAGTGGATTGTCCGCCTAATGTGTTTCTAAGTAGCAATATTCCTGTGGCAGACGCATAGTTGTTTGCGTACTCGATTTCATTTCCAAATCTGAACTGTATTGTGTGCGTCCCTGTTGTGATGACTTTGACAGTCTCCAAAGATGTGTTAGAACAAGAATAGTCCTCTACAAACACGGAGTTATTAATCCATTGAAATGGCACATCAAGGCCATCGCACTTTAGTTCTAGGAACTGTAAATCAACGGCACCACCTATCTGAGACCATGTTGTGCCGTTGCTTGCTCTGATTTGTAAATCAGCAGTGCCGGTTGTCTTAAACCGGACTGTCCAATTTCCTCCTGTTATCGGGTAGCTCTGTACATCTAGGACATCAAGTGTTTCTAAAAAACCAGGGTCTTTTGAATCAATCCTGAAGTTATATTCTTTGCCGGGAGCTATGTTTCTGAGTTTTTTCCATTCACCGTTGCATACCTGGTTTTCAAAGTCCCAATCAACACACTTCCATAATTCGTTACCTTTGGCAACACCTGAAACCCATCCTTCTTTGAATTCAACTCCGGAGGGGTCTATTGCGAAAGCATCAACGGGTTGTTTTCCGTTGAGTCTGATATTTAGGAAAGGGATTTTCTCATCTATCTTTAGTTCAGTTTCAGGTTTGATTGTAACATTTTCAAGTCTTATTTTTTTCAGTTTTCTAAGTTGTGGTTCCAACTCAACATAGCGTGATTCATTTATCCTGACTGTGGTGGGTTTGGTGTCGTTGCTTAGGTTTTTGTTGAAAACCTCTGTATATGTAAAAACATCCTCTCGTTCCCTATTTTTTATGGTGAGAACTTCTGAAGGCGCCATGTATTGGCCATATCTTTTTTTAGGTTCTACAAGAACGGATGTTGCAGAGGGAATATCTTTATCTCTCACTGTGAAAGAGTATTCTACAATCTCTCCTTCTTTAGTGACTCCTTCAACTTTGTAATTGCCTGCTATCTGTGGTGTAAATGTCAAAACAGGTCTTAAGTCCCCAATAAATCTGAAAGTATCATCTTCACTTAATATGCTGACTCTTTCAAGTTTTTCTGTATCTACAGATATGTGTATCTTGTCCTTAATCTCTATGTCAGACTCGTGAACAAAAATGTAATCTTGTACTGTGAGTACTTTTGGTACGGGTTCATTTAATCCTAACAGTACAGGAGGTTCTGCAGCGCTTACGCTTACGGCAAGAACTAACAAAATCCCCAGGAGTATTATTTGCCTCATGTTACCTCCACATATACTGTTACTGTTGTCCCGCCGGCAACGTAATCACGAAGAGTGGCAGGGATTGCAATCTCGTAATCGTAGGTACCGTACTGTCCTGTCATTGACTCATTCATCTGTGTCACAAACACAATATCCTGGCTTTGGTCATAATAGTCTCCGCCATCACTGTAATCCCATAGAATTCCTGTCTTGAAGCTGGCTGTATTTGAACTGTTTATGTATGGAAGATTATTGATTGTCTGCTTGAATGTTGTTAGTGTCATTAGGTTATCTGGTACGCCACTAACTGTGAATGTTCTGTTTACGCTGTCTGATAAGTTCTCAGTACCCATGACAAGGTCAATCTCCTCAAAGTCATTTGCTCCAACATCTGTTCCGCCAGTACTGTTTCTGGAAATCGCCTGTAATGTTGTGAAACTGATAGAGCTTTCAGAATCTGCGATGAAAAGGGTACTGCCCGTT
>CAZPUM010000003.1:0-27193 GCA_964589765.1 uncultured Methanosarcinales archaeon
CAGCCGGTCCGCTGTTGCGTTTCAAACGCGATGAGTCTCCGGGAGGAAGGTGACCAAACTCAACCCTCAACCTGCCAGTGCTTCCTCCGTTGTCCATCATGCTGACAACTGCTGAGACCGTCTCGTGACCAGCATATCGTCTGAGACCTGATAGAATAGAGAACAAACCCGTTCCGCCCCCTATACACACTAACTTCATTCTTTATGAAACTCCTAAGACCGTTAAAAAGGTTATGAAGTCTCAGTCTCTCCAGACTTCATACAAAAAGCTCAGAAATCCTGAAACAAAGAACAACACACTTACAATAAAAAGCACCATTATCATCGCTGCGGCAACATAAGTGCCTTCTGCGACAAACACAAACAACTCGTTTGCGTAGTCAAGGAATAAAGTCACAAAATTCTTGTACACATAGACCCCAAACGCCAGTACTGAAGCAAAGAAGGGGCCTGCCATTAAAACTCTCTTAAGGAATTCATCAGAGTAGGTAATCACAACCCACAACAAGAACAGAACTGAAGAACTAAACAGGGCAAGAGTTTGATGACCTGGACTGCCAAGAGTTTCCACTGCCGATAGCTGTACACCAAAAAAACTTGGCACATACGTCAGAACTGGAAGTATCAGAACTGAAAGGATGGCCGCTGATGATAGACTTATTAGCCAGGGGGGCCAGTCAGGAAGGTGCTCTGAAGAGTTTGCCATCCTGATTACAAATATTTTGTACCAGATATACAATGGAATTATAGAAAGGAACAAAGTTCCAACACCACTGATGGTTATCACTGAGATTTCCATCCAGTTTTTAGCCACAGCATAATGGTCCCATAACCAAGGTAAACCCAATAGGGATGAGAATGTATAGTAAAGAATTAGAATTCCAGAAATTCCCAAAAGGACAGTTTCACTATCCCTAAACATCCGGAGTATCTTTTCAACAAACTGATGCGCTCCTTCTGCAGCCTCAAAAAACCAGTCAGCCTCAAGATATCCTGTATAAGAAAGAATCATCACCAATACAACTCCTGAAAGCACAATAACCGCTATAGGACTGCTTGCGAATAGCATCACCCAGAGAAGCGCCTGGTGGAATAAAACCACATAAAGACCAAAAAGCATTATTGCCGTCAATAACCCTATCGCCACCGAGGACCCCCCCTTGATTTTGAAAGCTCCTAAAAGACTCTGTCTTTTCACCTCAGGTTTTCTGGAGGCAATACCCGCCGATAAAAACACTAAAACAAAGCCAATTGCCAGCCACCTTAATGATTCATCAGCAAGGGTGTAAAGGCTTAGCGATAGGAAACCTAGAACTGCGAGAGCATCGGCCACCAGGTTTCTGTGCCCGAGCATAATCCCTGTTGGACTGGCGAGCAATGTCGTCACTGTGTAAAGCGCCAGCGCCACGAGGGGCAGTAGAAACAGACCTGTTGTTGGCGGAGCAAAAAGACTAAGTATTCCTGCTATTAGCAGGATTGTCGCAACAAGTCCCAAAACCCTGACCATACTCACCTCATGATAAATCATGAAACTGACATATAAAAATGTATGGTCGGAACGAAACTGCTTTAAACCCCATTTTCAGATTTGGAGTATGCGAGAAAAGGAGCTTAAACGAAAGGGATGGTCTGACGAAGAGATTCAGAGCACAAAAAAGATACTCCACAGAGCTGAGAAAAACACCAAAATGAAACTGCTGGAGCACGCAATATTCTGGACAGTTATCATAGTTCTGTCAGCAGGTGGCGTGGCATTCACTATTCAGCTCCTTCCATTGGTGGCCCTGGCCAGCCCCGTTTTCTCTTTGCCTTTAGGATTTGTTGTCGGGGCGATTATTGGCCTACTTCTAGTCCATGTTATTCATGATTTAAGGCTTAATAGAAACCATCATCATGTAGGCACTATTGTTCTTGTGGTCGCAACCATGGCACTTTCTCTGTTTATTCTTTTGGCTGCAAAATCAGTTACAGAACTTAAGCCAGGTGTGGCCTGGAGTTTCGCACTTTTCTTTGGCTTGGGAGTTTTAATTCCGTATATAGTTCATTGGAGGGTTTTCGGTGAATTTGAGTGAGTGGCTAACGATTTACATCAAGCATAAAGACATCATGGAAAAGAAACTAGTATCTATAGATGAGTCTAAAGAAAAAATCTTTTTCAAATACACATACAAAAATGTTACAGGAGTTCCTATGGATAAACTTGAACTTCCTTCAACAGAAGGGGAAACAGTTGTCGCAACACTTAACACAAAAGATAATGTACAATTTCTCATAGACAACTGGACTGAGTTCGAGAAGATTCCAAGTCTGACACTAATTTTTGTTCACATTAAAACAAATGAAAAATGGCTTATAAGACCTCACATTCATAAGCATATACAAGAAGGCAAGGTTGAACTGGGTATCTGGTCACTCGCCCAGTCAGTACCCTTCAGCGCCTGACCACTTTCTTTACAGCCCGACTGAATTTTTTAACTATAGACCTTTTTTTGGGCGCTTTGGTAACCTTTTTTCGGGTTGTCTTGACTGGTTTTTTAGCTGTTTTTTTCTTGGAAGATTTTTTTACAACCTTTTTTTTCACAACCTTCTTTCGTGTTGACCTCTTCCTAACAACTTTCTTCACAACCTTCTTGACAGTCTTCTTCCTGACGACTCTTTTGACAACCCTCTTGGGTTTCTTGGATGCTTTCTTTCGAGCGACCTTCTTTCGTGTTGATCTCTTCCTAACAACTTTCTTCACAACCTTCTTGACAGTCTTCTTCCTGACGGCTCGCTTCTTAGACGCCTCGGCATCTCTCTTTTCTTTTGCCAGTCTTTCACGAAGTTCAGGGTTGTATTTTGGATCGTGCTCAAATGGAGGTCGCATAATCGCGTTCTCTTCTTTAGGCACCTGAATCTTGTACTTTTTGGGACGAGGCGTTCTCTTTCTGGGAGCACTGGTAATTGGCCTGACTTTCACCTGTTGCTTTGTAGGAGGAGTTCTTGTCGATATCTTGGTAGTTTTCTTTGTCTCAAGAACGGGTGATTCTTCAGGCTCATGCATCCACTCAGGTTCTGGTGGCATGCCCATTTCCCTATCCTCAAGTTCAATCTCTATGTTACCGTCCAATATGTTCTTCACATGAATGATAAACTCTCTTTGAAAAAGATAGTAGTTTGTGATAATGTCAATATTGACAATCTCCTCACGACCATCAATGACAGTCTTCATTGTTACATGCCTTCTGTACTCATTCTCCCGCTCAATATACCTTGCGCGGAGTAGTTTTCTAAGAAGAATATAGAGCCCTATGTTGTCAGTGATTAAGTCATCATTCCTGTATATGCTTCTCACGGCTTCAGCACGTTCAATCGCACTTTCAGGCTCTGTGCTAATCTTGTCTTGCTCGGTGGCGTTAATTATCATCGCATCAACGATAAAAGAATATGCGTCCACCATTCTGTTCAGAATGTTAATTATTACATCAACTGTTCTAGTGTATTTCAGGGAAACATAAATCAGATGATCCACCCTCTTTAACTCTTCCAACGCCTCATTCATCTTTTCCATCACTGTTCATCACCTTGTAACCAAACCCATAACTGTACTTTTCCCTGCTTCATAAACAAATCTTTTTACAATGTTCATTGCTCTGAAAACAGTCTTATCAGATACTTCCGTAAGAGAATCGTATTCATCATTTGCTATAACAAACCTTCCTTTCCTGTTAAAAACAGTAGGAGATTTTTGGTATTCCTCCAGAAGATAAGATATATCAGTATAGAGCTGAATCGCTTCTTTTGCGCCATCAACCTTGATTTCTTCCTCAACCATCTGGGAAAACCTTTCAATACCGCCAATTTCGCCAGTTTTTTTCAACACAGCCTCAAAAGCGTTCTCAATCGCTCTGTGACAGTGCTCAAGGGCTCTAACCAACAGACGTGGCTCCTGACTCACCTGGTACATACTGAAAAGGTTTTCAGATAGGTGTACATGCTTGTTTGCAAGCGAAAGAAGTCCGTCCCCGGGCCCCACCATTATATCTGGTCGAGGCCAATTGTATATAAGCTTTCCCTCAATATCCATATAAACACTGAATATTACCCCTCGATTATGCGAGTTCTGATGCCCACTGATCCTGGTTGTGAGATAGCAGGTTTACAAGAGATTGCTACCCTGACAAATCTTGAAGCAACCAGAGAGGGAAACATTCTGATTCTCGAGTGTGACGAGAATAACGCCGCAATACTGGCGTATCAGGCCCAGGTTCCCTTGAGAGTGATGGTTGAAATCGCCTCTGTCAAGGAACTGGATGAACTCCAAGAGGTTAAACCCAAAGGTTTCGAAGAGCTTATTCCAGAGGGTTCGAGTTTCAAAGCTGTTGCACACGGCTGTAAAGAGTATCTATCTCAGGAGATTATGGAGGGGGTTGGGGGCTGGTTCTACAACAAAACCGGCAGAAAAGTGGATTTAACCCAGCCAGACTTCCTAATTGTCGGGTGTGAAACTGAGAAAGGAGTACGAATTGGTGTTGATTTGGTCGGGAAAGAGCTTATTAAACGAGATTGGCGAATAATGCTGTCCCGACGTTCTCTGCGAGCAACCGTTGCCGCTGCAGTAGGAATTTACGCAGATATCGACTCTAAAGATAAGGTTCTGGACCCTATTTCGCAAGACGGCACCCTGGTGATTGAACTTGCGATGCGATTGACGGGCGCGAGCCCGCGAAGGTTCGAGAAAAACCTTGCCTTCGAAAGAATGCCTGCTTTCAGCAGGAACTGGACAGCTTGGAGAAAGCAAAGAGAGTCTGCGGGAACCGCAGATATTACCGCCTTCTCTGAATCCCATGGCGATATGAAGGCGGTCAAACAAAATGCAAAACTGGCAGGTATTGAAAAAACAATCCACATATCGAGAGTTCCAGTAGACTGGATGGACTTGAAAATTCAAGAAAACTCAATAGATGCAATCATAACGTACCCTCCAACAAGTGGAAAAGTTACTAGTCCTCAACAGGTTCAAAGAAAACTGGATGATCTTTTCAATCAATCAAAGCATGTTCTTTCACCAGATGGGACTTGCACAATAATTTCTGCGAAGCCTGAAGAAGTAGAACCTGTGGCTGCCAATTATGGTTTCAAAGTTTTAGAGAGGCATCCTGTTATGATGGGAAAACAGGAACTACATATACTCATAATGAGGTGTGAAGATGGAGTGTGACATGTGTGGCAAACCAAATGCTTTGTTTGTAATTAGAATAGAGGGCACAATGATTAACGCGTGCAGTTCGTGCAGAGACATGGGAACTTTTATCAGAAAGATTGAGACAGAACCTCTAGGGCGGACATTCAAGCAAATTGATGATACGCCAGAAATGATTGAGACAGTCAGAGAAGAGACTCCAAAAATACTTAGAACATACCGTGAAAAAATTGGCAAGACTGTTGAAGATTTCTCTCAGCAACTCAACATTAAGGCCAGCACGTATCAACACTATGAGTCAGGAAGTAAATTGCCTGATATTGAGACAGCAAGAAAGCTTGAACGTGTAATTAAACAGAAATTGGTAGTCTATCTAAAAATGGGAAAGATAAACCTTGAAAGAGACGAGACTGAGGAAATGACTCTGTCCCACTTTATTAAGAAACGGAAGTCCTAGGTATATAGTACCAGGCACTGCTGTCTGGCTGTTTGGATATCTGAACAAACCTGTTGGTGTTCAATAGGATGAAAAGAATACCCTCATCGCTTCTTGAAAAAATATCGTTGCGCGTGTGCTTGTCAACATAGATGAAACCTGTGCTTGTTTCTTCTAAGTACATATACCAAATTTCCGGCTGTCTTGTGAAAAATGCTCTCCTAATTTCTTCAGCAGACGAATCAGAGTTAACGGTAGCTTCTCTACCTGAATAGTAAATCACAATGGGTTCATAGGAAGGATGGGTTAAGACTTTACCTTCATGACTCTCAACACCTATGGTAACCATCCTGTCGACAGTTACTGAATCTGGAAGTTCCGACGCACGGTCTTTCACAGATACTGCAACCAAAAGGAAAGCTATGCAAAAAACAAGCACTAATGACAAATGCCTTAGCAGGTCCAAATTCCACGGCTCAACAAAAAGATCAAAAACCGCGTAACCTATCAAATATGCCAAAAATATTGTAACTACAGGAATCAAAATTGGAAGGAACATACTAACCAACAATAAACCCAATGTAGACCAGAAAATTTGCTTTTTGAAAGGAATTCTCTTTGTGAAAACACCGAATGCTGCCAACACTATAAAGAATAGACTGATGCCTCCCCGGGCACCAAACTCAAAGAACATAGGAGCGAACTGAATAAGATATCTGATGTTGTCTGCTCTTCCAACCCACAAAACCTCCCAAAGTATAGGTATTACTAAAGCCAAAAGAACACCTAATGCCGAAACAAAATTCTTTTTATTAACAAAGACAACAAAAAGGTAAAGAGTCATAATTATTCCTAACAGAGGGTCAGTTGCGGTGCCTAATGCTATAGTCACAACAGTTAAAGGAAGTGATTTTTTGGAAAACAACAAAGCCAGGAGTAAGAACAAAGATGCAAAAACTATTGGAGAGTGTGCTGTTGACAGAACACTGAAAGTTGGAGACAAAAGTAAAGCAACCAGAGTCACAAAAATAACAAACTTCTGCTTAACAACTCCTGATAAAAAAATGTAGAGTACAAGAATAAACAACCCCACAAGAAGGGGAGCTAAAGCCCAAGCTAAACCAAAGTACCCCAAAAGAGCAAGCAAAGCAGTATAAGGCGTAAGGAAAACAGGTTCATTGGATATCGGTTCATACCCTATTATTCCTTGATTAATCAAATCAGCATGCCTTAGATAAGAATAACTTTCAATGCCAGGGGTTATAGGGTCTCCGTTTGAACCTCTTAAAAGCAAAGGAATCACAGCGATTATGAAAAGAACCGCTATTACCGCATAAGGACCATAATTTCTCGCATATTTTTCAAGAACTTTCTGTTTCATCGAGAAACCCCCGTACATTCAACTGAGTAAACACTGGTTCCAACAGTTAAAGGGGTTCTCACAAGACATTCAGAACCCTCAACCGCGAGTCTCGGGCGGTCATACATGGTTCTTGCTCTATTCGAGAACAAAACATAGTCAAACCTCCACTTATCTGCTGTGTTAACAACCTTAGTAGTGAACCTGGCACGATACACAGAGTCAACATCCCTAAGCAGTTCATCTACATTCTCCATTAAAAGGTAATCCTCATCTAACAGAGTGCGTCTGCCTGAATAGTACTGAACAGCCGCAGCCTCTCTTGGAATTGTTAAAACAACTGCGTTCTCCGGGACCACAGTGCCCAGCGTCTCAAATGCTGAGATATCCTCAGCAGTTGGCGCATCACTTATGGTACGCTGAGCGTTTGCCAGCGCAGGAAGAATGGCTGTAAAAAGAAACAAAAATATTATCATAGCCCCAACGGGATAAGCCCCCCAAGGGAACTTGGTCCTAGCAACATATTTTGCACTGATAAACAACCCGTACCCTGCTAGTACTGCCAATAATGAGGATAGCAAGAAAAACCCTATTTTCAACTCAACAACCCTAAAGATTAAAGTGATAGTTAAAGCCAAAACGCCACCCAAAATAGGGAAAGCTATCTTTATTCTGGACTCGAACAGAGCATGATAAATCCCTATAACACCAAACAGGAATGTGACCACGCCCAGACCATAAAGCATGCTTATAAAATCGATATTCCCAAAAAAGATATCAACTGACTCAGCAGGGAGGTTTCTCCAAAGAATTCTAACTCCATCTGAGAACAAAGCCTCTTTGTAAACCAATATTGTGAACCACAGAGATAACAATAATGTAAAGAAAAACACCTCCATAATTCTTTTGTCAACCGCAAAACGCTCAAGTTTGAAAAGAATAACTGTTGCGATCAGTGTCAAAGCCAAAAGATAAACAATAGGATGTAAGAAAGTCAATATGATTGTCAGCCCCACAATCCACCCGAGATATTTACTCGGCTCATTAAGCATGAAAAGAATAGTAAGGAACAACAATGTTGCCAAAGGAACCGGACTAGGAGTGTTCAAGTAACTGGAGAAAACCCAAGGCCCAGTTCCCGCAAGAACAGCGGCCATTATCGAAAAAGATTTTGATTTTGTCAGACTAAAAGTTAGAAAGTAAATTGGTATTAGAATTAATGTCGAGAATAGGTTAGGAATAATTTTGTAAACCGCTGTTGAAATCAATACTAGAACGGCCAACATGTAATCGTGTATTGGACTTCCAAGCCTTTCAGAAACTAAAACGCTCAAAGGGTCTTCTGTCAACGGCCTGTATGTTTCTTGAATGTGTTCTACAGAGCGCACAGTTATATAAGAACTGTAACTCAGACTTTCCGTGCTCTCAGCAATAGACATTCTAATCCAGAACAGGGCAATCATCACTATTGCGAGCGCCAAAAACTCCCACTTAACCTTCATACTAATGATTCTCCTTACTAACTTAAAAACGTTAGCCAAAACCCTACTTTATGGAGGAATACTATTTCAAAGAGACTCAACCACACGCTGAAAGAGCAGCTGATGAAGCTATTGAAATGATTCGAGAGTTACATGGAATAGTTATTTCTAAACCAAATCTTGCAGGACACTATCCAAAATGGAAGGGGCAATTTACCTATTCAGATTTTCTTTTCGACCCTATTGTGAAACCAAACGGGCTGGTTTTAGTGAATGGAGAGAAAAGATTTGATTACCCCTCCTTATTTCACAACATATCTCACGAATTGGGACATACAGCACTTTTTCAGTTTAATCCTGAAATTTACGAAAACAAAGTTAAAGGGTTTACTCTGGTTGATGAAGGTGTGGCTGACCATTTCAAGGTTTCGTGTTCAATGGAACGCGCTAAACGTGAGAGGAGTTTCAGACAAGGCTATCTTTCAGCAAGAAGATGGCTGCGTAACCAAGTTTCTGGGAGGTTATGGTACGAACCGTATTCAAGGGGTTATAGGTTGGTTTCCAGAGCGCTAACGAGAGGCGTCTCTCTTAAAGAGATTGTTGAAAACCCTACTCTGATTCTCGCCTAAAGGTTTTTAGGATATCCTTTACCTCATCCAACTCGGACTTCTCATCCTCAAGAAGTTCTTGTGCGGTGGGCTCATCCATCATAACCTCTTCTTGAGCCTGCATCGTTGCCTCAGCAACAGTCATCTCGCCTAAGTCAAGCGACTCTGTATTTTTCTTTACAGGCGCAGTGATAGATTCAATCTCTTCTGACTCAATTATTTCGTCATCTGTTACGGACTCTTCAATTGGAGGGGCTTCAGCGATTTCAGGGACATCTTCGCTTACAACAGGTTCCTCAGGTTTTTCCTTGGGTTCTGGAGGCTTGGGTTCTTTAACACTTTCACCCTCATGCACATCAGGATCAATTCTTGTACAAGTCATAACTTTATCATCTTTTTTCAGGTTCATAATCCTGACCCCTTGTGTGTTTCTGCCGATAACTCGGATTCCTGACACAGGGGTTCTGATTGTGATCCCCTTGCGGGTTATTACCATGATATCCTGGTCCTCTCGGACAGCCATTACACCCGCAACCCTCCCGTTACGTTCTGATGTGATTATGTTAATCACGCCTTTACCGCCCCTGCTCTGATCTCTGTACTCCCCAGGGTCGGTTCTCTTTCCGTAGCCGTTCTCGGTTATTGATAGAATTGATGTTCCTCTTCGTACAACAAGAGCATCGATAACAAAGTCTCCTTTTCTTAGCCTTATCCCTCTCACACCTGTGCTGACTCTTCCCATTGGTCTTACATCGGCACCGGGGAATTTGATTGAAAGTCCATTCTTTGTTGCTATTAGAACTGTGTCATGTCCTGTTGTCATCAGAACGTCTACCAGCGCATCTCCCTCTCCTAGGTTGATTGCTTTTATTCCGTTCTGTCTTATGTTTTTGTATGCTGATAAGACTGTTTTTTTCACAGTACCATTTTTCGTTACGAAAACAAGGTACCTATCTTCTGAAAACTCCTTGACTGGGAATAGTGCTCTAACTCTTTCTCCAGGTTCCACTCCAATCAAATTGATAATTGGCTTTCCTTTACTCTGCCTGCTTGATTCGGGAATGTTATATGCTTTAGTCCAGTAAACCTTTCCTGCATCAGTGAAGACCATGAGCCATTCGTGGGTGTTAACAACAGAAAGATGTCTGACAAAGTCCTCGTCTTTTGTGGTTGCCGCAATAATCCCCTTGCCACCCCTAGTCTGGCTCCTGTATGTATCCACAGGCAATCTTTTACAGTACCCTTGATCACTGATTGTGACAACCACTTCTTCGGGTTCAATCAAGTCCTCTATA
This sequence comes from uncultured Methanosarcinales archaeon, assembly GCA_964589765.1. GTDB lineage: Archaea > Nanobdellota > Nanobdellia > Woesearchaeales > UBA525 > UBA525. The sequence continues at coordinate 10,363 of CAZPUM010000003.1, forward strand.
TCTATGTTAGAAGTTTCAGCATCATCAATTCTTGTTCTTCTTTCATCACCGTATCTATCAATAATCTCTGTGAGTTCTGTTCTTATTATATTCAGAATCTTCTGTTCGCTCGCAAGAATCTCTTTTAGCTCCAAGATAAGTTTGAGAGTCTCTTCCAGGTCACTCTTAATCTTGGACTGTTCAAGACCAGTAAGTCTGCTCAGGCGCATTTCAAGAATTGCATTTGCCTGTTTTTCGCTGAGATGATAGGTGTCCATCAGACCGTGACGTCCTTCCTCCGTGTTTTTTGCTGCCTTCAGAAGTTCTACGACAGCATCGATGTGGTCAAGCGCAATCACAAGACCTTCAAGAAGGTGCGCCTTGTCCTCAGCCTTTCTCAGGTCGTAGGCAGTTCTTCTTCTGACAATTACCTGTCTGTGCTGAACATAGTTCTGTAGAACCTCTTTGACACCCATAACTTTTGGCTGTCCATCCACAAGCGCAAGCATGATTACACCAAAGGTTGTGACTGCTCTTGTATGATGGAGAAGCTGGTTCTCAACAACCTCTGGACTCGCATCCTTTTTCAGCTCAACAACTATGCGCATCCCTTTTCTGTCGGATTCGTCAAAGATGTCTGAAATTCCTTCTATTCTTTTGTCTTTGACGTTCCTTGCAATTTCCTGAATCAAATCAGCCTTGTTGACCATGTAAGGGATTTCTTTGATTATTAACCTGCGCTTGCCCTTACTTGTAGTCTCTATCTCAGTTACAGAGCGCATGATGACCTTGCCACGGCCACTAGTATAGTACTGCAGTATTCCTGAACGGCCCTGAATAATTCCTCCCGTGGGGAAGTCCGGTCCTGGCATTACCTCCGCCAGTTCAAGAGCTTCAATCTCAGGGTTTTCAATCAGAGCTATTGTTGCCATGGCAACTTCTTTCATGTTGTGTGGTGGAATGTTGGTTGCCATTCCTACTGCGATTCCGCTGGAACCGTTCACAAGAAGGTTTGGAACCTTCGCAGGGAGACAGGATGGCTCGGTGAGACTTCCGTCGAAGTTTTCAGTCATTTCAACGGTCTCTTTGTCTAAATCCTGAAGCATCTCATCAGATACCCTGTGTAGTCTTGCTTCAGTGTAACGCATGGCTGCAGGAGGATCTCCATCGATTGAGTTGTGCACAAACACTCCTGCCGCCAAGGCAAAGTTGTGAGTACCATCTACTGTAAGGTCATACACATCCTCATGCCCCCCAAAGAATTCCACTCTCGCAACTTTATGGTTTTCACATACCTCATTGACAAGACCAACCGAATCCATATTTTCAAAATATGATACTCCTGTCCACCAATGAGGACCATTACCTGAAGGATACACCTCATGACGACACATTTCATAAATGTGAGGATTTAATGTGCCTTTATTTTCGATTGCATATTTACAAATTTTAAGGAATTTTTTCTTGCCAGTGTTATTTGTAGTTCTTTTTTTGTTGTTTTCCGCAACCAGTTCGCTCCTCTTTTTTCTGTAGTCAGCATCCTTCCAAAGATTTTTTAGTGTTTTTGTAGCTCTTTTACTGAGAATCTCAAACATCTCAGGGTGATTTTTGATATACTCTTTGTTGACTTTGCTCAGAGTAGCAGACATTTTCACCCTATATTCTGGGTTCTCCCAGTTCTTTTTGTTTCTAATAGACATTCTACTAGATTGTTTTTGGCGATTTTTTTCATCACCCCAATACTTCCGACGCCCTTCTGCAAGTTTTTTTACATAATCTCCATCTTCCGCGTGTTTGGTTTTTGTGAGATTAGAATGTAGTTTCCAGTGCTGTTTCCAACCCAACCTTTGTATGTTGTCAGGGTTGTTGTTCATTTTGTTGAAATTCTTGTGGTGTCTGACTCTGCCTTCAGATTTATTGTATACATTATTATCTAAGTTATACTTGTCAGCCAAGTGGTGGGCAAAATCCCACCTGTTCAGTTTAGGCTGTAAAATCATTGGATAGCCAACAAGTTCTGGTTTCGAACAAGTGTTTTCGTCTGAGAACATTAAATAGAACGGCATCAAGGAATCTCCAGATTTTAGATATTTTGCCTCACGGTATTTAGTATCCCTAAGCATAAACTTGTGGTTGAGAGTACACTTAATCTCTTCACCATTATCAAGGACAACTTTCATGATTTCAGCGTTCCTAATTGTGACGCGAGGTTTTCTTATAGGTGCTATTTTCACTAACCCATTTTTGTCGACTGTGAAAGTGTAGTTAATTTTCCCTTCCGCATCCTCACGTACCAGGTTCTCAAAAGAAAGCTTACGACCATCTGCCAGTTGGACTTTAGTGTCTTTTGTGAAGCATCCAAAGTTTCCTTGACCGTCAACAAGAGGGTATCTCAGTGAAAAATCTTGACCCATTCTCACGAGAGCATCGTAAACTGATTGGTCTCCGTGAGGGTGGTATTTACCAAGAACCTCTCCAACGATACGCGCACACTTTTTGTGAGACTGGTTGTATCTCAGAGAGAGGTCGTTCATAGCGTATAGAATTCTCCTGTGGACGGGTTTTAGACCGTCTCTCACATCAGGGAGTGCACGTCCAACAATAACTGACATCGCATAGTCCAAATACGACTTCTGGAGCTCATCATCGATGGGCTGTTTGATTATCAAAAGCTGTTCTTCCTTTGCCTCTCCGTCTGCTGGCTGATTTGGTAATTCGTCTGACATTTAGAAACCACCGTTTTCTCGTCTATAAATAGGTGTCTTGGAGTTGTTTATAACCCTTTGTATTTCTAAATTATTTTCTATATGGTAACATAGAAGCATTTATCAATCACACGAGAATCCCTGCAATATGTACGATTGGGAAGTTATTGCGGGCAGGGAATTGATGACAATAATTGGTAGAGCATGTAACGATGTTGGTCTTGCCGAGGGCGATTTGGAATTAGCCCTACAGACAGAGACCGAACTAAAGCAGATGCTACGCCATAACGAGCACCCTGTTGAAACATGGGAAAGGGTTCGTGAGACCTGTTTGGATTACGCGAAAAGTAATATTGGCGGAAAAGAACTTGTATCTAACCTATATTCCATGTTAACTCCTGAAGAACGGATGAACTAGAATAGAGGCGTATTGAACTCCTCACGTTTTCCTTCACAAACAATTCTTGAGCGCTTCATATTAGAATGAATTTTGAAAGTTGAACCACAATAGACACAACGCTTGGATTTCTCAGTGATGAACCCTTTCTGAGGTTGGTAGAGCTGGTCATGTTGACATTTAGGGCAACGGACTGTGAACATAATATGTCTTAGAATAACACAAATAAAAAAGATAGGAGTGAATGTCCAGTGCTACCTCTCAAGAATCTCCTTGATTTTGTCTTGATTCTTGACATACACAAAAGAACCGCCCAGTGCCAGAGAGCCCACAATTATAGTTACAACAGACCTAGCAAGAGTATCGAGACTCGATAGGTCAAAAATCAAAATCTTAAGCACGACAATTGCGAACAGAATAGCACCCAACACTCTCATAGTGATTATTCTCGATACATATCCTGTGATTGTTGAGGCAATAGCAAAAACCGCCCAAACAACCGACAGAAGCACCAGTCTTCCATCACTGGATAACAGACCAAACATTCCTGTTTTGTCCATCACCTCTATCGGCACGAAAATCAGAACCATCAGGAAAGTGGCAACCAGGAAAGTTCCTGCCAAAGTATTTTTTACATCCTCTTTTGTTTCAGTCTCTGTTATCCACAGTTTAACCCCAACATAAACCAAAACTGCCGTTGTCAAAACAAAACTCACAGTTCTAAAACCATAATCCAATGACCATGTGTCAACTAAAAGACTTCTACCGAAAGCGAGAAGTAGCGCCACATAACCAAGAATCCTGATTCCTAAAATCTCTCTTTGCAAACCTCCAACAAACAGGAACAACCCTATTAACGACCAAAGCAAAGCTATGTACTCCCCGTTTAGCTGAACCGGTATCGCAATAAGAAGCATTACAATTCCCAAACTAACATGGGTATCAACAAGGTACTCTTTCTCTCTGGCTTTACTTAAGAGTACAAGAGCCATGTGTGCAACGGCCAAAACAAATACAAAAAGACCTTTAGTAGCATCCCAGTGAGCATAGAACAGAGGAAGACCGAACAACAAAGTCAAAGCTGATGAAACTGTTGCTACAACAACATCAGGAACTTTCTTGTCATCATATCTCATAAATGAAGCCAAAAGCTGGAACAGAACATAGAAAATTAATAGATAAACAAAAGCGGTGACTGCCTCACCAGGATTTCTATTAAATACACCATTCGAGAAATAATAGAACAGATAGACAATATACGTCGCTCCCAATGGATATAGAGCGGTTCCCCATTTCTTCCATTTAAGAAGATAAGCCAAACCTATTGTTAGTAATAATGCAGATATTAGCATCTGATGGCTTCCAACCGAACTGGTTACAATACTAGTAATGTACCCAAGTATAAACGCATAAAATGTCATGATTTTTGAGTTGATTTTCAAACCAAGCCATATCGCAAGCACAATTACTACAAACAGCAATATAACGTCGAGAGCAAGCGAGATTCCAAGAGCCTCCCTGAACTCTCTAAAGTGATACATAGCGTAAACTGTGAAGTACAACAGAGCGAACCCTCCCCCCATCAGCAACTGACCAAACCTGTCGTAGTTTTTGTGTCTGAAAATCTGACCTGCAGAAATTACTACGGCCGAAAGTATGATCCCAGAAACTATTCTACCGACAACCCCAAGATATCCTTGGTCAACAGCATAACTGTACCCGTAGAACAGACTAAGCAGAATCAACAGAAACCCAACTCCACCAAATATTTTGAAACCAAGATTCTCCACCTTGACCCCACCATCTTTTGCCTTAGGTGATTTTGCCGAAACTTTTTCGGGTTCTATGTTGGGTTCGCCTTCAAGAACTGAAACTCTTGATTCCAGTTCTTTGATTCTTTTTTCTAGTTGATTTAAAGTTGCCACACAGAAAATAAAGTTCTGTTGTTTTTAATGTTTTTTAACAGTGGCCACACGTTCATTATGTATATAAGTTAAGGGCAACTTCCGAGATTATGCAGGAAACACTTGGTGAAGACACAACAGAACCATTAGCCTCCAAGATTCGTCCTAAAGAGATATCTGAATTTGTAGGCCAGGAGCATCTTGTCGGTACTGACAAGCCTATAACTAAAGCTATTGAGGAGAAAAAACTGTTCTCTTTTTTGTTGTGGGGCCCTCCAGGGGTTGGAAAAACCACCCTGGCCAGAATCTACGCAAAAGCTCTCCGTGCTAAATTCTTCGAGTTATCCGCAGTATCCGCAGGAAAAGCAGACATAAAACTGGTCGTGGAGTACCGTACGAAACCAAAAATACTCTTTATCGATGAGATTCATCGCTTCAACAAAGCACAACAAGATTATTTGTTGCCTTTCGTAGAACGTGGAGAGATAACTCTGATTGGTGCAACAACGGAGAATCCCAGCTTTGAAGTTATCTCTGCCTTACTTTCTAGATGTAGAGTTTTCACGCTCAACTCTCTTTCAGAATCTGAACTCAAAACAATAATTTCCCGAGCGGATATTCCTCTAGATGATAAATCCCTGGCCTGGCTTGTGGTCGCTTCAAATGGCGATGCTCGCCAGGCACTGACAGTGTTGGAGAACACTCATCAGTTGTATGGCGAGATTACTCTTTCTAATTTAAAGCAGACTCTTCAGAAAAAGATTCGCTACGATAAAGGCGGAGAGGAACACTACAACACCATAAGTGCTTTCATCAAAAGCATGCGTGCCAGTCAGCCTGACTCAGCACTGTATTACTTGGCGCGCATGATTGAGGCGGGCGAAGACCCGAAGTTTATAGCCAGAAGAATGGTTATCTTCGCAAGCGAAGATGTAGGACTTGCGGACCCGCAAGCAATTGTTGTGGCTGACTCAGTCTTTCGTGCGGTTGAAATCATTGGCTTGCCAGAGGCAAGGATTAACCTTGCACACGGTTGTGCTTATCTTTCTCTTTGCAAGAAAGACCGTTCAGCATACGATGCGTACCACCTGGCCCTGGCAGATGTTCAGGAGCACGGCAACCTTGCTATTCCAATGGCCGTGCGTAACGCAGTTACCAAAATTATGAAAGATATTGGTTATGGAGAAGGGTATGAAAAGTACAGTACAAACAGCTATCTGCCCGATGCTTTGAAAGATAAAAAATATCTAAAAAAGGATTAACTGAACAGTTTCTTTGCGTTATCGTCCGCAACAAGCACCCAGATAGCAATAACTCCAACCGCAGTTCCGATTGGAAAGCTCAAAATGCTAAGAATGCTTAAGATGAAAATAACCCATCTTGCCCAGTTCTTGAACTTCAGCAACTGAACTCCTGCGATAATCTGCAGAATGCTCAGCGCCAAAGTAAATAGTCCGAGTCCTATGAAGAAGACCGCTCCTAGGCCACCAAGTAGTTCGGCTCCTTCAACACCTAAAAATAGGCCGAAGAAGATTGGACCGAAAAACATCATTACAAACGCGGCTATAATACCAAGAGCCGCGAAAACAATGTGTACCCAAGCGAGCACCTTCACCAAAAGGACCGCCGTATCTTTTTCCATATAATAAAAGACGTTAGTTTAGAGTATATATAGCTTAGCCTCAGAACACAAAATTACACCGCCCACCTCCCCACACCCGTTCCCCTGTGACGGCAAATAATATTCCTAAATCCTAATCAAAACCTAGGCGCTCATGTATCAAGAGAAAGCGTAGATACTGGATGAGTGCCGAATTAAGACACCGACAGCGGAGGTCCCAAGACAGAATCTGCGGAGAACCACTGGAACAGCAGTTGTTTCTATGCTCGCACGGTGGGGGCCCTGACCCCAACACTCGCATCTTGGCTTTTATCCAAGGCAGAATCACTTCTTCTTGACAGTCAAGTCAGATGCGAACTTGTACGGCTGATCGCCATCTGCGACCAAGGTTGCTTCAACGTAGCATTTTCCTGGTTCGCATCTTGATAGACGCTTTCTGTCGCCGTTAAAATCAGTCTCATTACTGGTGCCGAAATACTCTGTGGCTCCAACTTTGTAGTTTGTCCCAGGAAGCTCTTGCGAGATACTGTCAAACTGGACAAGAACATCAAAGTCGCGCTTGGAACCAACACGCTGGACGCTTACTACATCGCCTTTTATCCTGATTGAATCAGGTAAATTTGATGGTAGAACAACCTGCTGTTGGACAGCATCGATCTCATAGATTCTATTTACCAGAAACACATCGCTGTTATCTGAGTAGACTCCTGTGGCTTTGACAAGACAGCTGTTTGGCTGAACACATTCAGTGTCAATCATCTGCTTGAATGGGCCGATAGCCTGTGGTGTGTTTGGAATCTCAATGGGTGAGAAGAACAATCCTTGTGAGAGAGTTCCGACATAACCATTCATACTTGGACTGTAAACAACGCTAAGGTCACCTACGGAAGTACAAAAGTTGACATCCTGAACAAGCGCGGGTTGCTCCTGAACAGGCTCATTTGCTCTGTTCAGTACTGCCATTCGTTTCTCGGCAACCTGTTTTTCTAGTCTCAGGCGCTGGTTCTCTTCCCTGAGGTTTTCTCGGTGATTATTACATCCGACTACACCCGCAGTTAGAACTGTAAGCGCGAATAGTCCCCCAAACATCTGTTCTGCAGTTACCATAACAGAAGATATGCGCCTTTTATTTATAAATGTTTCTGTTTGTAACTACTGTTTAGTGGCAATTTATTAAAAAACATATTTTTCCAATAAGTAGATAGCAGCACCACAACCGGCCACAACAGAGGCCTTGGCAAACCACTCTCTAGATGCCTCAGAGTCACCTCTGAGAAGCTTGTACATCGATTTGGCGTAGAAAACTCCTGCGCCAACAGCACACACAGACACCCGCCAATCAGCAGTTGAACCATCGAAGAGTTCTGACATGACATCACCAGAATAACTAGTTTGTAGATTGACAATACCCTCAAGAGCTTTGTCGTTTATCATTTCAGTCAAGTTTGCCAGCGACATGCCCTAAATCAGCAGTTCTCGTATTTAAAACTTTCTATTTGTAACTACGGGAAAGTGGTAACTAAAGAGTTGCTGTGACGAAAGTTTCTTTCTTTTGGACATCTGCGTGGCCCAGACCTAAAGAAATGGGAACTGTAATTTTTTCCTCGTGATCCTCAAATTTAAGGTAAAACAAAACAATAGCACTATCAGGTTTGTAATTAACAACCATTGATGCACCGGTCAAAGCAGAGAGCTTAGATTTAGAAACCCCTAAATTTTTTGACGCATCAAGTATTTCTAAAGCTGAAATAAACCCTTTTTTATCAATATCAAGCACAAAACCTCCTATTTCAATAGAAGCCTTAACAGGACGATTTCTAGACAGAAACAACAAATCATCATCATAATCATAAACTACTTGAGTATTGCTTTTTGCCATTTTCTATCCTCATTCCAGCCCGTGAGTATGAACCTTGCGTTTCAACTTTAAACAAATTATTCGGCTTACACAAGTACATTAAAACCATCTTTCTATTAATAGGTCTTGATTTTGTTCTTAAATCAAAATGAGATTTAAAAACAACGTCATCAGGAGAAGCGTTCATTATTTTCTGCTTCACTTTCTCCAAATCACACATTAAAAAATTATGACATACACCATATAAAAAGTGTGGGGTGCAGGATTCGAACCTGCGTAGGCAAGAGCCAACGGATTTTGAGTCCGCCCCGTTTGACCACTCCGGCAACCCCACGGGTTATAATTGGTGAAGAGAACTGGCTTTTAAAGATAAGGATTAGGACTTCCTCCGTCAGTCATTGTCTCAGACTGTCAAGGTAACCTTCACATCGTTCGGTTTCGCCAGTCCTCGGTCTTGATTAGAATTGAGAATAATATTAAGATTAAAGAGTTCCAAGTTTGCTCTCAATATCCTGCATCTTCTTCTGGAGTGCGTCCAGTTCAGAAAGTCTCCTAGGAGATTGGGGTTCTGGCTCCTTAGGAACAACAGCTTTCTTGGGAGTGTGCTGTTTCTTCTCGCCAGGAACACCGATGAAAACCTTTTTCTCATCCTTAAGAGCAGGCAACGCAGGGGTTCTCTTTCTTCTGCCACCGCGTTTCTTTGAAGATTTAGGACTCTTTCTTGTTTCAGTTCCGAGACTCTTGTCGGAAAACTGTGCAATCTCCTGCTTAGTCAAATGAGGCATAATCTCATCAACCTTGTTAACAAGAATAGACAGTTCCTTTAAATTCGCCCTGAGATTCTTCATCAAAGTCATCTTTTCTCCGCGAACCTTAAGCAGTGTCTGGTAACCTTTCAATACATTCAGGCTAGCCTTACTGCTCTCCAGAACCTTTCTGCGCAGGTTCTTCGCGTCCTCAACTCTGATGAAATAATGTCCCATGGTTATCACTGATGGAATGCTTCGTTTATGGACTCTAATCTGCCTTGAATATCGGCAAGATTCTCGTTCCAGGCACGAATCTGTTCATCCTCCTTCGCCTTTAGGTCGTTAATATCTTCAATCATTTTGTTAACACTCTTCAGTTTTGTATCTATCTTTCCAAGCACAGACACTAGTTCTTTGTAGCGGTCAACTTTTACGTAAATTGGCACATTTTCCATTTTTTCATTCCTCAAATAAGGCTGCGTCCAGGTCAATCAGACCTTCTTGGACATCATTGACGGTGGTTGCTAATTTCAGTAATTTCTCATCACCATGTTCATGGTATGAAAGAGCATCAAGCAGGGCATTGTCCGCTGCACGTAGTGATTTACGAACCTCTTTGACATCATCCTCCAAGTTAAAACAGACATCACTCCCTATGAACTTAGCAGTCTCAAGACTGCCAAACTTGTGGTACTCCATAGGAGGCACGTTATCAGGTTCCTCAGGCTCTGCCTCAGCAAGCTCAGGAAGAGACTCTGGCTGAGACTCGGGCTCTTCCTCAGGAACCAGTTCTGGAGGCGCCTCAACAGGTTCAGGAACCTTCTCCTGCTCAGACATATCAAAGTCATCATCTGTAAAGTCAGGCAGTTCTATATCAGAGACTGTAGGTTTCTCAACTGGCTCGACAGGAGCAGTCTCATCAGGTTGAGGCGTGGGCTCGTTAGGCAAGTCATCAAAGGGTTCGGGAATATCACCGGTAGCTTCCTCAAACCCAGGGTCTTGCATTGCAGGTGGTGGCAAAGGGACATCTTCATACACACCAGGAGAACTGCCTGTCGGTACCGACTGCTCAAACGGCGAAGTTATTCCTGGTGTATCAACAGGAGGAGGCGTTACTGCCGGAGTTCCTTCAATCTCCCACTCTCCAGGTTGCGCGTGCTCAACAGCATCTTTCTCCTCTTCTGGAGAGACAGGAGGTGTCAAGTGGCTCGGGGGAGCAAACAACTCTTCCTGCGTCTCGATAGACATAGGTGGCGCAGCAGGTGCTGGCGCATCAACAGGAGGCGGAGAACTATCTTGTGTCGCCGGTTTATCCTTTTTTAGGAAGTCTAGGAACCCCATTTAATCTACGACGTCCATCGGACCTGTCGCACTCACCCCCATTTCTACATCTGGCGCACCGCGAACGCTATAAAAACATTTCTTATCATTCCGAAATGGTCACACTTATTTCTCGACGAGAAAGTATCGGCGGGTATAAATATCAGGTATCATTCCCCAACGCATGGGCAAAGTACTGATCACCGGTGCCACAGGTTTCTTGGGCATGAAACTCAGCAAGTGGTTTTCAGAAATATACGGGTATGAAGTTATCAAAGCTTCAAGAAATCCTGAAGATGACGGAATAAAGATAGATATCACCGATGCTGAAGATGTTTTCAGAGTTTTAGAGTCATACAGCCCAAACATAGTGATTAATACAGCAGGAGTAACCAGACCCGGCCCTGCTGAAGCAGATGTAAAACAAGCTTTTCTTTCAAACGTCGATGGAGTATGGAACCTGGCCAACACAACTTTAGACATGGGTTCAAAACTTGTTCAAATCAGCACCAGTTTTGTTTTTGATGGAAAAAATGAAAGCAGTTACGATGAGGACTCTGAAACTAACCCTTTGAATGTGTATGGTCTTACAAAAAAGATTGGAGAGGATGTTGCCAAGTGGAATCCAAATCATGTAATTGTCAGGTGTCCAATGATTCTTGGTTACAACGGACCTGGAAAATTCAGCTACTTGCTGACAAGAATCGAACAAGGAGAGATTTACAAAGCAGACAAAAACTACAGGCGATCAATTGTTTGGGCGGATGATATTGCAAGAGGAATTCATTTTCTTAACAGACTAGGACACACGGGAACTTTCCACTTCGCGTCATATGACCGACCATCCATGTTCCAGATAGCTAAAGGATTGGAGTATGTCATTGGAGCTAGAGGCAAAGTCGTAGAAGCAACACCTGAAGATATCACAGCATTTGCTGATAACATAAGAAGACCAGAAAAAGATTACTTGAACAGTTTTAAGATGTTCAATCTGGGTTTTAACTTTACACCATTCATAGATATTTTACAACAGATGAGAGATGATTACCTGTTGCTCCAAGAAAAGTCATCATAGGCAACAACCGGCTTCTCCTTATGCTGATGTTCATCTGGGAATTTGTAACCATCATCCGCAGTATAGAGATGCATATGACTAACATTTCCATCATCAGAAATATCTATCTGGTCACCCACATGAGGTGCATAAACCTTACAACCAGAATCTTTTTCCGCCCACTGTTTCAAAATTTGGATACCTTCAGGAGAACCGTGCATAAGAATCAGCACTTTGGGTTTTACAGATTTTACAACTCTTTGAATTTCAGACATAGGTAGGTGTGCTGAGAACTCATACGATTGAACCTCACAAGCAACCTCCGTTATTTGGCCCTGGAACTTCACAGTCTTCTTGTTTTTAAGATACCAACCTTTCGTATTTTGTACTTGAAAACCTGTCAAAAGAACGGCAGACTTGGGGTCGGAATGAAGATGCTCAAGATAGGTCATTGCAGGACCTCCCTGAAGCATGCCTGATGTTGTTACAAATATTCCTGGTTTTTCAGCAATAGCTTCTCGCTTCGTTCTGTTTTTTATTCCGTAAATATTATCCATCATCTCATGCATCTTTTTACGCCCTTTTACGTAAGGACTGTTACCCTGATAGATTGATTTTGTAATCTTTCTGGCCATACCATCCATATAGATTGGAACATCCCACTCTCTTCTTGACAAAAGCAACAGTATCTCTTGGGCTCTTCCAACTGCAAACACAGGGACAAGAACTCTTCCCCCTCTTGCAAGAACCTCTTCGACTTTATCCAGAAAATTTTCCTCAGTTTCTTTTCGGGGAGTATGGTCCTTATCACCATATGTTGACTCAGTGATTAAGACATCAACCTCCCCCCAGGTATGAGGGTCTGCGCCCTGCATCAGGTTGGTTTCCACAGTCTGATAATCACCCGTGTACAGCAGGCTAATCTTTTCAGTTTCCATTTTTATTGTGGCACTACCAGGAATATGGCCTGCGTTCAAAAATTTGTATTTGATTGTCTTGAACCTTTTCTCCGTGTCAAAATTTTCAAGCCGAATTTCATCAAAAATCTCTTCTAAATCCTCATCAGTAAACGCCTTCACCATATGTTTGAAATCAGCAATTCTCTGACTATCTTCAAGAAGAGTTTTAACCATGGATTTTGTCTCTTCAGTCATTATAATAGGGCAGTTCAGTTTGTAGTGTTCGAAAAAAGGCAAACCACCTGAGTGGTCAAGATGTGCGTGAGAGATAAATACCGCATCGATGGCCTCGGACTGAAAAACCTTCGCAGGATAATCATAACCACCCTCGTGAAACTTCAACCCGCAATCCAAAAGGTATCTGTCATTTCCCGTTCTTACTTCTACACAGGACCTTCCAACCTCTTGCGCGCCACCGTGAAAGATTAATTGCAAACACTCACCTCATATAGATTTTCCTAAAACAGTATATAAGCGTTCCGTCGTCGGCCGAAACTGTTTCGGATAAGTCACAGAAACATCTCTTAAGGGACAACCAACAGATATCACATGAGATGGTTATTGTTCCTGCTGCTTATCCAGTCATGCTTCGCCTTGGAAATATCCGAAGTTTACTTTGATGCTGAAGGAAACGATGATTTGCTTGAATTCGTAGAGTTAATTGGAAAGGAAAACCTTTCAGGATGCACAATAACAGACAGCAAATACTCAGACGAATTAGTTTTGTTTCAAACCGGAGGTGAAATAATTCTGATAGTTGAAGATGAAAGTCCATACCTTGAACTGAAAAATCCCACAATATACACTATAGGCAAGGCCATAGGCAACGGTCTTGGAAATACTGGCGATAACATAACTGTTTCCTGTAATGAAACACTACTAAGAACCTGGTACACCGCACCAGAAGGTTTTGTTGCTGGAAAATCATTGACATGGGAGTCTGAATGGAAAATCACAGACCCGACACCAGGCATAGTCTTAGAACCACCTAAAGAAGAGGTTCAGGAATCAGGTTCAACAGAGAAACTCTGTAACGACACGCTTTTGCTGACAATAAGCAATACCAAAGCCGAGGTTGGACAGACTGTAACTTTCACAATACTTTCAAAAGAGTATGCGTGGTGGGAGGCCTCCGTTGACAGAGAAGTGTTCTCATACGGAGACACACTGACAATGCGACACCACGCATTCACCACGCCTAACGGCACAGAGGTTCGGCTTGTAGCCGAAACAGAACAGTGCGGAGCACGCCAAAGGGCCGTTAGACTGATTTCAATAACTGAGTCTGTTAAAGAGATAATTGAGGAGGTTCAGGAAGAAGTGGAGGTTCAACCACCAAAACCCGTGATGAATATCACGCCTTTGGAAAATACCACCACGCCTGTTATCACAGGCCAGATTGTGTACGAAAACGAGCCAAACACGTTGCCCTGGCTATCAGGGTTCGGAATTGTCGTGGTTCTCGCCAGTTCCTGGGCCTTCTGGCAGGCGTCCCGAGACGAGAAAAGTATATAAGCACAACGACGGCTCGAAAAACATGAAAGATTCAGAGATTCGCCAGAAACTTCAGAAGGGATGGGTACATGCCATCGTAACATTTGAGGTTGCTGGAAAACCCAAAGAGCATGTTGAAAAATCACTTGACGAGTATGTTAAGAACCTGAAGAAGGATGAAAGAATCATCTTTCTAGACGAGGAAAGAGAAGAGGCTATAGAGCACGAAGATGGCATATTCAGCGCTTTCAGTGAAGCCGAGCTTTTAGTGGATAAACTAGAGACATTCACCTGGCTCTGTATGAACTTCAGTCCCTCATCAATTGAGATTCTGGAACCTGACAACATGGATGTGACAAGCAGAGACCTAACAAACTGGCTTAACGATTTACTCAGCAAGATTCACGAAGTGGCACAAGAGCTTCGAGGCACAAAAGGAAGTCAAAAACACATGGTTGTTGCCATGAACCAGCTGATAAAGAATTCAATAAGACTCACACTTGAGCAAACCCCTAAAACTGAAGAAGAGATTTCAAAATCAACAGGAATCCTGGGAGAACAGCTTAAAGAATTCCTGACGTATCTTGTTGAGAAAGGTGAAGTTGTTGAGGTTGATGGCAAATACCAGATAGCATGAGCAGTCCAAAGCATCAGGTTGAGGCACTTCTTTTCAGCAGTGGCAAGTCTATGACTATAGAACAGCTTGCCGAACTATCAAAACTGGACAACGCCAAAGTCAAAAGAGCTTTGAAAGCATTACAGAAAGATTACGAATCAAGAGACTGCGCCATAGATATTGTGGGAGAAGGTGATGTCTGGAAGATGGCCGTGAGAAATGAACACCTGACTTTGGTAAGCAACATAGTTGCCGATACAGAATTGTCAAAAGCATGTATGGAAACCCTTGCAGTGATCGCTTTCAAGTATCCTAATATTCTACAGTCAGAGGTTGTTGAAAGTCGTGGAAGTAACGCTTATGAGCACATCAAAGAGCTTGAGAAATTAGGATTCCTCAACAAGAAACCCTCTGGTAGAAGCTACAAAATTTCACTCTCCGAAAAATTCTTCCAGTACTTTGAGGTCAAAGGAGAGAAAGATATAAAGAAACTTTTCAAAAGTATCAAAGTTCCTGACAAGGTTGGAGACCTTGATGTTGTTGATGTTTCAGAAGAGCAGAAAGACGCGAAAGGAAAACCTCTCGAAGGCATGGATGTTGTTGATGTATCTGATAATCCAGAGATCCCTGAAACGGTGCGTGAACAACGTGAAAGAGAGTTTGCCGAACAAGAAGCTCCTGAGTTGGCAAAAGTAAAAACAACCCCTGAAGAGAAAAAAGCTCAGCAGGCATTCCTAGAAGATTTAGACCAAAGAATTGCTAAACTTGACCGGAGAAATTCAGAACACGAAGCTGACCCCTTACTTAAAAGGCCCGAGCCTGAAGAAGAGGAACAGTCTGAAGAAGAGACTCCGGAATCCAATTAAATCACCCCCTATTCTCACACTCATGGAAAGAAAAATTCCCTCTGGCAGTGCAGTTATGGACTGGCTCCTAGAGGGCGGGTACGAAAAAGATGCTCTGACAACTATTTACGGCCCACCAGGAAGCGGAAAAACCACCCTTGTGTTGCTCTGTATTGTAAACTCTGTTCTTGCAAGCAATAAAAAGGTGATTTACATCGATACAGAGGGTAATTTCTCAGCTAACCGCTTCGAACAATTGGCAGGCTGTGCAACCAAGGACGCAGCCAAACAGATAATATTCCTGCGTCCTGTTGATTTCGACGAGCAGGCTAAAGCTTTTGAACGCCTGAAAGAGCTCGTCGACCCAAAACGAATCGGACTGATTGTTCTTGACAGCGCGGCGATGCTTTACAGGTTGGAACTCGGAAAGAACCGCGATGTCTATTCTGTCAACAGAGAGTTCGGACTACAGTTAAGCATGTTGACAGAGATTGCCCGCAAACAGAAGATTCCTGTGATTGTTACAAACCAGGTTTATGCCGATTTAGACAATGAAGGGCAGACTAAAATCGTGGGCGGAGATATCTTGCGTTACGCAAGCAAGTGCCTGATTGAAATCAGGAGGTTCTCGGGAGGCAATCGTGCGGCTATTCTTAGAAAACATCGTTCTTTGCCCGAGGATAAACAGGTAATGTTCAGAATAGTTGAAAGCGGTATTAAAGAGATAGAAGAGGAGATTACCCGTACAAATGAATAAACCTGTTGTGTACTATGACGGTATCTGTAATCTCTGCGACCGTTCAAAATCTTTTCTGGAAAAAATAGATAAAAATAATCGGTTGAGGTTTAAACCACAAAAAGACCCTCTGGAGTCTATAGTTCTTAAGGATTCAGAAGGGTCACACACAAAATCTGATGCACTTATCAGAATCGGACAGCATGTCGGAGGGATTTACAAAACAACTGTGATTGCAAAAATAATACCTAAAAAAATAAGAGACCTCGCATACGATTATGTTGCAAGGAACCGTTACAAGTGGTTTGGCACTTGCGAAATTACTCAGCAGTAAAGTCTTCTATTGTACCGTCAAATTTCAGGCCTCTACCTTCCATGTAAAGCTTTGTCAGCAAATAGAATGCCAAACCAAGCGATTTCTTACCTTTGTTGTTACAAGGTACGACCAAATCAATGTTGTTAACCTGGTTGTTTGTGTCACAAAGTGCAATAACTGGAATTCCCACTTTGATTGCGTCTTGAACGGCGTTTCTATCAGGCCAAACATCAGTGACAACCATTATTTTTGCTTCCGTAAAAACACGAAGCTCAGGG
>CAZPUM010000003.1:27203-65558 GCA_964589765.1 uncultured Methanosarcinales archaeon
GTTCGTCAGAATACCTGGAGGGTATCTTCCTGCGAAGCACTTGGCTCCGGTCATCTTTGCGAATTTCTTTACAGCCTTCCATCCGTTCTCTCTCCTTGAGACAACAATTATATCTTCAGATGAGTATTTACTAAGCATCTGGCCTGCAAGCTTCAGCCTCTCATCGATTGACTGGATATTCAGAACGGACAAACCGTCTTGTCTTGTCTTATAGATGAAATTTTTCATGTGCTTTGTCTTGAATTTTGTACCAATATGAATACCTGCCTTCAAATACTCCTCATTCGGAACCATTAGGTTCTCGACACTCTGTTCATCTTCTGTCATGATTTAACTCCAGCAAGAACGTGCTCGTCCCCGCCCATTTCTTACCTGGCGAACCGCGAGTGCGGCCGGCATCCACTCTGTCTATAGGACCCGTCGGTAATATTAGACGAAAACCGGCTTCGATTTATAAAGGTGACTGTAGGAATTAAAAATAACACAGAATTCCCATTCTCATGGAAGACGAATATAGGTTCCCAGTTCCACCCGTAGATTACAAAATGTTTACGCGTCTTGCTGGACTGTTCGGAATTAAAAGATTTGGTGAAGCTGAAGACCGCCCAAGAATGGCCGATTTAGAGGATTTACAAAGGATTGATGAAAACTTATCCTATATCGCAATTAATTGTCATAATAACACTCAATTAGAACCTCTTGGAACTTTAGCGTTCAGATTTTTTCCAGAAGAGGATTATGATTATCCTGCCGTGTATCAAACAAGAAACGTTTTGATGCAGACCCACAGCCAAATTATGGAAGTTTTGAAAGATGATATCTCAATCGACTGGCTCCCGACACCAAATAACAACAAGGGAATTCCGTTCATTCATGGAAAACTTTTGATGAAAGTTGGTGGCGTTTACCAACCATTCGAGTACCACAAACCGGGAAGAGAGTGTTCATTAGTCAGGATGAACAGACTTGAAACGGGAGATTTAGAAAAGGCAGTTAGTATTATCGCAGACCCAGAAAGGTTTGAAGGGATGGCTAGAATAAGAAGTAAAAAACCACACTCAATCCAGAGAACCATACTTCCATTCTTCGCATACTCAATCGGTGCGGGCGACGGAATAAGCAATCACTCATGATTCTCGATACTTCTAAGATGAACCTTTCCAGGATACCACTTCATCAGCCACTCGACATAAACCGCGTGAGGAACACATGTTTCTTTGTATTTCTCAACAAATTTCGCAAACTGCTCTTTGTGAGTTTTTACAACGCCCTTCACATTTTCAATAAGTTCCTTGTTTTCCTTGTCTACAAAAACATCCTTATCTGTTATGATGAGTTCCATCTTTGGTTTTACCATAATGAAAATCTCTGGAGCACCCCATAAATTGACAAGTTCATTCTCAAGGTTGATAGGACCTTCAGTTCCAATTCTACCCACTCCTTCAGTCTTGACTCTTTCTCGAATCAGCAAAGCGGAAACTGCCGTTCTTTCCAGGTACTCTTCAAAAAGCTGGTTAATCGAATATGCGCAGTTAAAAATATTAGGACCAAAGTCACCTATAGGAATCCAATTGTTATCCTCTTCAGTTTCAGACTTTGTTTCATCTATCTTGTGCCTGATTAACTCTTCATGTGCAGGCACAAACGAAGTATCTTCAAGTTGGTTTAAAATAAAAAGTTTCAGAAATAGATGAACGCGACTTCTTATCAAAAATTCCTCAAAAGAATGGGGTTTTACACCTTCAAGAGGAAATAGTTCTATCTGCTCAAAATCAGGAACAACCAGATCGTACTGAGCAGATGCTATCTTTACAGCTTGTAGTAGTTTCTCTTTCATAACAGTAGGAAAAAAGAAGGAGTATAAAAAATTAGTAGACAGGGTAAGGACTTTCGCTTGATTCCAGGTCTATGTTCTTTACCTTGCCCAAGTCGTCCAACTCGTTGATTCTCAACAGGTTAGGGCTCTTTGTGTAGAGCAGGTCCTCAATGTAAAGCGAGCGCTCAACCATCTGCCCATAATACCTCTTGGAACTACCCTGGCTATGGTCAATCAAACCTCTCAGTTCGATATCCTCTGTATCGATATCAAAAACTAACGCTCCATTGTAACTCGAACCTTCCTCGTAATCGTACGAGTAGGCAGGAAGCACTAGCAAGTTTTTCTCTCTGTCAAAGAGGAATGCCTTGTGTTCCCATTCAGCGCTAGTCTGACTGTACCTGTCTTTTGCAACCCATTGTGCGACCTCTTCAGGATTATTCACATCACTTACATCGAACAATGAAATCTTGATTCCTCTTGTTCGACCAGTGTCGGACGCATCGCGTCCGATTCCAATGATGTGGTCCTCATCATATGGGTGTAAGTACCTGGAGAATCCAGGAATCTTCAGCTCTCCGAGCTCCTCAATATCATTGGGGTCCGACAGGTCAATTACAAAGAACGGATCTACCTGTCGGAATGTGACCATGTAGAGTCTGTCCCCAACAAATCTTGTTGAGAATATTCTCTCTCCAGGCGCAAGACCTTCAAGCTCGTCCATTAACTCCATATTTCTGTCAAGAGTGTAGACATTGTTTGTTGGGTCTGAGTTTCTTGTTATTTCAACATCTGTCTTTTCTTGAATCACATCAACTGCTGGTTCGAACCATCTGCGATTCCACCAGGGATTGATTGTTGTTGCGACTCTCAGCACACCATCATACTCATCCATAGCAAACTGGTTATGGATAGTTCCAGGAACATTTCCGGAACGCTCAATATCAATATCTCCTTCATCAACACTTATCTTATGAATCACTGTCCACTCCATAGTGTCGTACTTCTGAATCTCTTCTTTAACTCTGGACTCAACCTCGTCAGTAAATTCCTCGCGTTCATCTCTATCCATGTACTGAACATACCTGTTGTAAATCTGGTAAATTTTATTCTTTTTTTCGGAAGGGGAAAGAACCAGGTTGTCAACATCCTTAATCTTCTCAATCAAATCCTTATCAGCAGAAGTTAGTCTTGGCTCAAGCAGGTCCATTGTGACCTCTTGTTGAATCTCCCACTCATTGACACGCCGTGTTGAAGCGATAAAGATATGCTCATGATTCATGTACATGTTCTGACCGCCTTCAACAATCACTGTCTTGGATTCTATATTTTCAGTTTCAAGGTTGATTGCGTTTATAGTTGCAAACTGGGGGTTGTCATAAGGAATGTTGTATCTTGCAATATCATTAACCGCAACATTCTCAAGCACGTCTCCCCTGACGATTATTGGCATGGGCATTGGCCTGACTTCAGGCTCGCTGAGTGTTACAAAGTAAACCCAGTCTCCAGTCATCCTTGCCTGGAAGTACCTTCCTTCAAATTTGAATGACTCCAATTTCTCAGGGTCTGAGGGATTAGAGACATCATAGATGTCAAAGTAAGTCATGCCCTGCCTGGGTACAAAGTCAATTCTTTCAAAGTAGTCGAGGTCATAGAAGTTTCCAAATACAGCAAGCCTGTCTCCATCAAGGAAAAGTCCTTGCGGGTTTGAATCAAACTTGATTGTTTCAACAACCTCTGCGTCTTCACCAGGGTATGCCTTGATGATAAACAGAGTATCTCCTGTAACTGTGTAGATGTAATCCCCATCAGTCTTCAGGATGTCTGCTTCGTCAACACCCTCAACCTGGACATTTGTTCCTGAGTAATCATTCTTTGCTGAGCCTCCTGTCATTGGAACAGAGTCGGAAACAGACTGTACCATTTCCATTGTTCTGGCAACATCAAGTCCGAACCCGCCACCGTAAGCGGTTCCACCCTGATTTTCTGCAATAAATGATGCCAGTTCAGTCTCGGATGAGAATGTCTGTGTTTCGATGTCAACTTCAGGAGTAAAAGTCTCAGAGGTTTCAAAATCAGAGCCACCTGAGGGCCATCCCGAATCCGGCGGAACCTGTGACTGCGTACACGCAGAGAACACAAGCAACGCTAGTATCATAATTCCTGTGATATGTTTCATAGCCATACTAACCAGTTAAATGCGGTTTTATAAATACAATCCCAAGAGTTCAAGTTCAGTTGAAACTACTCCCATCCTGCATTCCATTCGACGAGACCGCTTAGAATCTGTACAAACTCAATTCCTTTCTCAGAGAGCGCGTACTCCACTCTTGGAGGAACTTCAGCGTGTAAGGTTCTACTGATAAGGCCCAGAGATTCAAGCCTCTTTAATCTGGAGCTCAAAGTCTTTGTACTGCCAGAAATCTGGCCTGAGAGCTCCTTGAACCTTTTTTTACCTGTTGCCAGGTTGTCTAGAATTGCTTGCACAGTGCTGTCGCTCACAATTTCCAGGATTTCGGCCTGTGAAAGGCCCTGGATTAGTATTGTTTTCTGTGCAGAATCCACCTTCATAATTGTGCGAACACCCGGTTTCTTTTATATCTTATCCCTTAACATGCCTCTTAAGAGCATTTCTTGCAAGGTTTGTGACATAGAGTGTCACCAACACTGTTGCGATTAAACCGACCATGAAAAAGACCCACTCCATGCTTGAGCGTCCAGAGTCAAGCTCTACCAATGACCCTGCCAGGGTTCCAAAGTAGACATACATTATTGTTCCTGGCAACATACCTATCCATGACGCGAAAAAGTATTTCCAAAAACCAATTTTTGTAAGACCGTACGCATAGTTCTGTAATGTGAAAGGGAAAAGAGGACTCAACCTTGTAAGAAAAACAATCTTCCACCCTTCTTTTCCTACAGCATTGTCAATAGATTCGAACTTTTTTGGCAGTTTTTGTTCAACCCAGTCCCTTGCAAAATACCTACCAATCAAAAAAGCCAAGCCTGCACCGATTGTGGATGCCAAACTTACAATGACTGTTCCCCAAAAAAGACCAAAAAGCAGACCTGCACCCAGTGTCAGAACACTTCCAGGGAATAACAGGATTATCCCAACAATATAGATGATACCGAAAACTAGGGGTGCCCAAATTCCTAGTGATTCCACCCAGAGTAACAAAGACTCT
Organism: uncultured Methanosarcinales archaeon; assembly: GCA_964589765.1. Lineage (GTDB taxonomy): Archaea > Nanobdellota > Nanobdellia > Woesearchaeales > UBA525 > UBA525. The sequence goes on from CAZPUM010000003.1 coordinate 32,208, forward strand.
AGTAGAATTCTGATGTCAAAAATAAAAACCATTACTAGTAAAACGACAAGAAATACAGCTCCTAAAACAGGTTTTTTCATAATCAGAGCACAAAATCATTGTATAAAAATCAATTCCCAAAACCCATAATAAGAACTAACCTTTTCTAAACACATGACCCGCCTCAAACAAAAGAAGGAACTGCCCAGCACTGATCCGAACGATGTTCGGTTCGGGACACCTTACGAGGTGGCAGATTACAGGGCAGAGAGATTGTGCGAAGGCGTAGAGACTGTGATTGAGATAGGTGCTGGAGCGGGATTCCAGACTGGAGCCTTCGCAGAACGTTCCGAGAAAGTGATTGCTGTCGATATCGACAGAGAACGCTTGAAAAGAGGAAACTTTCCCGGAAACGTCGTATTAATCCCTGGCGATGCAATGGACCCTGTTGTTATCAAACAGATTAAGAAAGAAATCGTTGGCAAGTGTGTTGTTTTTCTGGACCCTGAGAGACCAGCATCCTCAAAAAAAAGAAAGCTCGACGAAATCCAACCAAACCTGAAAAAGTTCGTCGAGATTTACTCAGAGATAACTGAAGCAATCTGTATGGAAATGCCCCCTTTCCTAGAAGAGATACCTTGGAACTGCGAGAAGGAGTTCATCAGCATCAACGGTCAACTTAACAGACTTAATGTCTATTTGGGCAGTCTAAAGAAGTGCGACATCAGTGTTGTCAGACTGCCAGAATGGAAGAGAGTTGAACACTCAGGTCCGTTAAAGAATAAAGCACCTGAACCATTATTGGAAACCCCCAAGTATATCCTTTTACCTGACAAAGCTGTTGAGCACGCAGGAATCACAAATGAAATTCTTCCTGATAAATACATAGAGATACACTTGGGTAACAAAAGAGCTTTCCTGGTTCAGGATTTAGTAAGTAGTATTTTCTCAACACATAAGATTGTTGCGTCTGGAGACCGAAAGATGATAGAAAAAGCTCTTCCAAAGTTTGAAACCGTGATTCTCCACGGGGGAATGAGCCAAACAGAACAGAAAAAGCTTCTTAAGCAACTCAACCAACTTTGCATTGGAAATGGAAGAGCACATCTTTTCATGAGCACCACCTGGTATCTCACCACTCGATAGTGGATATTTTTCTCGACGACAAAATGGCAAACCCTTAAATACTGAGTCAGAGATTTTTGTTATCATGGGGGAAAAGTTTGAGAAGACATTCCAGGCCACTCGAAAGATTGGCTATTTCTCAATGGAGATAGGAGTCGACAAAGATGTTCCTACTTACAGCGGAGGCCTGGGAATTCTAGCAGGAGACACACTCAAAGCAGCTGCAGACCAAGGCGTGCCCATGGTAGGAGTTACCCTGCTCTACAAGAAAGGGTACTTTAAACAGATTTTGGACCCAAACGGAAACCAGTCAGAGACTGATGATGCTTGGGATGTTGCTGGAAAACTCGGAGAACCCTTGAAAGAAAGAGTGACTGTCCACATGAGTGGCAGACCAGTTCAAATTCAGGCCTGGCAATATGAAATTATCGGAGTCTCAGGCTACACAATTCCTATTCTGTTCCTGGATACCGACCTTGAAGAGAACGACCCACAAGACAGAGCTTTGACAAGCCACTTATACGGAGGCGACCAAAGATACAGACTTGCCCAAGAAGTTATTCTTGGAATCGGTGGGCTCAGAATGATTAAAGCTCTTGGGTTTGACAGAATTAACAGGTATCACATGAACGAAGGACACGCCGCGCTACTATCCCTTGAGCTGTTCAGAGATTCAGCAACAAAAGTAAAATGTGACTTCAACGACAGGGAGGCTTGTACCGAACTGGTAAAAAATGAGATAAGAGGCCACTGTGTTTTCACAACACACACCCCTGTAGCAGCAGGACACGACCAGTTCACTTACGACCTGGTGAACGACCTGATAGGCCACTTCTTGCCGATTGAAATCATTCAGCACTTCGCTGGTCAGGACAAACTGAACATGACTTTACTGGCGCTTAACATGAGTCACTATGTCAACTCTGTTGCAAGACAGCACCAGCACGTCAGCCAGCACCTGTTCCCAGGGTACAGATTCAGCAATATCACAAACGGAGTTCACAGCGCATCCTGGACGAGCCCCGAGATGCAGGAAGTGTTTGACAAACACATTGTGAACTGGCGACAGGACAGTTTTGAACTCAGGAATGTTCTGAGAATACCAAGCAGAGACATACTGCATGCGCACCGCGCATCTAAAGATAAACTAATCAAACACCTTAACGAAACATACGGGTTTGATTTAGAACCGCACGTTTTCACAGTGGGCTTTGCCAGAAGGTCCGCCACATACAAACGTGCAGACTTAATTTTCCAAGATATAGCCCGCCTCAGAAGAATTGCAAAGGAGTTTCCCGTTCAGATTATTTTTGGAGGAAAGGCACATCCTGCTGACGGCGAAGGCAAAGACCTAATCCGAAAAATCCACTGGCACATGGGAGAACTAAGGGAGAACATGAAGATAGTTTACATTCCTAACTATAACATAGACTTAGCCCAGATGATAATTCCAGGAGTTGATATTTGGCTAAACACTCCAATGAGACCAAAAGAGGCCTCAGGAACATCCGGTATGAAGGCGGCACACAACGGCGTGCCTCAAATCAGTATCCAGGACGGGTGGTGGATTGAGGGACATATTGAGGGGGTGACCGGTTGGGAGATTGGACCTGTTCCAACAGAAGACACTGAGGACTTTAACGACAGCACGTCGGATGCTGAGGAGCTTTACGACAAACTGGAGTATGTAATATTGCCCTTATTCTACAAGGAACAGCACAAATGGTTGATGGTAATGAGAAACGCAATAGCGTTCAACGCGAGCTTCTTTAACACGCATAGGATGATACAGCAATATGTTCTGCATGCGTATCTACTCTGAACTCATTTTTAAAGGAGTTTAGATAAGTATTTAACCTTATATCCACTCCCAAAATAAATGCAAAATAGAAGAGAAACAGGCAGTAAAAAATGCTCTGAATGTTCTGTTATAACAGAATTTGAAAAAGGTCTAGAACAAGGCGTAGAAGAAACCATGCGGGAAATAAAAGAGAGACTCGGCAATGTTGTGAGTAGATACCAGGAAGAAAGCATTTCTTACTACAAGAGATGTCTGCGTCCATTGATAGGTAGACTAACATGGAAAAAAGAATCTCCCCCAGGGTTAGGTACAGTTTACGAACTCTTTGAAATGTATGGATTCGAAGATATAGCTGAAGCCATTAACGAGGAAGCTTTAGAGCTAGAAAAAATGAAAAGAAAACATCTTTCCCATTGGGGTGACGAAGTCGTTACAGTTGATTATCCACCGCATACTTCTTGCACAACCACCAGAAGTGATGCTTACTGGAGTGTCTTAGCCAGAGAACCTGGGGGTTACGTTGAAGCACCTGATAAGTATAACATCAGAGAACTTTTCATAAGTTGGATCGAAGATCCGATAAAACCCTTTTCTAAACCCGCACAAGAAAAACACGCCCCCTACATCAATCACGGCTGAATAACTATAAATACCGCTTCTGAGGTCTGAGTGTATGCACGAATTTACAGTAGAAGAAAAAACCTACAGAACAGAGTTTATTCCGGCCAATAGCTATGAAGGTTTAGAACCCATAACTCAGGCATACGGCGTTTGTTTTGACAAAAAAGGCAACATTCTCATAGTAAGAGGTGGCGAGGAATGGCACCTTCCTGGCGGAACTCCTGAAGACAAAGAAACCCCTGAAGAAACAGTAATTCGGGAAGTTTGGGAAGAGGGAACTGTAAGAATTTCTGAACCTGTTATGATAGGGTACCAGTTTGCAGAAGAAAAAATGCCTGATGGAAATTGGGATAACAAGGTTTGCCAGTTAAGGTTCGCAGCAAAAATTGGTGAGGTTGCAGAACACACTGAGGACCCTGCTTTAGGAAGATGTATGGAACGCAAATTTGTAAGGCAGGATGAATTCACAAACTATGTAAGATGGGGAAAAGATGCTGATTTAATACTAGAAGAATCTAAGAAAGTTTACGAGAGTTGGAAATCATGAAAGAAACACTATGGTTATTTCTGAAAGGACTCTGTATGGGTGCTGCCGATATAGTTCCAGGAGTTAGTGGAGGAACGATTGCGTTCATTACAGGCATTTATGACCAGCTAATCCGGGCACTGAAAAAACTCGGTGATTCAATTAAAGAGTTTGGAAAACTGTTAACGGGAAAATCGAAGTGGAAAAAGGTCTGGAAACCTATAGAATTCAAATTCTTCATCCCGTTAGCTTTAGGAATACTGTTGGCTTTCGGCATAGGAAGTCTGTTTATCCCTAAACTGATTGAACACTATCCTGCCCAGGTTTTCGCATTCTTCATAGGTTTAATTCTCGCAAGCGCATGGATTGTGTACAAACACATCAAGAAACACTCCTTAGTGGGAATTGTTGCGATTATCATAGGCGTTCTGTTTGGGTACTGGCTCAGCACAATACCTCCGCTTGGCGGAGTCGGAACCCCAAACCCATTATGGATTACTCTGCTGGGAGGAATCGCAATCTGCGCAATGCTCCTCCCAGGAATCTCAGGCAGTTACCTGATGCTGATTTTTGGCAGGTATGAATTCATGCTCGAACAGATTCGAGATTTAAACTTTCTATACATCGGAGCGTTTGGAGTTGGAGCCATCATTGGACTGCTGTTGTTCAGCAGGTTACTCGCGTGGCTCCTAAAAAAATACCACAACATAACATTTTCAGCACTAACAGGAATTATGTTGGGCGCCCTGGCAAAGCCAGGAACAGAAGTGCTGAACAACTGGGGAATGCCTGCCGTTACTGTGGCCGTATTTCTGATAGGAATGGTCTTGGTTCTGATTATTGACAAAGCAACCTAGCTCTTCTTGTAGACTTTCTCAATTACCACGTCTTGAGTGGGCCAGTCCTGCATACCAAATTTAGTTCCTGTCTGTTCAGCAACAATGGAATTGACTATGTCCATTCCCGAAGTCACCTTACCGAAAACAGCATAACCTTCCCTCCCCGGGACTGGCTGGTAGTTCAAGAAGTCGTTGTCTGCCACATTAATGAAGAACTGCGAGGTAGCAGAGTCAGGAATATTTGTCCTGGCCATTGCAATTGTCCCGCGATTGTTCTCCAGCCCGTTGTCTGACTCTAACTTGATAGGGTCGCGGGTCTCCTTTTGAGCGCCATCAGGAGTAAAACCTCCTCCTTGAACCATAAAGCCTTCAATCACGCGATGAAAAACCGTACCATCATAGTGGCCTTCTTCTACATACTGTAGAAAGTTTGCTACTGTTATTGGAGCCTTATCTCTATCCAACTCCACCTCAATTATTCCTTTGGATGTTTCTATTACAACTGATTCTGACATAGTTTCAACCTCTGCTGTTGCACATGCTGTCAAAAACAGCAGTGCTATGATGACAGGTACATATCTCATTTGATAGTTCATAATCAGGTTATTTTTATTGTTGTCGAAACGCTTATGAAATCCACCTGTTTGAGTAAAGTATGGAGATTGTTGAGGTGGTGGTGTATCTGTCAGTTGCATTAATAGTCGGCGCACTCATATTTTTTACATTATCAAAGCTCACAAACACAGACGCAAAGGACCTATTGCCCGGAGATAACCCAGAAATTAGGTTTAAAGTCGATAACGTGACTGTCGCTGCAACTCTGTTTCAAGTATGGGATGAGTGTAATATGGGTAAAAAAGAAGGTGTGGCCACATTTCAGATGGAATCCCCCCGAGAGGTTTCAATCGATCATATTTTTCAGGAAATCAAGAATGTTAATCTTTGCTCAACATTAGCTTCAGTATCCAGAGACTGTGGTAGTCGGGAAGATATTGATAGGACAGACCCAATTCAGCCAGGGAGAGTTTACACAGCACGTTGCGACACAGTCAATAAGAAGTTGGTAATAGAAGGACCATAACTTTTTAACTTATACTAATACAAAGACTTACATGGCAAAGAAAAAAGGTCTTGATTTTAGGAAGTACATTGTTGTTCTTGTTGTTGCTGTGCTGTTTGCTGCGTTCATTTTCGCAAGCATAGATGCTGTTTACCCAAAACCAGATTATGACGATTATTGTGATTACTCAAACCCAAAACCAGTAATTAACGAACGGGAGAATTGCACCAACATTGAGTATCCTGAAGACACTGCCGAAGACTGCCGAAAGGCCAACGGAAGAATGGACCTTAAGTATGATTCAGAAGGATGTCCCTCACACTATGAGTGCGAGATGTGTCATGCCGAATACGATAAAGCCAGAGAGTCACACGGGTTTTTCTCGTTTATAATTGCCAGCCTACTCGGACTAATCGGTATTGCTATTGGGTTATGGCTACCTGTCAAGAAAGGGGAGATTAATGAGTGGATAGGCACAGGAATAATGCTCGGAGGACTGTTCTGTATATTCCTAGCCACAATGATGCACTTCGGAGATTTACACAGGTTTTTCCGCCCCATAGTTTTACTTGCAGAGCTGATACTGGTGATATACCTTAGCTACAAGAAACTGAGAGACTGAAAAGTAAGAATTTTTTAATAATTCTTAATCTCAAGAATATCTCCAAGAAGAATGGTGTATCTTTCTGAGTCTTCTCTAATGCCATTCCATTTAACTCTCATGAAAGGTCTGTCGAGAGTATAACCGTTTCTGAACCAAACTTCGTCGTAGACCCTGTTCTCCAATCTTCTCTTCCAGAAGTCTGTCTTGTCTCTGTACTCTTCGACCTTTCTTCCTTCGGCTATCTCATCAAACCACTTTCGGTGAAGAGTCAGGTGAAGAACCTTAGTCATTATCTACCCTTGGAGCCAAGATAAATGATAGTTCAAGCTTGTCAACAAGCTTGTATTCCAGCTTCAAAGGGTAGTCCCTGCTGAAGTTGATTGAGACTTTGTCACAAACTTTCCCAGCAGGAGTCATCCTCTTCAGATACTCTATGCTGTATTTACTTTTAGTGTCAGCAGGACCCTCAATCTTTGTTGTGTCATCTGCGGGCACTTCAATATTTGCCTCGCTCAGGTCTGAAGAACTACTTATTATGAAAGAATCCTCCGTAAGAGAAAGCGAAACGGACTCGCCAATAATATCTGCGTCTTCAACAGCCTCTGCAAACCTGTCTGAAGTGGTTGAGACCTTTGCAGTGAAACTCAAATCCGGAACTTTTTGTTCACGGTCGTCAATGTCTATAAGGGGTATGTGGAATTTTCTTGTGCTTGTGCCTTTCAGAGTAATCTTGAGTTTGTTCTCCTCTGGCTCCAAAGTCATAGTGTCTGAAGGTTTAACCCTTCTAAGAACTGATTTCAAGTCGTTTAGATTTACGCTTAAAGAGGTCTCGTCCTTGACTTGATATTCGACAAAAGCACTTGATAGTAAGCGGAAAACTACCATGGCAACATTAGCGGGGTCCATAGCTATCAGTTCAAGCCCGTTGTTTGTAACTTTGAACTTAACTTCAGTTACCAAATCGGCAACAATATTTGTTGTATCTTTCAATAGTTTGGTTTCCGCTAGCGTTAGTTTCATATTCTCCACCTTGGTAATACTCTCTGGCATTTCGATACCCCCTAAAGGACAAGACTGGGCCCCAGTATAAAAAACTTATCAGGCCTTTTTAAGGAGAGGGCTTGAGTCTGGAACTTGATGGTCTAATTACAATTTTCTCAGATAACTCAGGTGTGCTGTCAATATTTTCAGGACTCCTCAAACCATACCACCTCTGGGTTTTACCTGAAAGGAACTCATTTTCAAATTCAGGATTTACAAAACCGAATTGGTCATAATGTTTATGCCAAAGGACCCCGAAATCATCTTTGGAGTTTGCCTGATAGATGTATACTGTCTGGGCAGGAAGAGTTTCGTTTTGGCTATAGTCCTCATGCATAGAATCCCAGAATCTGGGCGCTATCTCTCTCAACCAGTAACCGTGTCTCTCAGAAGTGCCCAGGGTATTGGCCTCAGTTACATGTATTGGAACATTCTGCCAACCCATGGCAGAACGTTTGGCTGCGTGGAGTTCTGTCATCATACCATCTGTATAATCGTGGGTTCCAAGGACATCGCAGTGCCTTTCGATTCCCCCTCTTCTATCCATAAGGTCCCAGAACTTGTGAGTTTCAGCAGCTCCGTTTCCAATCCCATAGAATGCAGGAGAAACAACAGTTACTTCAGGGTCAATGCTTTTAGCTAAAGCGTAAACATCAGCAAGCATGGTCTGGACCTGTGCAGGCGTTGCTCCTCCAAAATTACTCTCCTCATTTCCTGGTTGAATCATTTTTGGCTTCCATTTGGCCATAATTTCTCGAGTAATCTGTAGTACAAGGTCCGGGTCCATTCTCTGACTGTCATCAAAATCATTAATCACGAACAGCATCCTGTAAGGTCCGTAATCATCCATCATGTGCTGAATAAGGTCATCTTGCTCAGCGACAGTAGGGATTAGCACCCCATTTTCAACAACTCTTCTGGTTCCGACTCTGACCGCATCCAGATAAGGCTTAATGTAAGATGAGCTGGATGCAAATGGCTGGAGTTTACCTGGATTGTGATATCCCATGCTTACCCCTGGAAGGCTGCGTGTTGAAACTTCAGCAAATAAGCCACTTGTATACGAAGCAGCAATAGTTCCTGCAGTTAATCGTAACATGTCTCGTCTGTTCATCATATTATCACCTTGTGTATGAGAAGGCAACTCTTCCATAAGCGCCTCCTTTAACATTTGTTGTGTTGCCCTCTGTTCCTAAATGAGCTGTAACACTTATTGAATCTGATAAGGGAAGGTTTGCGCCAACAAAATAGCCTGTTGCATCCTCTTGAAACCTTGTTCTTCCCACTTTTTTATTTGTCAACCCTGCTAAAAACTCTGATGAGCCCAGTCTTGCCGATAGACCATACTGAAGAACATCATTGTGTAACTCCCTGTCTCTTTCGAATATTGCGAAGGGTCCCGCCCTAAATACTTCAGGACCTACTCTTAAACGTAACGCCGTTCCTACTTTGTTGTACATTGATGAGAGTTCTGTGAATCGTACATATTCACCTTTAAGATACCCTTGTATGTTTGCCTGGAACCCTCTTCCATCGTATTCAGAACTGTGAGCTATTCTTATATCCTTCAGCTTGGGCCCCACAAGGTCCAGGTCTGCTTCAGTCTCTGTTTTGAATTTTGTTCCATTGAAAGAGTATGAAAAACTTGCTCCTTGATGATTTATCTCATTTCCACTGTATGTGAACTGGTCCCCTGACCTATAACCTAACGAGGCTGAGTGTTTTTCTCCATTGAATGACATGCCCGCCCCCATTACGCTGACAGGAGTATCCCATTGTAGTGGCGTGTCGCCTCTACTGTCCATTATTTCAAAGAATCTCATTCTTGGCATTGGGTCTAGAGAATGTTCTGGTGTTCTTATGTCCAGTTTTTGAATCTTGTCTGTGAATAGAAAATTGATACCTAACTTCCCTATATCATAACTGAGGTCTGCAAAAGAACCGTTTCCAACAGCACCATAAACTTTCAGTGGTCCTCGCTCATAACCTAAAAATGCCTGACTCTCCGCTTCCACAGGATTCCAGTAATCATCTGTTTCTGACTGTTTTACAGCAAGAGAAACCTTTCCAAAGTTCTCGAAACTGTAACTTCCCCCAAACCCTCGTATCTCTGTCTCCTGAACCTCTGGCTCTTTAAAACTGGATATGTTTCCAAATAATGAGAAGTTCTCACCAGTATACCTGACGAATGATTCTTCGTCCTGACTAACAAACTGGTCTTGGCCTGTTCCGAGCCTCACTTCCAGCGTTTCCTGAGATTCTACAGGGGCCGCTACTGTTAAGGCGGATAGCCCTGCAACAAGGTATGCAGTCTTCAGGTTCATAAGACGAGAAGTCCACCTACATTTATAAATGTGTTCCCTGGTTAGTAGTGATTAATTGAATATTCCTCTGAACCACGACCAAATTCTGACAAACACATTAGGAGAGCTCTCTTCTACGTCCTCTACTCTCTCCGGGTTTTCTGGTTCGGATTGAGGCCCAGGGGGACATGGCGCGAACTCACAGTCCAAAGCAGGTTGTCTACCGACAAAACTTCCATCCCAACATCTTTGGACATCTGCGGAGCAGAGAGGCAGTTCAGACTCCTCAGATTCCTGCTCTTCCAGATAATCATCAACCTCTTCATCAGATACAACAAGAGTTGTAGGTGCCTGTCTCCAGTCCTCGACATCAACATAAGATATCGTGAACCCTTCTCTCTCGAGATAAGCCACAACATTGTCGTAAACCAACGCGTTCCTGTCATCACCAGAAATCAACTCAGCCGAATCCCCAATGAATACAACCGCAACTAATTCATCACGGTCAATAGATTCTACTTCCTCGATAGCATCAACATACTCCCTGCTCTCAAAAGTTACAGCAGCAGAGCCTTTCATACTCGCTGCAAAGTTTGCTCCATTCACTACATCCATAGCTTCTCCTGAAGCTGGAACAACAACCCAATAGTTGGGTGCAGCGAGTGCTATCGGTGCCATCAAAACCAGTACGATTATTAGAGTTAGGATTCTGCGCATAGCGCAGACTCTACACTGGTTGTAATTAAACCTTACTCAATTTTCAGAATCTGACCATTGTACAGAATGTGCACTTTTTCAGGTTTGTAGTTTAAATCGTTAACCGCAAGCTCTTTTAGAGCCCCTAACTGTCTCATTCCTCCGTGCAGAGGAATTATGTTCTCTGGTTTAAGCCAAGTTAGCAAATCTCTATGGTCCTCCCTGGCTCCGTGCCCCGAGACGTGAAGGTCTGAGAATATTCTGATATGGTTATGTTTCAAATGGTCGTCAAGTTTCTTTCTGTTCTCAACGTTGACATCAACAGGAATAACCTTACTACTAAACACAACAAGGTCATCTCTCTTTAATCTTAGAAGTCCGCTGTTTAACGTTCTGCTAAGAACTGCTTTTGGCTCACCCTGATGTCCAGTCATGATCAAAAGGTATTTGCTGAAGTCTTTATTATTCTTTGATAACCATTCATCAATCTTTTTTCTGTAGCCAAGAATTTTGACCCCCTCAAAACTGAACACACCCGAATTTTGAGCGGCCTCTGCATATTTTGATAGCGATCTTCCTAAGAAGACTACTTGTCGTCCCATCTTTTGTCCGAGCTGTACAAGAGTTTTCAATCTGGCAATGTGACTTCCAAAAGTTGTGATTATAACAGCACGACCATTTGTTTCAGTATTCAACAACTGGTCAAACAACATCTGCTGAGCTATTTTCTCACTCGGAGCCTTTCCATCAACGTGCGCATAAAGTGAATCCAATAGGAGAACTTTGATTCCTTTCAGTTCCTTAAGGCGCTTGATGTTGCTTTTAGGACCCATTGTTGGACTGGCATCTAGCTTGAAATCGTTGATGTACGCAACACTTCCGTAAGGCGTGTGAATCACAGTACATACCGTATGAGGAATGCTGTGAGTCATATAGACATATTCAATCTCTATTTTTCTTGTTAGTTTGAATCTACTGTTTACATCGTGCTCTATTATTTTGTTCTTAATAGGCCTTCTGTCCCTGTCAGTAATATTTCTAATAACCTCTGCAGTCATAGGTGTTGCATGGATATCCGCATCAAACCTGCTTGAGATGTATGGAATTGCTCCAACGTGGTCTAAGTGACCGTGACTGACACATATTCCTACCACACACTTCTTCAGTTTCGTTAGAATGTTGATATCAGGAACAGCCCCGACTTCGATCAATTTCTTTGTACTGACATCTTCAATGTCGTCTGATTCTGTATATTCAATATAAGCATCTAGCATGAGGCCCATATCTAAAATTACGACCTCATCATCAACTTTTACTGCGACGCAGTTGCGCCCTATTTCTGAAAAACCCCCGACGGGGATAATCTCTAACATAATTATTTCTCCTTTGACAGAACTATCGTCTGTCTCTACTTAATTTCTCTTTCTATCGTCGTGGAGGTCTAGTTTATTTATAAAGGTATTGTAACCTTCACGCCCTATATGCTTTATAAAATTCATCTACGAACACCGGGATTAACCTTTTTGTTTTTCTATCTCTTGCTGATTTGTAATCTTCAGGATCAATTGTATTCTGTGCAGAATATGTGTGTATCCCTTCAAATGAGTATTTCAGAACGCTGAATAGGTTCAACAATGTTGCAGGGTCATCTGAAAGTGATGTAACCTTTTCCAGTGTTTCGTCGTGCTGGTTATCACCAGGAACTAACAGGGGAAAGAACTGCCCGCTAATCACAAGAAAGTTGTAAGGAGTCTCTACCTGCTCTAGCGCACCGATATCGTGAGCCATATCTTGTGGTCTTGAAAACCACCTGGCGCTGCCAAAATCTGTAACAATCTGTCTACCGTCGGGCAGTAGAGCGAAATCATCGTGCCATTTTTCATGGTGATAATTAATACCATGTTTAGCCAGTTCTGCGGTGATTCGCGCACCCTCCCTTACTAAGTTCTCTTCATCGATTAGTTCACAAAGTGGAACTTGGCCTTTAACAAATCGTTCTGCTATGAACTCCGTGTTAGCTTCTAAAATTTCTGGAGTGAATTCTCCGTCGAGATACCTTAGAATTTCGGGTTCGTGCTTACTGTTGAAGTTTGGAGCAAGTCTGTACGCACATTCCTTCATAATGAAAACATCCGAGTCTGAACACACAATGTATGGAACTCTTGATTGACCAAAAACAACCTTTCCATTGTGTCTTAGGTTGTCAACAACAGCGTTTCGAACTCCAATTTTATCAAGCCATGCTTCAAGTTTTTGTCTTTCAGTTTCCAAATCATACAGGGGAGTACCTTGTGCTGTCTGCTCAAACGCTATATACAGCGCATCCTCTTCCCTCATACGAAAATTAATTGGCATAGTTACAACTCTTCGTTTAGCTCATCAACACTGTTTGCTAAGTATAGATTTGGATTGTGGACTGCATACCATTTTTCCGCCAAATCAATAAGTGAATGCAAAGTTGGATTTTCGTTTAGACCTCTAATGTTCATTGTGACATATTTTATGGCCTCGTGTGGAATAAGACAACCTTCCTCAACTTGCATCTCATCAATTTCAACGTCAACATCTGCTTCAAGTCCTTTACCTGAGTAACCCTTAGCTAAAGGATTTCTAAAAGTTCTAGCACTAACCATACCTGCAGCATTGAAGATTAAAATCACTTCGTGAAGCATGGCATTTATTCCAATATTATTGGCTTTGACCCTTGCTGTGAAGTCCACTTGTCCATCCACAACTTTTCTAACCATTCCTGAATCTATCATAATAGCACCTCTTTTCTTAGAACCATACTCTCTGCCTGTTGGGCAGTATGTCTTTCTCTTCCTAATTCAGACATTCTTCTCGAAACGTAGTTCTCAGCATTGTGAACATCATACCATTTTTGTACCAGTTCAATAACTGCCTTCAAAGCGTCGTTGTCCTTGTGACCTTTGACATCCATTTCTACGTATGTATCCTCAGCGTTACGAATGACCTTACCTGAAGCATCACTTACTGGATAACTCTCTAGGTTGATATTTGCTTCAATACCTAGACCTGAATAACCTGTCCTCAAAGGATGTCTCCAATTTCTATTTGGAGAAAGACCTGCTGCTTCCACTATCTTTACAAGTTCTTGCTTTTTTGCCCTATATCCCGGCTTAGAATCTGCATTAACTGAGACTTTAAACGATGTTTCGTCTCCCAATGTTATTCCAAAGTATCCATTCATATTTTCAACCCCCTATATGCGTATTATTGGAAGCTTTCTATATAAATGTTTCTGTTTTTTACCACTTTCTAGTAGTTATGTTTTAGTCAAAGTCTTTATATTCGAGAACAGAGGGCTAAACCGCATGGAAGTTACACCCTGGGCTGTTTCCGACGATATAGACTATGAAAAGCTAATCAAGGAGTTTGGCGTCAAACCGCTTGATTCAAGCCTTAGAGCTCGTCTGGAAAAGCTTGCCGGAGAAGAACACTACATGCTCAGAAGGAATATATTCTTCTCCCATATGTACTTCGACAAGATTCTCGACACAATCGAGAAAGGAGACACAGTCTATCTATACACAGGAAGAGCCCCTTCAGGACCAGTCCATCTAGGACACATAATTCCATGGATTTTCACAAAATGGCTCCAAGATAAGCTGGACCTGACCCTAATCTTCCAGATTCCTGATGAGGAAAAATTCCTCTTCAAGGACAATCTGACTTTTGAGGACACAGCCAAATGGACTAAAGATAATCTGAAAGACATAATGGCTGTGGGATTCAATCCAGAAAAAACCAAGTTCCTAATCGATACAAAACACGCAGGTCTGATGTACCAGAAGGCCTGCGAGGTGGCAAAAAAGACCACAGCAAGCACTGTCAAAGCACTATTCGGACTGCAGGATTCCGACAATGTCGGAAAATACTTCTACAGCTGTATGCAGTCCGTTCCTTGCTTTGTACCAACAATACTTGAGGGCAAGAGAACCCCTGTTCTGATTCCTTGTGCCATCGACCAGGATGTTCATTTCAGGTTGACACGCGACGTAGCAGAAAAACTGGGCTACCCCAAGCCCAGCACAATCCTCTGCCGATTCCTGCCACCGCTTGAAGGCGGTGGAAAGATGTCAACAACCGAGGCAGAGCATGCCGTTATCAACATGTCCGACGATGCAAAGACCATTAAGAAGAAAGTTAACAAGTACGCATTCTCAGGCGGGCAAGTAACTGTCGAAGAACATCGTGAGAAAGGCGGAGACCCTGACATTGACATGTCCTTCCAGTGGCTAACCTTCCTAGAGGAAGACGATTCCAAACTGGAAGATATTCGTTCTAAGTACAAGTCAGGCGAGTTACTGTCCGGCGAACTAAAGCAAATACTTATCGACAAGTTAACTGAGATTTTGGAGGCGCATCAGAAACGCAAGGAGACTGTTGACCCTTCGAAATCGATTATAGAATTATAAAAAAAAAGAAATAATGAAGGAAGTTACTCCTTCTTCTCGTCGTCTTCAGAATCATCGTCATCAGAATCATCATCTTCAGACTCTTCTTCAGCAGGCTCTTCGGTTGTTTCCTCTTCGGACTCTTCCTCAGCGATTTCTTCCTCAGTTTCAGCGGAAGGTGCTTCAGGCTCAACATCGTGTTCGTCAGAAGATGGTTCCTCTTCAGGCTCATCATCCTGCGCGTTGTCCAAGTCGTCTAGCTCCTCTTCAGTCGCTTCAGGCTCCTCAGAATCATCTTCAAAGTCATCCTCTGAATCTTCATTCCCAGGCTCTTCGTCTCCGAAACTCTCAGAATCCAAGTGCTCGTTCGCTTCGAACTCTGGCTCAGGTTCTGCCACCGCGGGAGAGTCATCTTCAGTCTCTGCATCGCCGATAACCTCAGCGAAACCTACCTTTGTAAGAACTCTTGTCACGCGGACTCTCTTTCGCTCACCTGCTTGTGTGTTTGGCACAAACAGAACGAAGCCCTGTACTTTTGCGACACCATCGCCCTTCTCGCCAACAGCCTCGATAGTTACATCGACTTCTTCTCCTTCTTTAACTGGCGGAGTCATTCCGCCTCTCATATTTCTATCTCCGTACATATTTCTTTACTCCTTTCCCTCACTGAGGGTTAAGTTTCGTACTCAATACCCCTTTTTAATAGGTTATGGTTAAACCACTGAAAGATTACGGAATATCTTTAAGAAGGCCTCCTCAGGATTTCAACTATGGAGTTACCCGCTAACATTTTTGTTCTGTTTGGTGCCACAGGAGACCTGGCCAATAAAAAACTAATCCCCGCACTCTACAGAATGCACGCAAGAGGCGAGTTACACAAAGATTTTCGCTTATTTGCCACAGGAAGACGCACAATCAGTCACACCAGACTTTGTAAGGATTACAAAGAGTTCGTACAAAAAGAAGTATACCAAACCAAAACATGGTCGGATTTCTGTAAGAGAATTGAATACCACCGGCTAGAGTTTGAGGATGAAAACGCCTACGACGAACTTTTAGAGAAAATTAACAAGCTAAAGGCAAAAGAACACAGGATATTCTATCTTGCCACACCACAAGAAGCATTTGCAACCGTGGTTAGCAATCTGGCACGCTCAGGACTTGCTAAGAAAAAACCCAGCAAAGGCTGGCACAGAGTTGTGTTTGAAAAACCTTTTGGGTCCGACTCTAAATCCGCTAAAACCCTTAACAAAGGAATAACCCATCTTTTCGACGAGGAACAGATTTACAGAATCGATCATTACATAGGAAAAAGTCTTGTCCAACAGATACTAGGTTTAAGATTCGCCAACCCAATTCTTGAAAACCAATGGGACCGGGACCATATTGAGTCCATAGAAATAGCAATCAGTGAAGATGTTGGAGTAGGTAGCAGGGGAGGGTACTATGACAACTCTGGAGCCATCAGAGATATGGTTCAGAACCATCTTATGCAAGTGCTGTCATTGGTAGCGATGGAATCTCCTAAAAGTCTTTATGCAGAGGATATTCGTGACGCAAAGGTCGCAGTCCTGAAAAAAGTTGAGCTTCAAACCAGAGCACAGTTGAAACATAACCTGGTGCTCGGACAGTACACCAGAGGTAAAACTGGCAAAACCAACCTACCTAATTACACAGATGAAAAAGGGATTTCATCAGAAAGCACAACTGAAACTTATGCTGCTGTGAAACTTTTCGTCAATAATCACAGATGGCAAGGGGTTCCATTCTATCTCTGGACAGGCAAGGCTCTGAATGACAAATTTGCAGAAGTAAGAATTAAGTTTAAACGAGGAGACTGGCTACAGGTTCCTGGATGCAAGGGATATATTCCTGAAAACCAGTTTGTCATCAGAATCCAACCCGAGGAAGGCCTGCGCATGTGCATCAACCTTGCCGAAACTAAAGATACCTGTGCTGTAGCCCAGGAAGTTCTGGACTTCACAAAGCCCACCACTTATGGGTTGAACACAAAAGAAGCGTATCAACTATTACTTGAAGAGGTAATGAAAGGGGACCAGACTATGTTTACAAGATGGGACTTTGTTTGTAATTCCTGGAGAATCGCAGACAATCTTCTATCAGTGAACGGCCAAGTACACAAGTATAAAGCAGGCAGTCCCGGTCCTTTCGCAGCACTGACATTACTGAAGCACAACAAAAGATATTTAGAAAAATAAAGGAGATGCCTAAGCATCTGTGAGTCCTGATTCTGTAACAATGAATACCGCTTCATCATCAGGAAGGTTTGGAGCGTCAACAAGCTTCGCGACACGAGTCCCTTTCTTTCCTCTACGCAAGTAGATTCTGAAAGTTGAGTTGTGCCCAACTATATGCCCGCCGATGGCCTCTGTGGGGTCACCGAAGAATTGGTCGGGCTTGGCCATGACCTGGTTCGTGACATAAACTGCCACGTTGTAGGTGTCTGCCAGCCTGCTTAGGACGTGCATGTGCTTGTTCAGCTTCTGCTGTCTCTCAGCCAGCATTCCTCTTCCTACAAACTCCGCACGGAAATGCGCAGTCATGCTGTCCACAACGACGAGTTTGACATTCAGCCCCTGTTTGATAATCTCTTCTACCTTCTCAGCGAGAAGCATCTGGTGGTCTGAGTTGTAGGCTTTTGCCACACGAATGTTCTTTAATACATCATTTCCGTCCACGCCCTTGCCTTCGGCAAACTGCAGAATTCTTTCTGGGCGGAACGTGTTTTCCGTGTCAATGAAGACTGTGACCGCAGTGGGGTCCTGTGCATAGACATTAACAGCCAGCTGGTGTGCAATCTGTGTCTTTGCGCTTCCATACTGACCGAAGCACTCTGAGATACAGCCTGTTTCAAACCCTCCTGCGAGAATTCTATCGAAGTCCATAACTCCTGTTGAAATTCTAGACACAGCGTCTCTTTTGGCCATTACAGCATCACCTGACATGAAACCCATGTTCAGATTCTCTCGGGCTGCCTGGATAATCTTTCGGGCAACAGACTCGCTTACTCCCGACGCATCAACAATCTCTCCAGGGCTAGCAACAGCTATACTCATCAAGGTATCATACCCTACGCTAGTCAGCTTCTCAGCCGTCGCAGCTCCTACTCCTGGAAGCTCCGTAATATCCTTTTCTTTTGCTGTTTCCATAACTACAACCGGTTCTTCTTGAACTGTGATTGTCTCTTGGTTTTTATCAGTTTTCTTACTCATCGTGAATCACCTAGTATTCTTCCTCTTCTCCGGAGAGTACGAGGTACTCGTACGCTTTTTGGAGAATCAGTGCCGCTTTGGGCAAATCATTGACCCTAAGACTGTTAGTATTCTGCCAGTTGCCGTTCTTGTCCTTGTATCGGCGCTCAAAACTGACCGTCTTAAATTTCATCTGCTGGCCATCAGAAGTCACGTTTTCGTTCTCCCATATGGCCACCTGGATGGCTCCGGAACGGAAACTCTTGACCGGCATTCTGCTGTTGTTCTTCTCAAATGTGTATGTTTTTTGCATTTTTCACCACCTTGCTTTCGCATTTTGTTTCAACTCCCGAGAAAAAGAGGAAATTGCGGCGGTATCCATGATGGGCGACGATGGTACGGCCGCTTTAGGGCTCGGAAGGGGGTGCTGCCATTGGGCAACAGTTGAAATGACTGAATTTCGTTTAAATACCCGGCGCGACTGTGTCCAGTGGCTTTCTCGACGGAAAAGTAGTGTCCAGTGATATATGACTACTAATGAGTGGTTACAAATAGAAAGTGTTATAAATGAAGAAGGCAATGGGATATTATGAATTCAGAAAGAGTTTTTGTGACAGAAACAGGCCTAAATCCTGAATGTATAGAAAAGTACATGGCATCTTACCAACAGACAAAAAATCAGGAAGATAGAAAGGCATTTTTTGAGCCAAAGAACGCGGAAGTCAGACTGTACTCAGTTAGACCTTACGGATATTTCATCGGAAACGGCAACCACAGACTTCTGGCAGCACAGATGGTCGATGGAAAAGTTCCTGAAGATATCCCGGTTGTTACAGCAGATGAATTCATAGGAGAACTTCTAATGGAAAACGCTAAAAAAGTTAGAAGAAAATATGGTCGCAACGATTTAAAATCACTTGCCCATCTCTTCTAAGTCATCAAGACTGATAACATCTTCCTCGACAGGAGGTGCTTCCTCAACACCCTCTTCAGTTTCGGGAACCTCTTTCTTGGAATTCTCAATCTTCTTGTCAAGATTTCCCATCTCTTTCTCAGGATCCACGTCTTTGAAAACAAGCTGTGCTGTAAAGTCAAGATTGTCAAAAGTCTGATTTCTTCGAGCCGAACCAACCACCTTGATTATCTCTCCAAGAAGTTCATTCTTCACAGACTCGAACTCTTCTGGTGCTTCACGATATTTAAGGAACTCATCCTCATTCTTACCTGTCAAGTTTAAAGACTGATTTTTCCAAAAACTGGTTCTAATGTTACCCGAACCATCATCAAGAAACACAGACATGTTGAAGTTTACATCAGGCTGAACCTCGCCGTGTGTTGGGCAAAGGTTTCCCTCAGTCAACTTCTTCCTACACTCAGGACAGGCATCGTAGAACCGCGGGTCATATACTTGCACTATTGTAGCAACAATTTCAACATTCTCTTCCCCACCTTCAAGGTCCTTGATATATTTCTGAACTCTTTCTGGTCTGTCGGAGCTCCTTTGGGGAGCTTTAATCTCGAGCCCTTCAGGATTTACCTCGAGTAGCGACTGGTCGTTCAACTGCATTTCCACCCTGTCCTTCTGGTAAGACTGCTTAACAAATGGGTTCTTTATTCGAAGTACATCATTCACTTTCAGGTCTTCGAAAGCATCCACCTGGTCGTTCCAGAAAACAAGGCGGGTAACCCCCGTCTCGTCACCAAGAAGAAGAGAGGCTACCCTTCCCTGTCGTCCGTTTCTGTCGAACTCTTTGATATCCCACTTCTGTACCACCCTTCCCGCGACTATGGCGCCACGGGTTTCCAGAGTAAGATTGTTAATTTTCACCTCTTCTCCTTGAACAGGCACCGATTTCTCAAGCTTAACTCCCAGTTCATTTGCAAGAATATGAATGGCACCATCCTCACTGATAAGCCCATTAAGTTGCTCTAGTTTCTCCTGTACCTTTTCAGAAATCTCCTCATCAGAGAGCCCGCTGGCCTCTTTGATTTTGCCAACAGCCTCATTAAAGGGAACATCTATCATAATCACGGAAAATTAGGGGTTCTATATAATCGTTTAGGCCTATTTTACGGAAGAACCGACAGCTTCCTGTAACGATTTATAACCATCATGCTTCAACAACCTAACTAGACCTTTGTTGATGGACTTAATCATATAAGGCCCCTCAAAAATCATTCCTGTGATTAACTGAACCAAGGATGCCCCGTTCTTAATGTACTCGTACGCGTCTTCCGCGGAAAAGATGCCTCCACAACCCACTATTGTGTACCTGTCGCCAGCCTTTTTGTAGAACTCCCTAACAAGGCGCATCGCCTTGGGTTTGACGACAGGTCCCGAGATGCCACCCGGCTGGTTATTCCAAACTGACTTCGGAGTTTTCAGTTTCAGTTTGGACCTGTCTTTGTGAAGGTTCGTCAGTATGAACCCCTTCACAAACCCTGCCTTGTCACTTGCTCGGATGATACCATCAACATGTTTAGATGTTAAATTCCATCCGAGTTTGAGATATACAGGTTTATTGAACTTGATTTTCGCCTGCTTAATTGCACTGAAAAGTTTCTCAACCTCTTTGGGGTCGCAATGGTTTGTGCTATCTGATGTGTTTGGACAGGACAGATTCAGCGTGATGTAATCCCCACAATTCTTCATCATATTGATGCCTTTGACCCAATCACCATACTTCTCTTTTTCAGATTTGAATGGCTTGTTGGTTTTTGCAACAGAGACTCCTATAGGAATCTTAAATTTTCCTTTCAGACGTTTCTTGCAAACCTCAGCACCTTCATTCTTAAGACCGTAGTATACGACTATGCCATTATCCTTTGGCAATCTCAAAAGTCTCTTGCCTTGGTTTCCGGCATAGGGCTCGGCTGTGACGCTTCCAACCTCCTCATGCCCAAAAGACATACAGTGAAGAACGTTCATCAACCTACAATCTTTGTCGAAACCTGCGGCCAGACCCACAGGATTCCTGTAATTTATACCATCAATTTTCTGTTCCAACATCCTGTTGTTGTAGTTAAAGAAAAGACAGAGAATGCCTTTCGTCAGAGGGTTGCTTCCCCAGATTCTGCCCACAATAATTGCGCTGTCATGAACCTTTTCAGGATCCATAAGGAAGAACAGGGGCCTTGCTAATCTCTTGTACATAAGAATTAGAAAAAAAGAAGGAGTATAAAAGAGTAATCACATCATCATTCCGCCGTTGGACAGGGCAGAAAGGACCGCAATACCTCCCAAAAGGAACCCAATTAGAACAAGTACTACAATTGGGATCAGCATTACTACAACCGCTTTCCATGTTTCTAGTTGATGGACGTTCATTAAAACAAAGACCAGAACAACTAGAGACCATAGACCTACTAACACACTAATTAGTGCTCCTAGGTAAGGAATAATGCCTAATATTGTAACAGCCCAATATACTACCATGAAGTTTGCCATGACTGCAAAGAACTGCCCTCCTGATGCCTTTCCTCCGAAAATCTTAGCTAGGAAGTGGTAGATGGAATATCCAACGATGAACCCTACGATGGCCCAAACAATTGACATCAATACCTCCATCAATATTCCAACAGGACCTAAAAGCCCTCCTAGAAGCAAAGATGGAATTAACCCTATTATCAGACCATATATTGCTAGTGTCAGGAAACCGTGTCCAACAGTATTTCCTTTTGCCAAATCATTCATTGCTTTTTTGTCAAGGAGTAGAACTTTGAATCCATTGACAAGTGTTTCACCATAACCCATATAGTATCACCTGGGTGATATCAATAACATTCCTTTAAAAAAATGATTATTCGTGGCCTTTTGCATCGATGGCAGAGGCTATTCTTGCAATAGCTGTCATGAACGCGGCATCACGCATCGACACATTTTTCTGTTGCATGGTTCTCCAAACGTTAGCGAACGCTTCAGTCATTATTTTTCTTAAGCGCTCGTCGACAGTCTGGGCATCCCAGTAGTATCCTTCACGGTTCTGAACCCATTCAAAATAACTGACTGTGACCCCTCCCGCATTTGCCAGTACATCTGGTATGACCAAGACATTTTTTTTGCGAAGGATTTCATCAGCTTCCGGAGTTGTTGGACCGTTGGCAACCTCCACTATATACTTGGCCTTAATCCTGTCAGCATTCTCCTCAGTAATCTGATTTTCTAAAGCTGCAGGACATAACAGTTCAACATCCAACTCCAACAGTTCCTTGTTGGTTATCAGTTTCGCGCCGGAATCCGTGGCACAGTCCTTTAGCATTTTTTCTTGTTTCAGAACTGCCAATTTATGAGGGTCAAGACCCTTAGAATCGTATAAAGCACCACTGCTGTCGCTAACAGCAACAACCTTGAAGCCAGCATCATGAAGCATCATCGCCAGGAAACTTCCTGCGTTACCAAACCCTTGGACTGCGACAGGCATACCCTCAGCTTTAAGCTCTTTCTCAGCCAGAAGCTGTTCAATACAAAAGAATGCCCCTCTGGCTGTCGCAGTATCTCTCCCTAAACTGCCACCCATGGAAACAGGCTTGCCTGTGATGAAAGCAGGCCTGTGCCTCCTTGCAATTGTGTTGTATTCATCAGACATCCACAGCATTATGCGTGCGTTTGTGTACATGTCAGGCGCAGGAACATCTCTGTCAGGACCCATAAACTCCGCTGCGCCTCTCACAAATCCTCTGCTAAGTCTTTCGAGTTCTGCAGTTGAGAGTTCTCTGGAATCAACCTTGACCCCTCCTTTTCCTCCTCCGAAAGGAACATTAACAAGAGCTGTTTTAATCATCATCCAGAAACTGAGTGCTTTGACTTCTGAAAGGCATACCTCTGGTGAGAACCTTATTCCTCCTTTACAAGGCCCCAGAGTATCATTATAGTGCACCCTGAATGCCTCAAAAACTTTCAGGGACCCGTCGTCCATCCTGACGGGAATGAAAAAGTTCAGTATCTCTTTAGGATTCGCTAGAAGCGCTTTAGTGTCTTTACTTACTTCAATGTGTTTATACGCATGGTTAAGCTGTTTCAATGAGTTCTGGAATAGTTGTTCTGAGGAGTTTGCCATAAACTCGCGACACTTAGGTTGTTTATATTGGTTTTCAACAAGGGAGATACATTCTTAAATCAAAAGAGATAGAAATTCATTATGTCTGACACAGTCTACAACGTCGGAAAATACTTCAGGTACAGCCCAAAGGAGTTCGTGGCTATGTTGATAACTGGATTTTTCGCAGGATTCATCCTGACTTTCAACGACTGGGGCACGGAAGAGTTCAGTATGTCAACAGGCATCTTGAACTGGGCCATGATGGCCGTTTTTCTGATTTTCATCATGTTCTGCGCTGTTGCATTGAGTAAGCTTATCGGAATAAGATTTGGGTACATGGTAGAATATGAGTACCACCTTCCAGGATTACTTATAGGGGCCTTTATCTGTATCTTTAGCGCAGGTTGGCTTCCTATCTTTATTCCCGGAGGTTTCAACATCAAGCATCATGAAAGGATGCGTCTTGGCAAATTCATGAGCCATTACAAACACTGGGAGCTAGGCGTTATTGCTGCGATGTTCCCTATAGGAATTCTTCTGTTTGTTCTTTTGTTAAACCCTATTTATCTAGCGACCGAGATAGAGTTTTACGCAACTTTGCTTGTCGCAGTCTGTGTTACTGCGCTTTATTCAATGATACCTCTGCCTAATTTCATTCAGGGTTCAAGCGGCAATCTTAAGGACTGGTGGAATTACCTGAAAGGATGCACTTTTGGCCTAGAAGTGTATTATTCGAGTGGCTTCTGGTACATGGTTTTGACCCTGACGATTCTTGTGTTCTGTTTGATGACGTGGGCAATAACCGAGTTAGGAGGAACGGTTGGAATTCTCGTTTATGGTCTCGCACTAATTCTAACCTTTGTAGGAATCTGGGTCTATAGAAAATTCCTGCGTTAGCAGGCACCCGTTACTACGTAAGAAACATTCCTGTTTTGACAGGCAAAGCATTGGTTGTCGTATGTGTTCCCATCAGAACCACAAACTTTGTCATCTATCGGAACACAATTTTCAGGTCTTTCTGGAGAACAAAGTTTCGCTCCTAAAGGAACATCTGCTTTGTGTTCTCCAGGACAAGTTCCTGCTTCCCAGTATACAACGTCAGGATTGGAGCAGGCCATACAATCATTGCTGTATGTGTTTCCATCAGAACCACAGACAGGGTTAAACAATGCAATACAGTTGTTTTCCCTCTCGGTACAGTAAGTTCCCGTGAATTCATTCTGAGGGTTTTCACCCGGTGTTTCCGGAAGTTCGGGAACTTGAGGTTCCGAGCATGCTGTTATGAACAGAACAAGAAAGACTCCGAGTATCGCCCACCTCATAATATTCCTGAAAGGTTTTAGGTTATTAATGTTATGCGTAAGTGTATGCACCTTTCAGGCCCAGCCAGATGGCAAGGCATAGTGCTAACAGGGGCAGTTCCACCCATATCAACACAAACATAGTAATGCCTATTATCAGGTCGAGGATTGAGAAAACATCTCCTATGAAAACAAGACCTTTTCCTATTAAAACAAGACCTGTTGCTGCGATAGCAGTAGGTATCTGAAATCCTAATGCGTACAGCATTAATGCTATCGCCGCGAGGATGTCTGCTGCGCCAAGAAGGTAGTGTATCGCCACGGGATTAGAGTTTGTAACCCCCTTATATAACATTTTAAGATTTGTTTCTATATGGAATTATATTCTGTCGTCTATTATTCCGTCGAGAAATTAGAAACATTTAAAAGCAACTCTCACAGAGGAGAGACCGTCGGGAGAACAATAACGTTCCTCGTAAGCATATTGAGGTGGCAAAAACTATGGCACAAAAAGTAGCAAAGGTCGGTGTCAAGAAGGAGAAGGGTTATCTATACTTCGTCGATAAGAACGGCGACGTTAGCAGAGCTCTTATGGCGCGTGGCGGCAAGAAGGGAGGAAAAGCCCAGAAGGTCGCAAAAGCTGGAGTTGACAAAGAGTCAGGATACCTGTACTTCGTTGACAAGGATGGCGATATCGCACGTGCAAAGATGGCACGCGGACGCAAGCGTAAGAAGAGGTAATTACCTATTCTTTCCTTCTTTTCATTATTTTCTTAATTTAACTGGTTCTTACTGTCTCTTAATCAAAACCGACGACTGAGTATTTCTGAAAGAAATTACGCGAAAGAGGAATTAAGATACCGACGGGGGAGGTCCTCAACCCACATTGTCGAATACAACCTCGCGTACGGTGTTTGTTTCGTCGTTCGCACAGTTTTCTGCGAAAACACTCACGACTCAGAATTGATTCAAGACAATGTGTGATATTGAAAGTTAGATCACATCCGCATGTTCCATGTTTGTGAGTCTGTTTCTCAAGTCGTCTTCGTGACCTGCACCAATCACAAGCAGAACTTTTACTTCATTGTTCCTAGTAATTCTATCAAGAGCAACGCACATGTGTATGTTTCTCTCCTCAATCAAGACCGAGTAAAGGTTAGGATATCTGTCCTGAAGCATCTGCATCAGTTTCTTAATCATTAATTTGTTAGGAACCTTGTCAATCTTAATCTTGTATTTTTTCATCACGAACGGACCAGCGAAAATATCCCACAGCAGAGTAAATTTCTCCTTCCAGGAGAACCTATTAGAAAGTCTTCTGACTGTGATATTCACATCCTGGTCCACTAAAGCTACCTGTTTCTTGTTCTGGTGTGCGAGATTAATCGCTTCAAGCATGTCCACACCAGGAATAACTTTGACGACACCTGCCAGCTTTCGCTGGACATACCCGCCAATGGCGAGGAACAACCAACCCGTCAAACCAAACTTTGGAATCGCACTGATGGGAGGTCCTTTCCTTGAAAGGCCGTTCTTCGCAGAATCCATTAGTGCGTGTAATCTGTTCCTGTCGAGCTCTACCGCCACGACATCGGGCTGGAACTCCTCGAATGCTTTTTTAATTTCAGAAGCCGAGTGCTTGCTGATGTGGTTAGTGCCGACTATGCGGATTTGTGAACGCATAAAGAAATGAAAGCCAGAACGGTTTAAGAAACTACTTGTAGTTGTATTCTCTTATCTTGACTCCTGCGTAAAGCAGTGCTAGCCCGGAAATCATTTTTCCGTAACTGACTTCCGAGTTACAAGGTGATTCCATACACGATGTTTTTTCAGAAAGCGCATAAATCTGGTCGATAGACAAGTAAGCCCCGCCGAGAATCATGGCGGACAAAGCGATTTTTTCTAGAACTGCCATTTTACATCGAATTGTCTGTTTTCTGGGCTTTTGGCTGTGGATTTGTGTCTTGCTTGCTCTCCCAGTAGACACCTAGTAGCGCGATTCCTGCGCCTACTTGTAATAGAGCAATGTTCTCCCAACGCTCCATCGCATCCTGCCTTTCAGTAGCCTTTGTTTCGTAGATTTCATGACTGGTTTCAACGTAACTTACAAACTCTTTCATAGGCTCTTCAAAAAATCTTAGAGCATCATCTTCAGACACATAATCTCCTTCTCTATCGATAAGGAATTGAAGTTTTGTCAAACCATCATTCATAATCTGACCGTACTCGGTCTGGAACTCTTCTGGACAAGCCAGTCTTAATCTCTCAACAATCATGTTGTTGGTCCTTGTGGTTAAATCACCGAAGAAATTTGTTGGGCCCTCTTCATTGACAGCATTATAATCTACAATGGACCTTTTGTAATCGAGCATTGTATCTACTATCTCTTCACCATTTTGTTCGGCCTGACTCGCTTTGATACTCCAGAAGTCCACCTGAATATCATTTTTCAAAATCATTCCGTAACTGCCCGCCCCACAAGCCAAACATAAAATTCCTGCGAGCCTGAACTTTTTTGTTTGTTGATTATCCATAATTATAACTCAAATTTATTTATTCAGTCAGTCGTTCTCCTTTCTATTAGTATAGATACACCAGGGCAATAGGAGTCCTACTGCAAGAGTGATCGTTCCAAACCCGAGACTGTCCAATAAGTTAGCTGTTGCTTGCGATCTTCTGACTCTGTATTGTTTCAGTACAGATTCGTCATAAATATCTTGCTCAACATCCTTAGCCTCTTCAATCAAATATCTAACATGCCCTGGAGTTAATTGGTCACCATTAATAGCATTATCAATCATTGAATCCAAAGTTCTTGTAAAAGAATTACTTCCGCTGAATTCATACTGATCGGGAAACTCTTTGTTTAATCTTTCAACAGAATTATAGAATCTCCTAGCAAAACTATCTGAACTTGTAAACATCTCCACTTTGAATGAGTCTGAGTTGAAGTCAATATCAGGATCAGCAGAAATCTGGTTTAGTTCTAATAAGGTTGAAGATATCTGCTCTGAAACTTCTGACAGTAACAACGCTTCTTTTCCTGTATCCTCGGCGACTCTCTCGAAATAAAACGCACCGCCCCAAATGGCGTAACCAAGAATTCCTGCAACACCCCCTGCTAATGCACATGAGCTAATTACACTTACTGGATTGTTTCTATTCATCATAAATCACTCCAACTTATGTGTTAAATCATCTTTGGAATCGTTAATTCTATTCTCGCAGATGATAACTTGGGTTGCCCTTTTTGATGAATATAAGATATCTAAATCACCATCACCATCAACATCTCCCATTTGGTATGGAACAAAATTATAATTCTGCCCATAAGCAACCGTATTAACCCCGCACTCCTCAGTAATATCTCCCCACGATGTGAAGAAATATGGTGGAGCTGTTGGTGTTCCCATAAGTGCTGAATTAGCAACCTCTTCAGTCGCAGAACCATCAAAATCAGGCCTTAGTCCATCATATGACCTTTGCTCTTTATCTAGGTAACAACCAACTAACAAACCATAATTCATAGCCAACAATGTAGATACTTTACCTATCTTGAGTAGACCAAATCCTTGTTTTACCATCAGTTCTTCACCTTCACTTCTTTACTGTTTTTCCATGCCAGCTCAAAGAGCTGCATCAGTGCTGAAGCAAAGAATGGTGTGTTCAGCCAAACGCCAACATCATATGTTGGGTGTACTTCTGCGTCATCCAGAAGCATAAACAGAACTTCCTTTCCATCCGCAACAACCAATCGGGCATTCACTTCTTTAAGGTCGCGGATTTCTGCAATCTGACCCAGGTCAGCAAGTGCCTGCTTGTTTTTTGCTGTTGAAGGACAAGCAATCTTAATCTTGACTCCACGGTCGTGGGCTTTCTTAAGACTTCTAAAGTGAATATCTCCTTTGCGAATAATTCCTTCTTCTGTTGAGACTATAATAACCTCTTCTTCAGCAGACTTAATCATCGCGTCTATCTGGTCGTATGCGTTACTGCGATTCTTGAGAGCGCCAGTAATCTCCACAGGGTCAACCATCTCGACTCCTTGGTTGTGAAGTGTCTTTAACTCGTCCAAGGTTTTAGACTTCCTCAGTTCCTCAAGCTGAGCAGTGTGGCTGTCAGCCTCTTTCCTTACGTTCTTCTTAACGCGCTCAATTACCTCTTCAGGGTCTACGGCGATGTACTTGATTGGTTTTCCAATCTTCATTACAATGAAGCCCTTCTTTTCCAGGGATTCTAGAACGTCGTAACTCCTACTTCTAGGTACGTTGGCGATGTCGGATAGCTCTCCTGCCGTGGAAACCCCACGAGATAACAGAGCAGTCCAGATTTTGGCCTCATAACTATTAAGGCCGAAATCCTTCAGTTTTTTTAGGAAGTCATCTTGGACAAGTGTCATGCTGATGGAAGCGTAGATTTTTTTATAAACGTTTCTCTTTTCATCACCCAAGAGTTACGAACGAATTTATCAACTGACAGATTTCTGTAATGTAATCATTATAGCGAAAAAGCTATAATGAAAGACATCCTTAAGAGACTGAAAAATAGTTCACGACGGAATCAAACGCTGAAAAACAAAATCTTTTTAAAGTAGTTCTTAAATGTTTGTAGTCAAGTAACTATAATGTTATAGTAACATAACTATAACTGGCGTGTGGGCAAGCGATGGAAGGGACAGTTACCGAGATAGTTCTATTGATTATAGGCCTGCTTGCAGAGAATTTCTCAGAGGCTAAAACGATTCGCCAAATCGCCCAAAAGATAGGAAAACCCTACCCCAATACCCACAAAGCCGTAAAAAAACTGATTCAGGAAGGAAGCGTTCTGAGAGATATCGTAGGGCACGCCCACCCCTGCCGACTAAACACTAAGAGTCCTCTAGCTCAAAGCTACCTTGGAATCGTACAGGCGAATAGGAAAGAACAAGTCATAACCCCTGTACTAAAGCAAGTCATAGAGGAGATGGAGACGAGGGATGAAATCCTGATGGTCTGGAAAAGAGAGACAGACCTCGTCATAATAACTAGAACCCCTGTCAGAAGGCCTGGAATCAGGGCAGAATGGATCACTCTTGCAGAGTTTCTGACGAACAAACCTTTGTTTAACACAATAAATCAACACACTCTACTGGTCGGGAACTCAGTTTATCCAACGGTGCTCGGCAGACCAGAGGTGCTCAGATGAGAAGATTCCTCATCCTGACACTACTATTTCTGATTCCTATAGTTGCAGCACTCCCTTACCAGATAGGAGAGACTGTGATGATAGAACCTGGACTGAACACATCAAGAATAGTCATAGTTGCGCCGGAAACCACATACAAACTTCTTGAGATGACAGACGCCCCCGTTCCTTTCATACCAAAGACTGAAGGAGAGTATGAGATACAAAGGTATGACTTTGCAGGATTCCTGATAGATGATGAACGCTTCACAGTGAATGGGACAAAAGAGCCCGAAGGATACAACATCAGCGTTACACCCCCACCAAAAACAGGGTTCCCCAGCAAAATCAGCATCACACCCCCTCCAACAGAGGTGAGACTGACAACACCAAGTAGGGCATTCAAGTATGTTGGCAACTGGAAAAATACCGAGTTTGTTCCAAAAGAAAAAGGGATTCACAACATCACAATCTGGGAAGATGGCGACAAAAAAGAGGAGTACAGTTTTGTTGTAGAACAAGGAACTTCAGAACCTGAAGAAAGGTTTACAACAGAGATTGTAACTGAACCTCCTACTCAAAACATCACGGTCAACATAACCGATAATGAGACAAACAAATCCTTCAAACCCATAGGATTCAGAGTGAGCAACAACGAAGGAATAACGCAGTTCTCAAACTTCCAATTCAACAAACTTCAAGATAAATTCAACATTAATATAACCCCTGAAAAAGAGATTGCAAAAAGACTGCTTATCCGCGAACTAGTTGCAGACAGGGATATAGATGTCGGTTTGGAAAAAGTACCTAAAGAAAAAATCAGGTTGAAAAACAGAATCATCGATGCCTACGCAGTCAACCTGCCATTCAACTTCACAAATGCCACACTGACAAGAGTTGCTAAAGGAAGCGAACTGCACAAGTGTGCAGAGTGGAACTTTACAACACAGACCTGCGAAGGGCAATGGATAAAACTGAAAGACATAACTCCCGGAGAAGAGTATAACATACTCCTTTACCCTGGCGACCCCGGTTACGCGGAGACAGGAGTGGCAAGCATCAACACAAGAAAGCCAATCTATCGCCCGGGAGAGACTGCAGAAATAGTTGTGGTTGTTCTAAACACAACAGGATACCTTGTAGAGAACGCAAACATACAGATAACCATAACCAGACCTGACAACACTACTGCGACAGCATTCTCTATCAACGAAACCACCAAAGGAGTTTATGAGACTGATTTCCCTACAACAATAGAAGGCACTTACGGAATGGAGGTCACCGCGATTGGACCTGGAGTAAACAACACGATGAGCTCTCTCTTCTTAGTTGATAGTGAGTACGGATTCGACATAATCAGAAACACACCAGTAACATTCGACCCTTTCATAGCGCCTTTTGAGTCAGAGATAACTGTAACTTCATTCAACACCACTGATTACTTCAACTACACAGAGGTACTCCCAGGAAATTTTGTGATTAAAGAGGCGCTTGGTGCAATTGTGACAAACGACAGCGAGTCAATCTATATCACTTGGAGTGGACTGTCAAACAACTCATTAGTTAGCTACATCGCAAACGCCCCATTAATCTCTCCTGAACTACACGCGATAGGCCCCTCCTTCGTAGATTTCAACGGAGGAAAGTTCTACGAAGCAAGACCTTGGTTTTTAGCTGCAGACCCCTCAGATTATCTTACCAGTGTTGATGTCACAACAACAGTTTCGGGGTATGTAAGAGACACCAACTGCGGAGGAACTGGGGCTCAAACCCAGATAATGAGTTCTGCAGCCACGCAAGGAGTTGGCCAAAGAAACAATGGCGCAGGAAGAGAGTTCAGGCTGTTCTACACATTCGATACTTCAGGAATACCTGATGATGCAGTCATAAATTCAGCCACTTTGAACGTCTATTTAGTTTCAGAAGATGTTGGTTCTGGAGAAAACGCACAAGTTTACACATGTGATTATGGAGCATCATTAGAAAACGCAGACTTCCAAAACACAGATTATGGATACATTCATGGAGACATATTAACACCCACATCAACAACAGGACAGTACCATCAGTTAGAACTTGCAGTTGAAAACGACAACATCTCAGTAACAGGCAACTCACAGTTTTGTCTGAGAATTAGCACAGGGTGTCAGGACCAGAATGACGGCTGGACAACGCAGGACACTATTGGATCCAACCTTCCTTTCCTTTCAATAAACTACACCTCAAACTTAGCACCAACACACACAACCCCAATTCTTTATTCAAGCTTAGGAACAAATCAATCTAAGGAAAACCTGATTTGCGAAAATCAGACAACAGCCGACACTGACGGAGACCCTGTTAAAAACACTTTCAACTGGTATCTTAACGACACGCCTGAGTTAATCATTCACACTCCGTTCGAAGGAGGTTCAACAAATTCAACCACCACCGATTACTCCGGCAGAGGATATTCTGGAGAAGTATCAGGAGCCACTTGGGCAAAAGACTCAGGCCAGGACGGATTCGGTGCGTACGAGTTCTTCGGAAGTGATGACTATATCAATTTCGGTGATGTCTCTGAAATGGACGAAGCAGACAAGTTCACAATAACCGCTTGGTACTACAGGGACCAGGAAGTTTCAGATTCTACAAACCACGGAATCGAAAACATGCTTGTTGCCCAGGCATCTAACGCAGACAACGATAACCTCGAGATTGGAACTTCAGGGACAAGAGTTGAGATATATCTTGACACCCCTGACTCGGGGAGCAACCTCACTTATGATGCAGGAATAGTGGATGACACTTGGTATCACATAGCCCTTACTTACGATTCAGACAGTGTTAATGAGACCAAACTGTACATAAACGGAAACCTTGTCAACCAATGGTCTGACTGGGGAGGGGGGGACCTTGACAACAGTCAGACATCAAACCTAACTCTTGGAGTTTCAAGAGTTGACAGGGCAAACCCACGAGGTGATTTAGACGGTTTCATAGATGACTTCATGATATGGGACCGTGCACTGACAAGTTGGCAGATTAACAACATTTACCAAGGCAATTACAACATAATCAACACCAACGAAACCGTAACCGGAGACCGATGGGTCTGTGAAGTCACCCCTCATGATGAGGTTGAATCAGGTACAACACTAAACTCGACAGAGCTCGAAGTGTTGGAATCCATACTACTTCCGACTATTAACTCCGTTCAGTGCTTTGAGTCAGGAGGAACTTGGGGAGCGTGTACAGGGCTGGCGTTTGGTGAGACACTCACACAGTTAAGAGCAGACTGTACCCCTGGCGCGACATCTGTTAACAATGTTTCATTCTCACTGATTAACAAAGATGACAACAAAGTATTCTTTAACGTAACAACAACAGACAACAGCACAGGGTATTGGTACTACAACATTCCTGACCTGCCAATCACAGATTCTGGAGAGTTCACTCTCATCACAAGTTGTAGAGAGAACCCAACAACAGAGGATTACACAAACTGGACAGTTCCGTATGGAACTCTGACTGCAACTCTGCTCGACCCTAACTCTGACGGGGAAGTAATCAAAAACCAGTTCTTCGATTTCCAAGCAAGAGTGACCTGTAGCGGAGGAGAATGCGGTTATGTAAACGCAACA
>CAZPUM010000004.1:0-56366 GCA_964589765.1 uncultured Methanosarcinales archaeon
TTCAATCTAAATCCTGTATATAAAATAAACCAAAATATAAAATATGTTATTATTAAAGATTGTGGTTCAAAAATGGAGTGGAATAAACCATGTAGTAAGCGGAGTTAGGGTTCAATTAGGCCTTGAAGCTCTACAATCACAATATCACACTCGTCACAGTTCATACAAACCACTCTCCGTCTTTTTCAGCGTTGTTGAAACCTTTTACGCAAACCATATCTGGCTCGATTGCTTCTACAACAACATTGTCATAACGCCCGTAGAGAACTCGCTGATATTGTTCTGCCAAATCCAAACCTTCCTCGCAGTTTATGAAAAATGTTTTCTGCTCACTCATTCGAACACCTCCGTTCGTTGTAAATTTTTTCTGCTCACTCATTCGAACACCTCCGTTAGTTCGTTGTAAAAACAGGAAAAAGAGAACTCACTGCTCGTCTATTAGCCGTTTGCTATCACAACCATAACAGAGAACTCTACCGTCGATTGTCTCGACATACTCGTCGGCTTCAATCACAATATCACACTCGTCACAGTTCATACCGACCACTCCTTGTGCGATTTGTTGTCGCAATCTTTGTTGAGTTTTCCACAAAAGCACAACGGCTCATTCTCGTATGTATTCTGTCGTTGCTCACTCATAAGCACCTCCTCGACTATTTTTCTGTCGTTGTCAGTTAAGTGTTGCGTGTTAATCAGGACGCCTCCGTAGTTCAAATGATGTAATCCCATTTTATTCCTCCTCGACAAACCTCATGCGCCTTCACGGGTAAAAACAGGAAAAAAAGAATTCAGTCACCTGATAGTTCCGACAAGCCCGTAATTTTCTCGAACTTTTTAGTCGGAGTTCTCGTCAGATGAACTGTAAAAAATACTCCATTTACGGAGAACGCACTCAGGTCGCTCGGATTAGTCATAAGACTCCTCCACGAACTGCTCGTTGAAGTTCTCGTCGAGAACCATATTTAGACCGATATATGCGTCTGCCATATTCAGTGCCTCCTGTTTGGCAGTCAAATGCCACCAAACAACTGAAAACCCGTAGGTAGAATCGAACTACCTTACGCCTTCACGGGTAACAACAAGAAAGAAAAAAAGGAAGGAAGCCGTCTTACGCACGAACGACACGCCCTCGGGAATTGACCTCGAACAACTTGTTCTTGACGAGTTTCCCTCGGTTGCTCACGCAAAATACTGACGGAGTTTTGCTCTCGTATTTCTCGCCCACGAACCTGAGCAAGACGAGTTTTCCCTTAGTTCCGACGAACTCATACTCGTAGCCGTAGTTCGCACATACACGATTTTTCTCGGCAACAAGTTTCTTGACCTTCACCTCGAAACTCGTCGCTTTGCGTGTGCTCTTGAGTGCGCTCTTGCGTTGCTTCTTATCGACGAATTCGACCTTCAAGTCAGGGCACAAGTATTCCTCGTCGCTACCCTCATCTTTCGGCTCGACGACTTTCTCGTCGATGCCCCTCATAGCCAAGACGACTGCCTCGACCATATTTCTCAATTCGTCCTCGTTTGCCATATAGACACCTCTCGACGATAAGTCTAACGCCTATCGTCAGGTCTTTCCGACGACACTCGTGATATAGTGTCGAGAACACTGTGCGTCGTGCGTGGGCATAAGTATGCCCTGCTCGTCGCATAAAAAGAAAAAGATGATGCGATATTTAAACTTTTTTAAAATCGGTTCTCGACGACAAACCCGATTTCAACCCCTCGAAAATGTCAAGATATTGGTAAGGATAAGAAGCCTCGTTTTTGCCCAAAATGCCCCTTCATATTGGGTATTTACCTGTTTAGAGGATAAGTAACGTTTATCTTTATGTTTTTCCTTATCCTTTCAGTCATCTTAATGATTATGTATTTTCACGTTTTTTTCCTTATGTTGATGCTTTTGTTCATCAAAATTGAATGTTCACTACGTTTTAACTTGCCAATTTCAAATTCTTCATCTGTTGAAGGACGAACTCCTGGAATAATGCGGTCGAACTTAATGTCACCTTTATGTTTCCCCATTACTCTTAAAGTCTTGTGGTCGTGATAACGACTTATATGTTTATACATCGGATCCACGTACTTGGCATAATCAATAATCAACTTAGTTCGTGTGAAAGGCATATGGTCGTAATAGAAAATAGCATGATAACCATTGAGAGTTTTGTAAATATGTGCGTCTGAAAGCTTGAAAAACATTTGAATTTCCCTGACTGACTCTCTTACTTTATCTAAATCGTCAATATCGTAGTCCAACATCAAGATATGAACATCATTTTCCAAATCTACGTAACTGTTCATGCCTATGGCATAATTTCTAAGACTCTCTACAACCATTAACTTCTCTCTATATTTCAAGAAATTCTTAAAGGTTTTGAGATTTTTGACTATTCCCATTTGGGAGGCACCTTTCCCCACCTATTATAAATTTGCTGATGTTTTTTACAATACTTTTGACCAAACGTCAAAGGCACATTACAGAATTTTCCTTGATCTGTTTTAGCTTTACACCGCCCAACATAAGGCTTTAAATCCCTCACAAATTATACCTCCTCTTAATGTTTGCAATGTTTCTTTCAGCCTTAGCTTCTTCAGTTCCTATTTCGAATGAAGCCCTGGCAATGGCTGTTCGCCAAACATCACGTCCATCGTAAAGTTGTTCTGGCTGTGCAGGATCGGGCATAGCTCTAACAGCTTCAAGAGGATCCACATAAACAGAAGTTATATTGAACTGTCCAAATCTTGAAGCAAAGTCATCCATTATCCTACCACGAACTTGCTCCATTGCTTGAACTTGCGTTGTAGACCCGTACCTTACAAACATCTGATAACGTTGCCTAACTTCTAAGGATTTGCCACCTCTACCAATATACTCTCCAGCAACATAGCAATCTATACTCGTGCTTATAGTATTTTTATCCAAAGGACTAGAAACATCTATAGAATCAAGTCTAGAATTTATCTGCGGTTCAGCAGTTCTCCTTGATGAAGATCCTCTAAAACCCGTTGTTACTGCTATTTCTTTGATTGTTGGCATTACATTCCCCTCGCTTGCCTAAGCGACCCGTAAAAGAAGGATGTGGGCAGGTTTGTGGGATCAACGACAATCCCGACACAATATGTAAGGGATTACATGAGGGCGTGTCTTTACAGGTGGGCCTACCCACAGTGTTAATTACATTAACCTTTATTTAAAATTGTTGGTGCGGAGATAGAAACGAGGTGACGCCCCGCACCTAAGACATCAGATAACGTTAACACGGCGACCATCATTTAAATACTTTATGAAAAGGTAATACTTAGTATGAAACTATTTACTTTTTAGTCTTTTAGCTTCGACAACTCTTCCACCACGACGCTTCGTGCCACCGCAAAAAGCCAACCTAACTTTCTTACCGGTTTTAGTCGTCTTTACGCGATACTTTGGTTTTCCTTCTCCTCTTTTGCAACTTACTGGCATCCTTCTTCACCTTTTTATTTTTATCAACTTGTGACTTAGCATATTTTGCCCCCACATATACCACTGTTGCCCCCACTACTAAAGGAATCCAACTAACTGCTGCAGCTCCGGCTGTTCCTGCAGCATCTGTTGCAATTAACGGCAAGTCAGCACCTGTGTATGTCGGAGTATACATATATTGTTTTTTACTTTTTATCTGCGGATGATACTTATTGCCTTGCCAAGGTTTTTTCTTTTCAGGATCGTGACCCCAAATTTTTAGTGCCGTGTGTTTTCTAGTAGGTTGTCCTTTTTCATCATACAACGGCCCTCTTACCCCTTTCATTCTAGCAACAAAACTATTCTGTCTACGCATCCAATCTTCATCATAGTCAGTCCATTCACTAGGAGGCTTTTCACGCATTCTCAAGATTGCATTTGCTGAATTCTGTCCCGACCTGATACCTTCAGTCTTAGCTTCTCTCCTAGTTAGACCTGCCTCCTTACCTAATTTTGTACTCTTAAAAGTTTTAAGTTCAGCAGGAGACATGTTAACTCTGTGCCGCCAAATCTTATAATCAGGATCTGTGGTTTTTATTCCTTTAGAGGCCAAGTAATGTCTATGTGATTCTCCATACCAGCCTCCGTATCTTTTACTTCTGTTCATGTTCTTTAGGAAAACAATCTTGAAGCTTTGAATAATATTTGGAATCTTCTGCTAAATGATCTTCAGCAATCTTTCTAGCAATCTTAGGATCATCAGTATGCTCCATTTCAATTTTTATACCCTTTCTAAGTTCACTTTCTTTTTTGAAATAATTGTTTCGCGTTCTCACTCCTTTAGCTGCCAAACTGTGTCTGAAGCTATCATAGTACCATCCTTGTCCTTGTCTTTTCATTTTTGCACCTCATCCCAGTTTATTCCGAACTTATCTTTCAACTGCTGACCTATTTCTTGAACTTCTTCTTGATCAACATTTTTGAAACTATCCTTAAATTCCAACAGAATTTCTCTCTGTTCATCAGGCTCAAGAGACTGGAAAACTTCATCAACAGATTTTAAAAAATTGTTAGTTCTCTCAGGAGAGAGTATGTTTTTTGAAACAACTTCATACGCCAACTTATTTTGTTCAGATTTATTCCCTGAACCTACGTCACCAAGAGTCCTAGCAACCCCTTTCAACCAACTAAATTTAATATTTCCAAAAGCAGTTATATCTGATTCTCCAAGAGCTTCTCTTAATCTTTGAGCCTCTTCTTCTTTTCCATCAATCTCTCTTTGAACTGCTTTCTTACTTCTGAGCTCAATTCTAATTTTACCATCATCTGATTCAAGTTCTTCTCCTTTACCTCGGGATTTTTCAGGAGCCATAGTTTCTTCAAATCTCAAACTTTCCAACTCAGATTCTATCTTTTCTAACTTCTTCTGACGACGCTCTCTAAGCAACCTGTCTGTTGATTCCACACCTTTAGACAAGTCTTCATAGATTAAAGAACCCCTTTCTTCTAATTTTTCTGCATCGAGAGTCGCATCAAATGCATTTTGCAAAAACATAGCTTTTATTTCTCCAGCTTTTAGAGATTTTCCTTTAATTCCTTCTGCACGAGCTACCGAACGCTCCGCAAACTTTCTCCTTTTATCAGCTTCAGTTTCAGCCAACCTACCTGATGGAAGCTGTCCAATACTCAGAGCAGCACTCATTTGCAGAACCCTTTTGTTTCTTTCTAACTGATTTTCAGATAAAGGACGCCTCTTAGTAGCTTTTTTTAGATACTTATGATTAGTCTTTATACCTCTTGCTGCGAGGCTGTGTCTCCAATTATCATTGAACCAACCGCGTTTCATTTGCGTTTCTTCTTCAAATCCTTTTCTGCCCAGGTTAACCCGCTCAAAGTCAATCTAGCTCCGGCAGCAACCATTTTGGCACCAGGACTTAAATTTTTAGGTAGTTTATTTTTTGCCATGATCAGTCATTTTCCTTTTTTATTTTCTCTGCAAAATCTTTAAATTTTTGAATTCCCCTTAATTGTCTGGGAGTTAACTCTTTACCCGAAGATTTTATTTCTTCGATACGTTTTTTGATCATAATCAACTTTGCAGCCATTTCATCAGATTTATTAGCAGGTTTCGGTTCAGGTTCAGGTTCAGGTTCAAGGTCAACAATTTCAACATTCGGTGCAGTAGGATTTTCTAATCCTAAAGCTTTCTGAACTTTGCTACTTATCTTATAATCTATAAGTTCTTCATCACTATTCCTCCTAGGAGTTACAGGAAGGATTCTCGACTTATTTGCTAATTTTTGTGCAAAACTCCTTATATCTTCTCCAGTAGGTAGCCCGCCATCCTTGATTCTTGCTTGAGAAAACATCGTCAAGATAGGAAGAGTACCATAGATAAACTTCTCCTGACCAGTCCAAGCACTACTCCCTTCACCTCGCTCCCCTGCAACATCGCCTGCCAAAGCACTAGATCTTGCTTCAGCACCCAACTCCCTACTCCAAATTTCCATTTTCTCTTCAAAAGGCCTTTTATCAAAAACTTTACCCCTATCTGCATTAATTATTGAACGAGTTTTGGACTTTAAAGCCAACTCAGCATCAGCAGCAAAATTCAGTTTAGCCTGAGAAATAGTGCGACGACCTTTTCTAGTACCTTTCAAAACTTCAAAATCTTTTCTCAAAAATTCTCTTTTTCTAAGTTCTGCAATCTGTTCTGGAGTAAAAGATCTTTTTGCTTTTTCCTCAACTATTTCATCCTTTAAATCTTCTGCAGCCATCCTTTTTCCTTCTGCAATAGAAGCATCCAAAACCCTGGTTTCACCTTTCATGAAACCTCCTTCTAATTTGAAATCAATAATTTCTTGAGTTCGGGCCCTCGCATCTTTTAAATCAGCCTTAGTTTCAGCAATTTGCCTATTTATCTCAACCCTCTCCGCATCAGTTAAGTTCGTTTCACCTAACTGATTACTCAAAGATTTCAACTTTTGCTCAAGTCTATTTTTCATGAAAAATTCAAACTTGGCCTTTCCTTCTAACTCTGCAAGCCTGTTTAATTGTTTCTGCCTTTGTGCAAGAGCTTCTTCTTTCTCTTTTATCAGTTCTTCTGGAGATTTCTTTTCCTGTAAATATATTTGATTCTTAGTCCTAATTCCTTTTGCAGCAAGACTATGCCTAAAACTTTCGTAGAACCACCCTCTAGTTCTCATTGCATATTCCTCCCTTCAATCATTCCAGAAACAGACATCTTGCCACTATGTCTATCTATGTAATTACCACATTTATCCAAAGTATCTGCTTTGAAATCTTGGTAATTATAAGTAGGACTGCCTTCCATGAACAAAGCCTCATTTCTATCAAATTCTACCCAAAATCTATCTGCATCTCGCGAAGATATGGTGCCTTCTTTTACAGCATCCATCATCTTCATTTCACACTCACTACGAGCCTCAGCAGCAAGACTGGCATTCAAAGATGACTGACCTACAGAAGGTTTATCTTTCATAGACTCCCAAAACTTACTTTTCTGATAAGAACGAGTCTTAACACCTTTAGCTGCCAGACTATGCCTGAAGCTATCGTAATGCCATCCTTTAGTTTTCATTGACCTCGCTCTTTTTTAGCAACTAACTCTCTCGTTGAATCCTCATACTCGCGGAAAATCTTTTCCAGTTCTTTCTTATTTTTTTCTGTCGGTTCTTTATCGTATTTGCGAACCGCATCATAGTATTTTTGAACTATTGACTGATTATCTTTGCTTTTACTCTTCATGAACTTGCTTTCACCCTTGTTCCAGACAACACCACGATCTTCAAGGAAATCATCTAAGAAGTCTTCTAACTCTTCAATTTCCACATCAAGCGCATCAATTTTGTTCTGAAGAGCTTTCTTCTTAGAACCCTTAGCATCTTTGGCTTCAACCAAAAGTTCACGACGCTCTTGTTTAAGCTCACTTTTCTTCTTGAATGTTTTATCAAAATTCTTTACATCTTCGGAAGAACTCTTATTTGCAAGAGCAGTATATGCACCTTTATAACTAGTTCCAGCCATCATATACTTACTTTTAGTGTAACTCTTCACACCTCTAGCTGCCAGACTGTGTCTGAAGCTATCGTTATACCATCCTCTACGCATCGAAAACCACCTCATTGTCTTCATCTAAATTAGCATAACTTCTAAGTTCTTTATCAACTTGTTCACCTTGATCATCGTCTAGAACATAAATCACTTGATCAAAACCACCTGTATCACTTGCACGCCCTATAACACTATGCGGGACGCCTTCGAAATTAGCAATTATAATCGAATCACCCTTATCAATGGCTTTCTTACCCAGTCCTATTGCTTCTTTGTAAGCAGCATCTCTACCTTCTGGAGTGTACATTAGTTTAGAATACGGATCCATGCTTTTAAGCTCTAACTTCCTCTCAGGAGATACTTTCATATATCTGTTTTTCGTCATGATTCCTTTGGCTGCCAAACCGTGTCTGAAGCTATCGTTATGCCATCCGTTGCGCCTCATTTTTTTCATTTGCCCATTATTCTCCAACTGCTTATTCCCGAAGGAGACTTTGCAATTGCAAATTTCCTACCTTTCTTCTTCTTTGTAGCATAATCTGATGTTGTAAATGTCTTTTTAGCCCTGAGATCATAAAATTTCAAAGGAGCTTTCGCAGTACTCATCTTCTTCTTTGCCAAATAAATCACCTCTCGATTTTGTGGTTTAAGCATGAAATTCTTCACATCTTTATCTTCTACATCAAAACCAGCCGCAAATGCATCTGCTCTGGCTTCTGCCATCTCAATGTCAGCATCAGTCTTTTTTCTTCTATAGAGTGCAACATGATGACCTAACTCGTGATCAAGAACATCTTTTTTAATTGCTTTACTTGAGAAATGCGTCACCTCGTGCTTAGGTTGCGCAAACACTAAAATTTCCCGCTTACCTCTGAGATATTGAGCCCATGCGCCTTCTTGAGTCTTATTCCTTGGCTGAGTAAATCTGATCGCCTTTAGACCTTTTAAGTTATCTCTATCTTGTCTTGCTAAGAAACTCTTAGCATCTTTTTTAGTAATAGGATAAACCCTGCCTTTTTCATGCCGTTCAGCTATGATAGGAATAGTTTTTCTTACTTTACGTTTGGTATAAGTACGAACCCCTTTTGCTGCAAGAGAGTGCCTGAAACTATCATTATACCATCCTCGTCTCATATTAAGTTCCTCTTTAATGCTTCTCTCTTTTCTTCATTTATAAATGAAGCGGTATTTGTTGTTGAAAGTTGTTTCATCATGCGCTTTTTGAACAATTGGTTATTATCAGCCATCTTAACAAGCATATCTACGCCTATTTTATTGATTTTATCAAGAGTATCATCTGCATCTATCATAGTGTATGCTTTTATACCTCTAAGCCTTAAATCCTCTTCATCAACATTAGGGTGCATTCGCTTCATATCCTGAAACGACTTATCCTGACGCGCCATGGACATTATGTGAGAGAATGGTAACTGCTTCTCATTTTTTCTAGCAAAGAATACAGGATCTACTAGTTTAGACTTATTATAAACCTTGATACCTTTAGCTGCAAGTGCGTGACCTGCACTGTTACCGTACCAACCGCCTCTCTTCATCTCTCACCTCAACGTTATGCTCAACATACCAATACACTAGAATCACACAAAAAATTCCTAAAATTCCTTGCATAAGAGTTAACTGATAAGTCATCCTGAAGTCACCACTTGCCAAGCTGTTGGAGTATAATATTCCTGGTTGCTATTTGAGATAGGCATACTTAACCAGAGCGTAATCGAATTAGATGCACCATTACCAGGGAACAAACCGTAGTTTAAATCCTTTAAAATTCCATCTGCAAGAAGTGTGGCATTTGTTAAATCATTTCCTGCTTTGAAATTACTGGCCAAAAGAGCTTCTGAACTATCAGTTCTACCTTCCAAATCATAAGCACGCATGCTAAAATTCAGTTCAACATTTCCTGTGTTCAAAATAGTAACTGCAGGAGTACCTTGTGCATTATTAATTCCCGGACCTGCCGTAGGGAATGTAACTGAATCAACTGTTCTTTGCGATGCTAACAGTTCAGCATACTCGCAAACGTTATTCACAGTGGTTGTAGCAGTCTTCCCTGGAGCAACTGTGACGTTTATGAATAAGTCGTAGTCGCCTGGAACATAATAGTAACTCATAGGTATTGAACAATTATATGCATGTTCTGTAGAACTAGTAGTTGTAACTGAGCAGGTTGTCGTACTATAAGTGTTTGCACCTAAAGATACGCTAACCTCATTGATAGTGTCTTGAGTAATCCCTCCACCATAATTAACTGTGAAGTTCACAGGTATTCTAACGGCTTCAGGCTGATCGTTTTCATTCGGATAAGTCAATGCTTGGCAAGTATTTTCTACAAATGTAGGAATTATATTTATGATGAAATCAACAGCATTTGTTCCTGCATCCGCAGTGAAATAATCATCTGAAGCAGTTACATAAACTTTACCTTGAGTAGTTTCAACAAACCAGTTATCTATGGTGTAATTTGTTACCGTCTGCGAACTAACAACAGTAGTGTTTGTGCCATTCAAATCAACTTTAACTTCATAAGCATATGTGCCAATTCCTTCTGTAGCTGCAGTCCAATTTATGCGCCAATAAGGATTGTTTGTAAT
This sequence comes from uncultured Methanosarcinales archaeon, assembly GCA_964589765.1. Lineage (GTDB taxonomy): Archaea > Nanobdellota > Nanobdellia > Woesearchaeales > UBA525 > UBA525. Next base: position 10,120 of record CAZPUM010000004.1, read on the forward strand.
TGTAACCCCGTCTGGCTGGACATTTGTAACTGGTTGCAACTTGCTAACATTGAAAGCATCTGTTGTATTAGAAGCACTAGCAGACTGATCATTGTAAGTCTCAGTTAATGTCACCGTGTAAATGTTCTCACCTACTGAGAAACTGTTAGTTGTTGCTAAACCATATTGCTGATCTTGCACTGTGAACTCACTACTGTTTGTAGTAGTGTTACCCAGAGCATTGTCAGACCAAGTTACGTTGATGTTTGTATCTGTTTCATTCCAGAACGGTTGTGAATTACCTAGTTCATCTTTGACTGCTAAAGCATACACTCTTGGTAAAGGCTTAGTGGTGCCGTTAGCCTCTGCAATCTCGGAACCGTAAATCTTCACTTCATCAGAACCATCAAAATAACCGGAAGCATTGAAAGTATACGTAGCAGTTGTTTCAAGCTCTGCAAATGTCAAATTATTAAGCTGGAATGTTGCATCAGTAAATCCCCCGCCAATAATATCATCAACTCTATCAGTTATATTACCGAAAGGCAATTCAACAACAGCAAATAAAGTGTTGTTTCTACCTAAATTAGCAGAAACAGATTGATTAACAGAAATAGCAAACTCATATTCAGTATCAGGATAAAGTGTAAACCTGGGCTCAAATAAGTTCTGCTGTGCTGTATTACCTCTTAAACCCGTAAATGTAACTAACAGAAGCCCACTAGTCTCATTATATATTTTAAGAACTTGCGGAAGCCTTGAACCATAGTTATAACCAGTTATACTCCTTAACTGCTGAACACTTCGGGGTTTATATGAAAAACCACCATAAACATCAGAAGTCACACTAGATGTAAGAGTGAATGTAAGTGCATTTAAATCATCAACAACTGTAATGTTTTCTGCAACATCAGTAAATTGGACATCAGTATCAGAATCGCAGAAATAAGTACCGTTACCGTTTTCAACACAGAAATTAGATAGTTGAACATCGTTATATTCATCATAAAGATACGCAGTTAATTGTGAGAAAGGACTCAAGAACACAAAATCAACACTGGAATAATTACTTACATTCTTAGAAACCATACGATCTATGGAATACTTCTCTGTAGAATTTGCCCAAAATTCCACATCAGGATAATTACCATCATAAGTAACTTCTGCCGATAAAGAACCATTAACAGTACACTCCAACCTATCTTCAGTAGTTGAATCTATTATGGACACCACATCGGTCCAAGAAACGCAGAACAAATCTATTTGTCCGCCATTTGAAGCTGAAAAGTTTACCAACGTCATTACTGGTAATGCAGATGTTCTTACTACTTTCGTAATATTTCTTGCGAGCCCTAATCTGTATGTAATTGTGCCACCATTATCGCTCCTATCTAGGACTTTACCAACATTCTTCGGAAGGCTAGCCTCTCCAGAGTGCGCAACACTCCTTGTACCTTTATAACTGGTTGAACTCCATAATTCAACTTGATCTCCATCAAAAATCGTCCAAATATAATCTTCCAATGCACCACTGTACCAAACAGTTCCGTTTGCTTGGTAAATAGTTACTCCCGTAGTAGTAAAATCATACCTAAAGCTATTTATGGGAGGATTTGCAGGAAAAGGAGTAGAAAAGTTCGTCCAAGCAATCTCTATGTTGTTTCTCTCAGTATTAGTCATGCCCGATAAATTGAAAAATAAAACAACTGGATCACTGAGAGGAATTGTATCCGGATAAGGAGGAAGCGCTGTGTGATTACCGGGCACTCCATCGGCACGACTCCAATCAGCATCATAAACCATATTTCTCTTCACTATAGAATACGCATTAAAATAAACCTCATCTTGACCCAGGCCAGAAGAGTTCATGGCAAAACCAGTTATATTAACATATTCACCTGAAGTAAAATTTACATCATAACTTGAATTAGTAGCATTACCGCCAGTATAATTTAGATAAAGAAAATTAGTCTCCGTAGATGCGTAGAATGGCTCCAACCCTCCGTATAATTCAAAACCACTAACTCCAGAATCCATTTGATCAACTGAATAAAGCATTATTTGAGACGTTTCTGGAGAACTGCTGTTTTCAACCGAATAATTTGAGAAACCTGGAACTTCGTAGATTAACTCTGTTCCTGTGTTTTCCAAAAGACTACATTCAGTACATTCTACTCCGTCCCTATATATAACAGGATTCACATAATCATTAGCACTGTAAAATGTTAAATTAGCCGTTGTATTAACGTCTGAAGGCAGAGAACCACTATCTACGGAAACCCATCGATCTTGACCTGCCAAATCATAAGACGTGCCACTATAAGTAATTGCATCTATCACTAGGTAGAAATTATCAAGAGTCATGGTTTCATCCCAACCAGCCACCCAAGTTATTTCACCTGAATCTGTAGGAGTCAAAAAGGCATCAGTCCCATATAAGTCACCTATTAAACAATAAACGTACACATTCTCCGAAGCTGGAACTTCTACTCCCGCACCAAAGTCAGCATAATAATCAGTACCTGAGCCAGTTATATTTGAAGTTGTACCCAGATCTCCAGAAGAATCCTCGATAGTACAAGAAGTAGGAGATGTTGCCGTTATGTTAAATCCTATAATTGTCTGAGGACTATCGAACTGAACAACCATTCCCCACTCACTACTTACCGTACCGAAATTCGTAGACAAAGACTTTCCATGTGTTTCAGCAACTTCAAAAGATGAAGCTTCTCCTAGATTAACATCTAGTGCTACTGAAAAATTAGCTCCACTGAAATTCAAATCCGTTCCTAGCCACTTGATAAGGAAATTATCAGTAACTGTCAGCTCAGGCGTCTCCAAATGTCTTGAATCAAAGGAAAATATTGAGTCAACGAAATCAGGCAAAACTACAGGTAAAGGAGGACCTTCAACAGGAACTCTGATCGAGTATATTTCATTACTGCCATCCGTTACCCAAATGTCGCCTGTGGCATCATCAATAGACACATACCTAGCTTTAGGCACACCAGTTTCTTCAGTTAACGTCATACTTGAAGCGCCCGAAGTTATATCTGCTGTAGTGTATAGCGCATAATTTCCTAAACCGTCAGCTACAGTAAACGCACAAATGCTCAAATCATCAAGACACTCAACATCTAAAAACGCATTGTTTGAAGAATAATTTTTCTTTGACACTGTGCCGTCTATAATTGTAATTATCTCACCTGCAAAACTATTTCCTGATGTGATTGCTACTATGAATGTACTGTTTTTCACATATAAACCCGATATTTCATTTGAAGCATTTGTATCATACTTAAAAATAAAATCTTTAGTCACTGCATCTATTATGGACACATTACCGAAAAGATCAGCCACACCAAAGTAAGTTTCTTCAGAAGACATTGCGACCGCAACAGGACCTACCAAATTAGGAAACTGAAAACTTTGCCAGGCCGCATCCGTTCCATTTCTAAATGTAACTACATCATCTGATTCAAATACGCGAGCAACCATATATATCTCGTCATTCACAGAAGCAACATCAATCTCCTCGAAACTAAACTCGTAAGAGGTCTCATCAGTTATACCATTTGAAGAAGAGAACCCTGAAATATAAGATAAACGAAAACCATTTCTAACTACAGCCATAGTTCTATTTTCACTCATGTTCTCCACATAACTCCTAGAAGGAAACGAGAAACCATAAAACGAAGTATTGACTTCCTCAAACCAAGTACTTCCGAAATCAGTAGAAAAAGCATTAGCATATATATTGTCACCACTCGACCTTACTATAACACCATCACTGGCAAAAATATCTCCGTTGTAAGAAGATCCTTCTAAATAACCAGTGTAATTATAGAATTGTAAAGATAAAACAGGCGTGGCAAAAGATATCATGAATAAGATAAACATAGTTGGTAAAACTATCTGCGCCAACCTTAATTTAGTTACCATTACTTAACACTCCCCAGGATATTTAAAACCTTTTCTGTTTGTTTTATCTATTTCTTCTTCCAACTCATGCTGAATGCTTTCATTCCCCAATCAGCAAACCAGATGCCTTTCTTCGTTTTCATCTTCTTACCGTACACAGTTTCACCTCCTCTACTTCTTCTTTTTCATCTTAATGGCGCCCATTCCAGCCTTACCCATCTTCTCAGCTGAGTACATACCGGCATTGGCCATTTTATCAAATGCATTTATTTTCATCTTCTTCTTCATAGTTTCACCTCCCATAGTGATTATACTCTCTTTCCCATAATACGTTCCGCCGTGACTTTTCCAAATTTACCCATGCGGTCAACCATTTTAGTCACGCCATTTTTAGTGTACTTAGTTTTCATTTATGCACCTCATCCGCTAAACACTGACATGTGGACCTCATCTTCTTGGTTTGTAAGGATGTCCGTCACAGTGCTGTTAATTTGAGTTGTTGTAGTTTCAATCCTATTAACAGTTGCATTTATTACTCCTATGTCAGTCAAAACCTGGTCTATATTAACTGCCAAAGTTCCAGTCACGTAGTCATAAGTACTCGTAGTTGTCTCATTAATGAAAGCCAAATAAGCATTTTGAATACTTATGTTTCCATCATAAACTGTTCTGAAGTTCGCCAAATCAGTACTTATAGCGTTAACCGTAGTATTTATTTGAACTTGGTTAGCTAAAACTTCTGTTAAGTTAGCCAATATCTGTGCCTGATTTTCCTCTAAGACGGTAACATTAATGTCTATCGCATCTATCGCCTCCAGAACTTGACTGAAGTTTGTATTTATGTTTGCAAACTGAGTGTTTAAAGTGTTGTTTAAATCAGCAAGTTGTAAGTCTACACTATCAAACCTATTGAACACTTCTGTAAAGTTAGATTGTATGTCAGCGAAGTAGTCAAAGACTGTACTGAAATTAGACTGGATATCTGCGAAGTTGTTCGTCAAAGCAGTATCAATATTATCCAACTCAGTCAATACTGTACTAAAATTAGATTGTATGTCGCCAAACTCTGCAAGAACAGTACTTATATTCGCGTTCAACTGAGTACTCAAATCAGACACTTGAGTTGAAACTCCTGCTATGTCTGCACTAAGAGACTCGTTAATTGCAAAAACATCTGTGCTCAACTGCGTCAAGTTATTGGCAACATAAGTCAAGTTCTGAGATATACCATCAAGATCTTCTTGAATGTTAGTTACATTATTTAACAAGAAATTAAATGCACCAGATAAGTGGAATGAGTTCGTAACACTAGCAGTTTTAGCTCCTGCTGCATACGTACAAACTGCTTGATATTCATAAGTTCCTTCCGGCCCATTAGGAGTAGTAAAGTTATACCAATAGTCACCTGAGAAAGAACTAGTGGCCATCAACTGATCCTGAACAAAGTACGTCTTATCAGGATACAAGATAGATGCAGTACAGTTCTGAACAGTTACAGGATTACCTTGAAAATCAACGAGTCTTGCTATGATTTGACCCGTCTCCGCAAATCTATACTCTGTATGAGAGACCATCAACATTTTAGGACTGTAAGCAACCTCTTTACCAGACGCATAATTTACTAATGTTGTCGCTCCTCCAAAAGCAAAAGACAATGCTAGAAGAAGAACTACAATTGTAGGAAACTTTAATTTCTTATTTTTAGTATCTGACGCCATATTTACCTCCAAGCTTTGTTTATTTTTAAATGTAGCGCACACTTTGTGACAATATTGCGCAAATTTATTGCGTTATCCAAGCTCTTAACCTCCTACTTCTATTCACCAGCTCATCTATGTCTTGTGCCGACTCATTGACTATTATAAGAGTCTGATTCTGAAGCTCTATGGTGATATTCAATTGTTGCTGAATAATTCCGAGCTGAACCAGTATATCTAGAGTGTTAGAATAAATATCATCAACCACTATATCTATCAGAGTTAAATTAGTAGAAATAGCATCCAACTTTATGTTAAGAGAACTATTTAAAGAATCTATTTTAGTTATGACTGACTGAATGTCTGTATAGATAGATTGATTCATAGCGAGAGTTATATCTGTCAAATTCTGTATTGCAAGAGTTATATTCGTAAGATTCACTTCAAAAGTACTATCCAAAATCTCATCGAAACGGGAATCATAATAATCTTGAAACTTCATTATCAAGCCGTCTTCACCTGCTGAATACCCGAGTTTTGGATTTAACATCACCAAACCTTTTAAACCCGTAGAAGTCAGATTTGTACCAAAAGAAACAGTTACTCCAACATTATCAGAATACGCAAATCTATTGTATTCCCAAGTCCTACCATTATAATAATAGTACACTGAAGGATCTTCAGTAGTTATCCACACATCATTCTCAGAAGTCCCGGCAATCCCTGTAAATTCAAGATTACTGGCATCAACAGTATATTGAAGAGAAAAATTACTTCCATCCCAATAATACACTTTGGACTGATCATTAACATAATCTTTAGTAACAACAAAACCAACATCTGATTCTATAAGTTCAACATCTTTTACTTTCTGACCCGTTAACGTATAGTCGACAAATGAATTTCCATCATAATAAGTCACCGCATCCCCTATTCCAAATAAAACCGAATAGCCTTCTGCAGAGACATTATTGACATTTTCAACCACTTGACTTATTTTAGCCACATCTGCAAGAGTAGAATTGACTGGAACTCCTCCTAAATAGATTATAACAGGATCTCCTGTTAACACCTGAAACGAAGTGTTATGAACGTTGTACCAAGAAACAGCCCTATCATCTGAAAACATTATTTCTCCAGCATCACTTATCAAATATATATATGCATCAGCCGTTGGGTCATTTGGTTTATAAAACACCTCCGCATCTAAAAAAACACCTCCTGCAACGGATAATGTCTGAGGAACAGCAGTATTCTGCTGATAGATAGGATTTGTATCATTATTACCTACATATATTGCATAAACTGTCCCGCTATTCAACACGCTAACTCCGTAATAAGTGTTATTAGTGGCAGTTGTCGTCCAAGTTTCTCCATCCCAAATAGTGATATAACCATCAGAACTTACTGTATGTATGTTGTCTTTTGAAACCATATCTATTGCCTGATAATTGTGAGTGCCACTAGACATCGAGTAAGTAGGATTGCTCGAATCAAGTATCCAATAACTTGTTGAAATACTATGTATAAGCTCTCTTAAATCTGTGAATTGCTGAGAAGTACTCTCAGATGTTGCGTTTATGGTTGCAGAAATGTTTAAGTCGTCCAAAGCACTTAAAACCTGACTGAAGTTGTTATTTACATCTGAACTGAAATTATTGATATTATTCAGAATGTTCGACAAATACACTTGATTAGAATTTACCACATCCGTTATGTTTGTAATATTATTTTGGATTTGAAATATCCTGTAAACCCAATCAGGATTCTGCCACTCACCTATTGCTGTGGCAAACTCACCAGCATAACTACAGTTAATTTCTGTTAAATATGTTCCTCGCACAGAAGACATCGTAATATGTATTCTATGCCTTCCAGTAGGACTTCCATTATTCAATATAGGAAGCATCTCTGTTTCTTGAACTACAATTGTACCATTAGGATACCAAGCAGTAAAATTAGCATATGCTGCAGGAAACAAAATGCCTTCTCCATCAAGACAAGCACCGAAAACAGTCATATTTTCTCCTGATTCATAAATAGAACCTTTCAGCTCTGCCAACAGCTTATTATCGTCCGTCGAAAAGAACTCTTGAGATTGCAACCCGATTGGTTGATCTCCGTACACAAAAATTTCTTTAGGAACATAAGTGGTCTCCATCACATAACCAGTAACTAAAACTGCAAGTATAGCAAATGTGAAGGAAAATATCGCAAACAGACTATATCTGCCTTGATTAGTTGAAAAAGAATTCTCCTGTTTCATCAGCTACCTCGTTGAAAAATCCCATTGAATCAAAGCCTTTCTCACTACTATTAAGAACTTTGACACTTGAACGAGGCCGACTATCATCTGGAAGAACCGCATTATCCATTATAATCAACTTATTACGAAGCATTTCAGAGCGAGCTTTTGCCTTATCAGCTCCTTGTTTAATGCTGGTTTGTATTTTAGCCACTTTTTCAGTTTTATCGGCCAACTCCTTTCCGCCTCCGAACAAAACATTTAACCCACTAAATGGCCCTCCCTTTTCATCCAACACGTAGTTACGAAACTCAGAGGAATCAACAATAGTTCTCATATCTTCAGAATGCTTCCATCTCGACTCTTGCTGTTTATGTTGGAATTCTTGCTCGTTAATGGCTTCAATAAGTTTCTCACGATCTCCTTTCTTAAACGCATTCAAACCCTTATTATAAGGCCTCAAATCAACATCTCCTAAAGTTTTCCTCGAGTTAAAAAGATCATCTATCTGTTTTGAAAACGTTTCTTGTTTGGCCATATCTGGCGACAGCTTATTCTCCATCCCAAAAGTAGGACCTGTAAATTTCACATCACTAGAGATCACTGAATCTGATAAAGGCTTAATCGGAGCATTCTTAATTTCTTCCGGATAAAAATTGAAAACTCCATCACCTTTTTTTGAAAAAGGCTTTTCATCTCCATCACCTAAGAAAATATTAGTCTTACCCAATTTTATAGGATTACTTTTGAAAACATCTTCCCTACCTTCTTCTCTTGCCCGCACTTCTGCTTCAAGAGCCTCTTTACTTTCTTTTATTTTCTCATCTCCACGAGCACTAGCACTTTCAAACTTATCTACAACAGATTCTGCAGCATCAAAAACAGCCTCTTTTGACGCACCTTTAACTGCACCTCTAAAAGTATCTTTTTCACGAAGTTTAGTGACTTCTTGTCTCGCTCTGAAAGATAGTTTTTGTCTGACTTCTAACGGAACATCTTGACCTTCTTGAACAAGCTTCAAAACTTCTGCATCAAAAATCGCTTTAGCACGCTTTCTAGCATCTTTATCTTTGATCAAATCCAATTCTTGAGCCGCACCTATAACGTCTTTATCGTTCAATAAATCCTTAACACGACTAGCGCCTTCTTGTATTTTGGCAGCCTTAGATGTTTCTTCCTGTAATTTTTGAGTTTCTTTCAATCTATCAAGCTGGGTTCTATCAGTAACTGTAGGTTCCGAACCTCCTTTTTCTTCGCTTTCTAATTTCTTAAACTTTGTATTTTCTTCCAAAGCTTTGGTAAATTTTTGAACAATTTTTTGATCAGCAGGAGTAGGAGATTTAACTTGTTCAGGTTCTTGATTTTGAAAATAGTTTTTATTGGCTAAATACGTAGATTTAGTTTGAACTCCTTTTCTTGCCAGACTGTGACGCCAACTTTCATTATACCAACCAGATTTTCTAATCATTTTCCACCTTACCTAATTCATCCAATATGTCATCTAGTATTGTAGCATTTTCATCGGAACTGATACTGATATCTTCTTTAAGATCAGCTTCACTTTCAGTTCCAGTTTCAGTTTCAGTTTCACTTTTACGAGAAATGAAAGCTTTTCTTACATCGAAAGCTTCACCTCTATTCTTTGAATCAACACTCCACTCAAACTTCTTTTTCAAAGCTTCAACAATCCTAGCACGACCATCAGATCTTAGAGAACGATACAACTTGCTTAATTTCTCAAGCTTTTTTATTATGAACTTACGTTCTTTCTCATTGAAGTTATTCACATTAGCCGACTCAACTACTGGAATCATAGATTGAGGCCCTCTGTTTTGTGCAGATAAAAAGTCATTTTTAGAAATACCTAGAGTACGATAGAAATCAAACACAGATACCATTTCACCATCAAATCCTCTGACGTATTTTGCATCCTCAAGGCCACGTATGTTCCTCTCTTTTTGCTTTTGAAGAAGATTGATATTAATTTCTCTCTGCCTTTCTAATTCTTTAGGAGTAAGATCTCTTCGCTTCTCTCTTGCTTCAGCAGCAACACCTTTGCCAATTATGAGATTTCCCCTACCTTTGCTGCCTCTAGCACCCTTCAATAAACTTCTAGCAAAAGAACCCGCAATTGTTTTCTTTTTTTCAGCCAAATAAGTGCTTTTTACTCCCTTAGCTGCCAGACTATGTCTGAAGCTATCATTATACCATCCTCGCCTCTTCATACTTCATCCCCGGAATCAAACCGCTTATTAAACCTATCTTTGCTAAACGTAAACGCCAACTGATCTGGCTTGCTTATTGGCTCTATGTAACCTCTTAAAGGAGCCTCGGGAGTTGCAGATACTTGAGTATTTAAGCCGACAGCAGACTCATCAAATTGTTCAACAGGGGTTGAATCAACCATCTCAGGAGACGGTTCTTTCTGCAACTCTTCTTGAGGCTCCTCTTCCTCCACTTCCTCCGGCAATTTGTCGAAGGTGGTAGTCTCCGGTTTAGAAGGTACTGCAGGGGTAGGAGGCAGAGGATTAGGAACAGAAGGACTCGTTCGCATTTCTTGTTCTATTGTCAAATCTTGTGGAAAAGAAGAAGTTTTAGGAGTCACTTCATCCAAAGAAATATCAAACTTTCTTCTAATCTCAGGATCTGCTCGTAACTGTTCTTTCGTAAAACCTTTGGCATAAGCGCGCTTTAACCTTCCAGGCTCTCTGTTACCTTTCAAAGAATCATTTGGCCCGCTCTGAAAATATAGCTTTTTTTGCGACCTAATTCCCTTAGATGCAAGGTAATGTCTAAAAGATTCATTAAACCAACCGGGTTTTCCACTAAATTTCATATTATTACCGTGACGCGCATCCACTATTGATTCAATGATTCTTTTATTTTTAAATGTAGCGCACACTTTATGACAATGTTGTTAGATATCTTCTGAATTGGCAGACTTAAGCTCAGAATCAGAACCGTGACAAACTTCCCAGTATGCACACCGCCCATTACGCCATCTACAAGGAAACTTATTGCGATTATAGTTAACATTTGGAATAGTTCTATTTTCAACACAACATTTCAGATCTTCATACCAACGCTTAACTTTATTCACACGCCAATCTTCAATCTCCATAGGAAAATGAAACAGTTCCTGAGTATGCTTAGACTCATAAATTATTTCCCCTGTAACAGGAGCATTTGACATTAACAGAAGCTGTTCAGCCCTGTCTAAATCATCCCAATTTTCAAATACTTCTTTTAATTCGGACTCATCGTAAGTCATATCCGGAACAAGACCTGCTTCTATTTTCATTTGCCTTCTCCTAGACTCCCACATGAACATATACCACGTCAACTGCCCTTCGTGCTCATCTTTAGCCTCACGCACATAACTAGAGTTAATACTTTTAAACTCCACAACCACAAACTTACCTTTATAGAAAACTATTCCGTCACAACGGCCGTGAATATCTAAGTTATCTCTCGGTATGTCTATCTCCTCTAAAAACTCGTAATTCGGAGAAAGATGGAAGTAATTTGAAAGTCTCTCGTGAACATTCTCCCCATTATGAAATATTCTAAGAGTTCTCGGTTCAAAATCTTCTTGGCTATACTCTAACGGAAAAAACTGTAAACATATCTTTCGCATACACTGCCCGTAATCAGAAGCATACATACTTCTCGACTTATTGCCCCGTTCAGCCATCCTTCCAGCATTCCACATTCTAACTCCTTCATCAAGAATGTCCTCAAAAGGAGAGGAAAATTTCTCTTTCTTCTTAGGCTCTATGCGCTTTACCATTATTTCTTCCCCCGTTTAGTTCCTGGAATTATCCATTTACCAGCCATTTCCCTAGTCATACGAACACGCTCTGCAATTTCATTAGGAACCACTCCTGCATTGTATTCAGGATAAAGTTTGTTGATTATTTGAATCACCCTGTCTTTAGGAATATAACCTAACTTCTTAACATACACTTTCTCTGCCTGTTTAAATAGACTTGAACTCATAACTGCATCTGCACGCTCTTCAAACGGATCATCTTGATTTTGACCTAAGAGCTTCTCCAAATGCGCATCTTTTTTCGCCTCATATGCTTCCATAAACTCTTTTGTAGCAAGACTATTTCCATTTTCATCAACTTTCAAAGGAGAAGGAATTTTTATGTGTCCAAGAGTCTGACGTTCCCTGGTCTTAAGCGCCGCAACTGACTCTTGAGTTTCTTTATCAATAAACAAAACTTCTATGACATACATGCTCGTGTTAGACTCACTGTGAAGCACTGGAGAACAGAAAAATAAGTGAATAGACTTCTTTCTAAGCTGCTCCTTCAGACCTTGAAGTATAATCATAACTCTATTGCTGTCAAGACCGTATGATTGACTCTGCTCATCAAGAAGAACTGCAGAGTGTGGTTTTAACTTATGTCTATTTCTTACCAAATCATCATAACTGAAAAATATCTTATTAACTGTGAAATCAGGATCCATCATACGACATAAAGATATTGCCGACCAACTATTGTGTGTAAGAAGACCTCCATTCACAACAAACAAAGAATCATCCGCATCTACTGAAATATCTAAACAAGAGTGAATTCCAGCACAGCTTATCTTGCAGACTGTTCCAAACTTCGCATCCAAATCCGTAGTATTTACTACAGGCCTAGTTCTTCTGAATTCTAAAAGACTTTTTCTGTTCTCTTCGTTTTGACCTATCAATTTCAACGACTCTAAATATTTTATTCCTTGCTTAACTGGAAACCTAATACGAACATATTCTCTACCTTTCCAAGGACCTGACTTCAACTCCCTAATAGTAACAGAAGGAAAATGGCCTAAAGAATGCATCAAATCCAGTATCTGACAACCCAATTCTCTCGACTTCACCATGTGACCTATTTCATATTTATAACTAGTCCCATTCCTGCCGTAATTACAAGTTAAATCTCCTGAAGCATATCCTTCTAAGAAACCTTTCATACCTTTTTCAGTTTTGAACACGCTTTCAGGAATACTCTTGCAAATCGAATTCGCACCACACTCTTCTAAAAAACTCTTGGCCTCTTCTTGACCATAAGCCATCAAAACAAACTTGCCATTCCCTGAAGCATTGTTCAACCGAACGGATGTGAAACCAAACTCTTTTTCTACATACTGCTTCACTTTTTTCAAAAAGGTATTGCAATTATTACTGAACATTAAATAACTGCCCTTAGCACCAGTATCGTCTGCAATAAAAGCACCATACACAAACGCTTTACGGTAATCAGAATCACTTCCTTTTTCTTCTGGTTCGAAGATTCTAGTTTTGATAACGTCGCCCACATTCAACTGAGAAGCCTTCTTCACTTTACCACTTTCTAACTCAAATTTATGGTCTAAAGAGACAACCACTGGAACTGAAGAATGAGAATTTATCTTCAAACAATCTTTATCTTCAACTTTAAATCTCTTCAGAACCTTTGTATTTAAAGAAGAACCTGATATAACAGCTCCTTCAAACAGATCTCTCAACTTACAATAAATACCGTTATCTAAACGCACAGATTCTTGCACCGATATACACTTACCGACGCCCTGACTTCCTGTGATACTACAAATCAAACTGTGCTCTAAGTTCGGGTCGGCCCTTTCAAAGACTGTATTAAAAAAGATTTCAGAATAGTCACAATTATGAACTAATATGCCGCCACCCAAACAAAAAAGACTATCTTTATCGACCGCAATATCAACACACTTTCGTTCCCCCACTTCTTTCTTCCACCTAACTACAGGAATACGCACACCATTTTCAATTATTGGAACCCTGTATCTAATAGTTGACAACTTTTCATCCAATTCACTTAATCTTTTCAAAACATCATCTTTACTTTCTGATTTTTTCTTAGTGTGAATAATCAAATATTCTAAAAACTCCTTAACTTTATTTGCCCCAAATCCTATTCTATAGTATCTATACCTATTTTCAGGGATTTTTCTTCTCTTTCCGGGATAATAATCCCTGTGTTCCAAATCTGGATAAAATCCCGCAGACCAAAGAGCTCTAAGTAGAATCTGAGCTACGGAATCAAAAGAAACATTGAATGCTACTGAAATCACATTCTTTTTACCAGTTACATTAACTCCAAAGTCGCAACTAGCAAAACCATGTATGAATCCATCTCTAAACTTTTCCTGTTGTAATAAATTCTTAGACACTTTCTTATGTTGATCTCTAGATAGCTTTCTACCAGAGTACCCATATTTTTCTATAATTTGCTCAACCCCTTCCTTACCGTATAACATAAGTCTACAGCAATGCTCCATACTGATAATTTTATACGACGTCAACTTGAACTTCTCCAAAGCAATTTTGCCTAATTTATCTAAAAATTCATAATCACCATTACTAATGGAGCAATACCTAGTTCCACTACCGGAAGCAGTTTCAGACGTTTTAAACACACAACCACATCCATCTGCCAAATATGCTCCTGCAAAAAGACCTTCCTCATAATCTCCTCCCTTCTCCACAGATAATTTTACTGCAGCCAACAGTTCTCCTTCTTGCAAATCCTTTGCTTTTTTGATATCTCCATTATGAAGAACTACTGGATGATCTTCTGAAACAGTGAAGGGAACCATACAATCAGTATTAATTTCTAAACATTTCTTATTAGCATATTTTTTAGCCAAAACCCTTCTATTTGCTCTTCCTTCTACAACATCTCCAACTTCAACATCTGTTATTTTCTTCAACTCATCATTCACAAACAGATATTCATTTTCCTCAACACAATCAAGAAATCTGTAGAACGTACCATCAGCATCTTCCCTAAGCTCTATCACATCTCTAACTTCTTGCGGCAGCTCATTGAAATCAATCGCCATTTACATCCTCGTGAATCTAGTGCTGTATGCCTTTTCTTTTACTTTCAAAAAAATCCACTTACGGATTTTTTCAAGTTCCCTTTCTATGTCAAACTTAGTTACTTTCACACCATCATCTCTTTCAAAAAAACTGTAATAATCAGGATTACTTTCAGAAGCCATTTCTATATCATAAAGAGTCAAACTTCCTTTAGGACGAATCCTTGTAACTGCATTACCCTCATCATCTGTATCCATATAACGCTCTACTCCATTAACAAGCATTTCTACTTTTGCAATGCGCCTTTCCATTTCAGATATCTCAGAATCATCTAAAAGCTGTGTAGCTTGTACAAAAAGCGCACTCCAATAGTGTGGCTGTAAAGGGTGCAAACTCATTATCTGATGCAAAACTATCTCCTGATAAGGAATGGGCCTTCCCATTAATCTCCGTACCTCTTAACTACAAAAATATCTATACTTACAACTCCGCCATTATTTGAACGCACCTCTAAATCGTCAATAATTTCTCCTTCTTTCAACTTGAATGCTTTGACAAGATCGTTAAAATCAAAATGTATTTTTCTAGCTTGTTCTGATATCA
This sequence comes from uncultured Methanosarcinales archaeon, assembly GCA_964589765.1. Taxonomy (GTDB): domain Archaea; phylum Nanobdellota; class Nanobdellia; order Woesearchaeales; family UBA525; genus UBA525. The sequence continues at coordinate 25,406 of CAZPUM010000004.1, forward strand.
ATCCATCACCCCATCTCTAATTGCACGCATTATTGGAAAGCTTCTTAGGTCACCATTGCAATGCACGTCCCTAGGAATCCCACACATCGTCCAATTCTTGTCTTCAGCCTTAATTATCGGAAACATACAGTCAACTTCTCCTTCAACCACGTTATAATCTATTTCATTAATTTTACATTCTGCCGAAGCAGATACTCTTGATGTTTCCAGTTCCCAAAGCATTCTTACAGCCACAACAACCACTATAAACATAGATATTATGAGCAACACGCCCACCGTTTTCTGAAAAGCACTTGTTACTGTTTTGTTTTTTTTCATAATTGCATACCGTCCTCATTATATCCGTAATATTTCTGCAGAAGCATCTGGTCCTCAACATCCAAATCATCCCAAAAAACAAGATTTACACGCAACCTCTTATGAAGCATCCTTAATCTCAATCTCTGCTTATGTCTACTAATCTCTTCTACTGGTTCCTTATCGATAGCCCCATAATACTTCTTCTTCACCATTTCACCTCAAATCAAAGCATACAGCAACAGTAGAGTTCCTGCCAACATGACACTCATTATTGCACGCTCTCTATTTTGCTCAACATTTCTTATCTCCATGGACATATTTCTTAACACTTTAGACCTTACAACAACCGAACGCTTAACCGATACCTCTCCCAAGGTATTCATAAAATCGGAATATTGATTATCTGTCATCATTCAATCACCTGTGAGATTCTTCCTGACTCATTTGAGTAGGTATCTTAAGCAGTTTACGCTGATCCAAACTCTTCTTGTACTCTGCATCTAAACCAACCGCATTCTGTGTAATACTCACAAAGTCCTTAAGGAACTGATGTATTCCTCCACGCCAAGCCTCTCTTATCACCGCAATGTCTATACGAGCTATATCTAAATGGGCCCTATTAGGCCAGACGAATCCGTATTTAGAAATAGCACTAACTGCATAAACTTTCACATTTCCAATAAGCTGAGAATGCTCATTCTCAAGAGTTCTAAGAACTTTAGGCTGTTCAAATATGCTGAACGGAAATGGAAGCGTTTTGAAAATAAAGCAGTCCTCGTAAATAATGTAGTCCGATGGAACTTCTCCTTTCTGCTCCATCAATTCAATCTGTTCCGCTGTGAGGCCTGCAAGAATGTCAAGGTCTTTATAAGACATAAGCTGACAATAACCTACTATTTTTCCTAATCTAAATTCTCCGTGCTCTTTATCTCCTGTAAAATAGATGTCTTTCAACATAGGCGGTTTACTAAGCATACCTGCCTCTATGATATCTTTTTTATTATTTTCAACAAGATCTTCTTTAGGTTTCTTAAAAAACCATAGAACTATGTATAAAACCAATCCTAACAAACCTAGAATCAGTAGATATTTGAAAACTCTTTTTATAAGATCCATAAGCCCGGTTGGACCTGTCTGAAAAAGAGTAACTATGATAACACCTACAACCAACAAACCTATCAAGAAGATTATTACAGTCTTCTTGTCTTTTGATGTCTCGGGTTGCCCTGCTAATGCCATTTAATACCTCATTAAGTAAATAACCAGAGTTGCTATGAACCCTAAACCGGTTAAAATGGCAGAACCATACAGTATGTATAAAGCCAATTTCTTCTTTTTAGTAGGATTTCCTTTCGGCTTCGGAACCTTCCTTATTCCACCAGATTGTGGCGGATAAGATGGCTTCTGCGGTTGTTGTTGTTGCCACTGACCTGGCTGTTGCCAAGGCTGCGGTTGCGGTCTCTGTGGCGGTTGCTGCCAAGGATTTGGCCCACTAGGAGGCCTCCATTGCTGATTCATTGTTGATTCCCTCCATTATTCCACTCCCAACCACCACTATAAGGTGCTTGGACTTGATGAGTGCTGTATCGAGAATAATCGCTAGCTTGCCTCTGACCATAATTTTGAGACCAGCTATGTTGATCACTTTGATAGTCCCATTCAGGCTGAATTTGTTGAAAAGAACCTTGAGACACTTCTGGTTGAGCATTCTCGTAATCTGCTTTCTCTGATTGCCTATCAATTCTCTCAATTGAATGTTTTTTATTAACTCTATAGAGAATAAGAGTAATTATCGCACCTCCCAATAAGAAAGCACCTAAACTACCTACCACCAAAGTTTGAGTATTCTCAGTAAGAGTTTTCTTCATTTCCCCATCCAAAGCTCTGAAGTTATCATCTTGATAATTTTTCAAACTCTGCTCCATCTCATCAAACTCTGTTCTTATAAGACGTTGAGCTTCTGCTGAAAGATATCTACTTTGCTCTGCAGGCGATAATTCTTGTGACTGTGAAAAAACATCATCTGCATAAACTATGGGCAACGCTACCAATATCAGTAAAACAACCACCATTCTGTTAAACATAGTAAAACATTGACATAAGTTATATTTAAATCCGTCGATTTAGATTAACCACTTCAACAGATAGATCGCACCAATCAACACCATTAAAAAAATAAGATTTTCGATTTCAAAAATGGCGAAACCCCAAATCAACGGAATTACTGAATCTCCTTCATTAGAACATTTATGAGTTAAAACACAACCTCTAGTCTCGTTCAAATTAAAACCATCTCTCGTTTCCACCACGTCTACACATTTTCCCTGCGGAATAGGACCTTTAGCACCTACATCATCTAAATAAGCAGACCTACCACTTATTTGCCCAAAATCAAATGTATCTATTTTAGCAAACTCTCTTAAAGGCACATATTTACCCTCTACAAATCCTCCTTTATTGGAAGTAACAATGAGCTCATCTGATTTACTTGGAGTTGAAGTATATATTGCGGGCAAAACATAAGTGCCTCGAAAACGTCCAGCATTTCCTTGCAAAGGGTATCCTTGAGAACATTTATCTAATTCATTACCTGAAGTACAATCACCAAAGAAACCGCTCGTCTCACACCAATTCACATTCAACCTGCCCACTCTTTCTCCATCAACTTCATATGCAGACAACGAATAAAACCACTGAGCAACCTCGTCATGAGACCTAGACTTACAGTTAAGTCCTTCTTGCAGATAGCACACACCGTGCTCCTCTCCAAACAAATCTCCCAATGTAAATTCATTATCCTGACAAACAACTACTGGATATATTCCTGCAGCAACAGCAAAAATCCTATCTTCTCCGAATAAAACATCCTCCGCAGAATATGGCAAAAAATCAGCAGGAACGAAAATATAATCCTCATCCATCCCAACTTCATTCGAATAAAAAAATTCACCCCCCACAGCATTTTCATATTTTAACAACGCAGAACCTTCAGCCAAAATAGTCCCATACGAATCTAAAACAAATTTAGCTGATAAAAACCTTTCTTTAGCATAAAAAGGCAAACCCTCGTTTGGTGAAGCACTAGCTAAACTGGAACCTGTAGAAAAAGTTCCAGAAGTTCCTTCAAAATAGCCTGCAAAATCATCATCCTCATTCTCTATCAAATTAGACTGAATCCTGGCTGCCAATTCTTCATCTGATTCACGATCCAACAAAGTAACGGTATCCTCAACAGTTCCGAACTTCAAAAATAACCCTGGCAAAAAATCAACAACATAAAGATCACCGTCAACACATGCCCTATTAGAAGAAACAAACCAATCTGCTGCAAAACCTATAATCAAAATACCTATTGTTAAGAAAATCACCAGATTAACCCACCTAGGAGCCTTTCGTACTAAATCAGTAAAAAAACTGACAATTATCCCTATAAAACTACCTAATACCCCTAAAATATCAGTAACTCCACTATACTTTCCAAGAAGAGCCAGACCTATTCCTGCAGTACCTACAATCAACACCAGTCCCAGTATAGTTCCTATTTCCACACTTACCTCCTTTTAGCATACACTACAACTGCAATTACCAATATAAATACCGATAAAATTGATAACAACCAGTTATGTCTTATAACCCTCCAAAAAGAATTAAAAATAGGAGCAAGTATGGCTTCAACTCCTGATGAAGTACTTAACACAGTACCACAAACAGTTGCGCCATCAAGACCTGCTTTCAAATTATACTGCTCCAAATCATCTTTATAATCATCAGCATCAGGATCACTTCTATACGTAACATCCAAACAATATAAATATGCTTCTGACCAACAATCAGGATTCTTTCTCACAACACTAGCTAATTGCGTAAAACCACACTGACCATCATCACTAGAACTAGCACAATAAAGTTGAACATTCCGATATACTTGCCGACGCTCAGTCTCATTTAAATTTAAATAACCTGGAGGAACTTCATCAAAATCCCTTTTTGAAGGTGAGACACAGTTTTTCAAGAAATCCAAATCTCTTTCTTCACCGGTTTGCTCTGAAGAAATAAACTCTCCTGCACCTAACAACCTAACATAATCAACATAATTCTTACCTACGTAATTATTTATGATGAATGAACCAAAAACCTTACCTGATTGAAGATTTATATTAGGTATTGAATGTGCATCAGAGTAAATAATCTGATCTGAATTATCCATTATCACGACATCATATGTTTGCAAATCAGAATCTTGAGTTACTTTCAAAATATAAGAAGTTCCCGCTACAAAACCTGCCGAAACATAAGCATCAGAAGACCAATCATCAACATACAATTTACCATCTTCAATCAATATAGTAGATCTTATAAATTCTTGCTCATCTATTAAAGTGAAAGCAATAGCTCCCCTATTAGAAACTGAAAACTTCGTCTCTGCAACAAGATATGAAGCATCACAATCAATTTCTGCACTTAAATATCCATCCCCTGAAGGAGAATATTGACTACCGGTCATTGTAAAAGAACCTTTTTGAGAATCCCAACCATATTCTAAAGGACTTTCTAAGTAATTGAACTCCCCACCCAATCCTAATGAACATAAACCTTCTCTTATGTTATCTTCAGTTTCATTCTCTTCAACAGTAACTACTAGGTTAGAAACGCAATAATTACTTACAGACTCTTCACCTGGATAACTTAACACATACTCAACAACAACTTCACCAGACCTAGATAATTTAAAATCAGTAGATAAAACTTTCCCAAGATAACCTGATGTTTTCAAAAACACTCCATCCGTATAAAGATTGAAAACCCCAGAATAACCCTCTAAATTAGGAGCACTTAATCCTGAAACCGAAGCACTGATTACATTAGTAGAAGGATTGAAAGAACACTCCACTTTAGAAACATTTAAAGCAGATTCACTCCTGCTGAAAACAAGATCACTCTTAGAAGTCAAAGTTTTCAAACTTGTTCCAGTTACAAACAACAAATCAAACCGCTTATCACTAGAATAATCCACAGCCACAGGAACTGCTAAATCAGAAATCCCTGTAACTTCCTTAATATAACCGTTTATAGAAGTTACTAGCACCCCATCAGGAGTAAGAACCTCATCAACACCATTACCTGTAGCATCAAACGTGAATAAATTATCAAAACAAACATTTCCAGATAAACTGACCATGCTCGCATCAACTAGAGCAAACGAACCACTTATGGGCTGAATGGCACTACACTCCACTCTATGACTAGCAGAAGTAGAAACAGTCTCTATAACTGTATCAAACACTCTTTTAAAAATAGGAATGATGCCATTTTTAGTTTCAAAAGCCACATTCGTAAAATCACTATGCTGCACATTAGAAAAAGCAGGCATGGTTCTACCAACATAAGTTCCTAGAATACTTGTTCCCGAAGTTTGATCTTGATAATCTGACAATTGCTCATGAGAAATAGGAACACAATTCTCAGCAGAATTAAAAGTATCACAATAAGACAAAGTAGCAGTATCTCTAAGACCAACGCTATAAGTTGCTAAAAATGGAAAAAACAGATTTCCTTTCATATCAAGCACACCAACACTTATTTCATTCGTGCCCTGAGCTGTATATCTTACAGGAACGATAACATAATTGGTGCCTGAAGAATAAGTTCCTCCCCCAATAACTTTCGGCACAACATAAAAAGCATCACTAGGAGTGCCAGGACTTTCTCTAAACCTAAACGTATTAGCAGTAACTCTAGGATTAATAGAATTATCCGTATATATAGTTACATTACATTTGTAATCAGCCCCTGGAGTAAAGACAGAAGTAAATTCTATATCTTGATAACTACTATCAAATATTTCATTCGCACCTATAATAGCAGGAGACGCAGCATCGGCCACACACGCACCTGATGGCCAACCTGCAACTTCTGCCCAAACAACATTTGAACCTCCAGAAACTAAACCTACTATAGTCGTTCCTGACGCAGCATTGCGCACAATGGTGGAAGAAGAACCTGAATCTCTCCAAACCCTCATGGTCTTTTTATAATCAGGATCTCCATCAGCTCCACTTTCTGAAGTAACAACATAATGAGTGCTACCCAATCTATAATGATCAACTATGTCTCTATCTCTTAACCCAGAACTAGATGGATAAAACCAAGAAACAGAACCTTGATCTGTAACTTCACCTACCCAAGACGCCTCATCGTAGAGAGTTGTGTGAATTCCTCCAAAAAACTTACAACTACCTAGATAACAACCCATAGGAAATGGTGCCCCTAAAAAAGGAGATTGATAACTAGAATCATCTGCACCTGCAGAAACAGCAGTATAAGAACTAGGATACTGTAATGTTGAAAAAAACCAAGTTCCTTCTACATAATTATAAAACCAAACTTCTAACTGATCTTTTACTAACAAATTTTGAGGAAGCCCTGCGTTTGCACCAACTCCGTTATCATGAGGCAACCCTGTTATTACTATTAAATTTTCATCATCCAATATGCCTACAGTTAAAACAGTTCTAACAACTCTTTTAGCTTTAAGACTTCTATAACCGTTTCCTGCGTCTTTCGTGTCATCAAACATACTTGAAGGCCAAGCCACAGAAGACCAAGAATCACCATTATATAGATAAAGATCTTGAACATTACTGATATTATAATTATCATAAGGCTGATGAGTTACTCCTGCGCAAATCCCTTTGCCACAAACAGTCATGGCAGGATCATCTTCCAAATTAACAGTATTAGACCCTGCAGGAACATTATTCCATTGTGCAGCAGGTTGAGCAACTGCATCCCATTGAAGATCTGAGTAAGAATTTATATCACTAGCAGCATCAACTTGGAAAGTAGCCTCTTCTTCAATTGGCTCATAAGCAGTTGCAACAACAAATCCTGGTTGTCCTCCATCGCAAATAGCTGCAGAAGGTTGACTAACACAAGTTGTATTGGTCCCTGCAACTTGATAAACTTTAATAAACGTATTGTCTATCGTAGGAGAAGAAGGATCGCTTACGTCGACAACATTAACAATCAATCTAGCTTGAGTATTTGCACCTTCTTGATAATAGTAAGTGTGACCAACCGCAACTAAATCGTCATCCGCGGTTTGTATAACTACAGGTGCACTAAAATTCTGCGCATAAACAGCACCCAAACTAGGATTATAAACAGAACAAGAAGAACTTCCACAATACGCCAAACCTATAAAACCTGCAAAAGTCTGCACTCTAAATCCCCAAACATCATCTTCTTCTGTAAGCTCAAATCCTGAATCTAAAAGTTTTACAGGTTTATTGTTTTCGGTACCAGATAATGTGGATACTCCTGTCGGATCTGCTACGTATTGCATAACTCCCGAAATAGGATGAATTTTATACAATTTATTCGAATTAACAGTGAAACAATTTCTCTCTTCACAAGTCAAAGCACCTATATCGGAAGATAAATATATGGACTGCTGTTTGGTCCAAACTTGTCCAAAACTGGTATAACTATTGAAATAAACCCCGTTATTAGATGAATTGAAACCTAGAAAAGCAATCCCGCCCTTGAATGTTGCGTTAGTAACATACTCTCCATATTCAACATCAGATGTACTGAAAAACAAAGCCTCCGGATTACCCACCAAATAATCATAATCAGTAGATATAACAGAATCTAACAAACCTTCTGGAGTATAAAAATTCAAATTCGCCCCTTCAAATACTGCAATTTCAGTAACACCATCTCCATCAAAATCTAAAACCACAGGCTTATAGTTATCACCTGTTGATCTAGTTGAAGTGGCACTAGAAACTATGTTTGTAATAAAATCATTGAAGTATGACTGTGAACTTCCCTCGTGTGTATTTCTATTAGAACTACCTCCTGCGTCATACTGATCCTGAACACAAACCGCGGATTGACCAGATAAAACAGGTTTCTGACAATCTTCCGTCAGTCCTGTTACTTGACAACAAGCATTCGCATCAGTAAAAGTAGCAGTCGCACTACCAACCATGGAAGAATAAGAATCTAAAAAACAAACAAGTTCAGATGCATACCAATCAGGCTGACACCTATCGCAAGCAACAGTAACACTATATGAAGAAGCATCAACACCACAACCTAAAGAAGGAGTTCTAGTTACAGTCTTAGTATTATCTGCTTGACAAATTCCTTCGAAAGAAGAATATGAACAGTCGCAATCCACTGTAGCCTCTGAAACACCAAATGTTGCTGAACAAAAATCAGTCTCAGTCGTGCCATCTTCACACCCTTCTCCTATACAAGTATTTGATACCCTACAATAACTACCATAATTATCAACTGCATAAACACTCAAAAGTTCAAAATCAGAAGGAGTATTTTCGGAAGTCTCAAATGTGGCTGTCCAAGTTCCGAAGCTATTATTCCCCGAAGTTAATTCAGCAACCAAAGTTACAGAATTACTAGAACTTCCAACTTGAAAACTAACAGAAGACACTGCCCTAGTAGGAGAACCATCTAACTCGTGAAGCACATCACAAGAAATCGTAACTGTAGAATCACAAGAATAATTGTTTGAATCTAATTTGCAATCTTCTAAATCAAAACCCCCAACTGCAAAAACACTCGGAACTAACATTAAAACAAAAATTACTGATAACGCTAACCTCATAGTCTTACCCTCGCATAACTCTTATTTAAATGTTTCAATTGTACTCACACCACGTCGTCCACGAAAATTCTTCCGACCTTGTCCTCCATATCTTCTCCTGGTATTTAAATCTAGGATTACCTATGGCCCCTGTGCTCTGAAACTCTCCCGCAACTGTAGGAGGATTATTTGTCGTATTTATGTAACAACTTATCAAAGGATACCCTATTTGTACCCCTGCAGCATTCTCCACTGTGAGAAATATCTGCCACATACTAAATTGATTAGGAAAACCAGCATCTTCAGTTATGTTAAGACCATTATCAAAATAACCACTACCTGTTCCATTGTTATTTATGAGCAAGATAAGAAGTTCTGCCAAGAGTGAATCATTTCTATCCACACTATTGTTAGCCACTTGAGCAGCATATGTAATGTTGTTGATAATAGTTGTAGTCGACTGAGTTATGAGAACCTGAGTGTTGTTGAGTTCTATGAATGTTTGATTAAAACCACCATCCACTTGTATCGACAAGTTCTCTATTTGCTCCTGAGCTATCTGTACTTCTTCATAAGTAGCATTTACCAAAGTCAATGTATCATTAATTCTCTGTACCCAGAACGGATTCTGCCATTCTCCCCACGCCAATGCAAACTGTTCATCAAGCTGACATCTCAACTGAGTAAGATAAGTGCCTTGCACTGCATTCATCGGAGAAGTATACAGATAATATCCTGGTTGAATCTCAGTAACGTTTGTTTCATTTATAAACTGAGTTCCATTAGGATACCAAGCAGAAAAACTAGCCGTTATATTATCTATGACTTGTTGATCCGCATCAAGACAAGTTCCAAAAACGCTGACTGTCTCTCCAGACTCATAAATAGAACCTTTAACTTTGGCTATAAGCTGTCTAGATGTGGTGATGGTTTCTTCTACCGCCAAACCAGTTTCAGCATATAGAAGCTTATAATCTGCCTCCTCATTAGGACCATACACATTGATACAACTAGCTAAGAACAACAACCCTAACAACAAGTAAGCAATTCTCATTTAGCTATCACCGCCCTCAATTTTCCATCATAGTTTACGTATACATATTGATGCAAATATGTTTGTTTAAGTTCATTCACATTATCGTAATAACTAACATCGCACACTATCCCGTAATTATTGCCCCGTTCAAAATAAGATGAATTTGAATACCATTGAACACCTAACCAATCCCTTCCAGCATCAATAAAAGTACCTTGATTACACCCGGACCAACCTGCAGCAACAGCATACAACCTTCCATAAATTGCTGAATTATAAGTATAACTTTTTACTATTTGATCTTCATCTGTCCAATAACAATACACTAACTCATTAGAAGTATTTAAACCAAAAGCTCCTGCAGCAGGACTGTCTACAGATATATTGTACCAGTATCCTTGATTTACATAAGGATTACCAAAAGTCTCAGCCATACCTCCTGATAACAAACCACAATCTTCACTCAAGTACTCAGAATAAGTCATTTTACCCATGAAAGCAACATACTTCACCAATCTATTTGACGTATCTCCTTTAAACCCTGTTCCGCCAACAAACGTACTAGTAGATGTGGCCCAAACATCCCAAGGAGCTTTATTCAAAGTACTTGAAGGATAATTTAAATCATTACCTACTAAAACAGCAGACGTATTGAAATATGCATTCAAATCAGTACTTGCCACTCCAAACGCTCCTGAAGCAAATAAATTAACTGACAAATTAGGAACTCCTCCTGATACATAATAACACGAAGATATCAACTCATCTTCAACTGGTTTATAATTATCACCATGCTCCACAATAATAGGATAAATTTTACAATTTGCAGACTGTATATCTGCAAAATCAACATCAAACCTCCATGCATTAATATTCCAATCATTCAATTTTGTCTCATCATTGCCTTCCTCTTCAAAAATCACTTCAGTACCCGAAACGTGGAAAGATTTAGCCGCAGTCAGAGTTCTTGGATTATTAACGCAAGTAGAAGCATACTCATAAACTCCCGCCACTGCCGGAATAGTGAACTCACCGTACTGAGTACCTAATGAAGTATTCGCAGTCATATTGTCCTGCAAAAACACCGTTTTATTAGGATAAAGAACCGTATAATTACAAACATAATTGTTTGTAACAGGTTCATTCTGATAGTTTAGAATCAAAACTGCAACTTGACCTTCTTGATCAGGAGTATATTCCGTTCCAGACACAAACTGCATTCTATCTCCTTCATTTCTATCGGTCGAAGTCCATTGTTGATATATTCCAAAAACACTCCCTATGACTACTATTCCAATCACTATCAAAATGATATATGCTGATCTATCGTCTTCTGCAGTCGTAGTCAAGTTATCGACCTCATAACAACACCATCCAAAACATCAATCTGCACAGTGTCGTAAGTCTCTTTACTGATGTTACCCCCATAACAATAGCCGTCTACTGTGTAGGGCCCTTTAACATAAGGCCAAGTCACCTCATAATTGTAAATACCGTTCTCCAAATGCGTCATCTGCTGATTATCTATCCACTTAGTCATGTTAGGGTAATAAATTGTGGCATTACAAGTACTGTTGGTTGTTACGATTTCTCCTGCATAGGTAAGTTTGCCTACCATGTCACTAGTTTCTCCAGTATATCGCATACCTGTACCTAATTGGAGATTAGCCACCACTGAGTCTTCTATCCTCCCCAAAAATCCTAATATCTGCAGTATGTATTGGTAAAAATCAAGTATGTTTTGCAAAATAGAGCGCTGATTATTTATATAAACGTACTGGCTAAAACCACCCATTTTCAATTCTCCCAAGTAACCGGTACAATTCACAATATAATTATGACCTTCTTCTACACCATTTACTGAAGTATTTGCATCCCAAATTACTTTAAAATAAGAAGTAGATCCTCCATCCACAACATCATACTGAACATTTATATCAGAATTATTCAAAAGAACATAAATAGGAGGACTATCGTTAATATCAACAATCTGACTTATAATACAAGAACCATTTGTTATAACTGCCAACTCTGCAGATGAGAAAACCGTCCAAAGATTTTCAACACGAGTGTTAGCCTCAGTCTCTGAGACTCCTTGAGCAACAATACTAAAATCAGCAGGACTCAACGGGCGTTTAAGATAGACTTCCGCATATCTCGCACTAGAGTCAGTAACATAAACTCTTAATATAACTCTGTTTGTTCTGGCTAAAGACCTTCTTACTATGTCATCTATATCTACTTCATCCCAAACAGTGGCAGCAGAATGAATAGAGGTCACACAACTACTTTGATTCAAAGCAGTGTCATTCAAGTAACCGCAAATAACAGATTCGTGCGCAGTTACAGGCCTAGAATGACCTATTCTAACATAATAAGTCCCGTCAAAAACACCTGTGACATCAAAAACTATCCTGGCATAAGCAGACTGAGTATTAGATGCATTTCTAATTTTTACTGCAGAAGAAGTTGAACCGTCACCAACAACGGTATAAATATCATCTACACTAGAATACTGAGTATCAAGACAAGCAGTATCCAATCTCTGACAAGATGCATTGGTAGCACCATAAAACCTCTGCGCTTCAGAAGGCGCTGAATAAATATCTGCAATAATTGCCGCTGCAAAAACTCTTTGGATTGTAACAAACAAAAAGAATGCTGCAAGTCCTAAAAATAGCAGCTTGTTTCTCACTTTAACCCCCTCCTATTTTTCTAGTTACTCTATAAAATAGAACAACCAACCACAACACCACTACCCCCACTATTACATAAAACACAATTAAAAAATTATTCTCACCATCATTGTCAGTGTTAAACCAAATACTCCAAGCAGTAAACTGCCTACCAAGCGGGGTTATGACTGGTCTAAAAGTTTCTTCATAAATCAATTGGGTAGTATTGCTTTGACAAGATGCAACATACTGATACTCAGCATATCCTGCCAAAAGATCGTTCCTATAGTAAACATTTGCAACACCATTTTGTGTTCTAAAATAACCTAAAGATTCTGGCTGATTGGTATCAACATCTCCAAACAACCTACCTTTAGGTTCTCTCTCAGGATTAGTCTGGATTAAAGCAAGTTCACCATCTCTATCTTCAGCAAAAACCATTATGACACAAGAAAATTCTTGACTTCTGTAGCCTACACCTAGATCGATTGTTTGATAGATTTTACCTTGCAGTTCAGGCGCCTCATCACTATATAGATTGAAATCTTGCCTACCTGACAAACTATAATTTGAAAAACCCGATACATTGAAAACCAAAACTCCATTGACATAAGTTTGAACTGTACAATCAGAACCACAATCCAAACCATCTTTCAAAATATCTGGTTCATAAATGTATGGAAGTTCATTCATCCTTATGGTTGCCGGAACATCTAAATCCGGACGTAAAGTGCTATCCACATAAACCCACTCATCAGTTATGATTACTTCATCTTCTTGCACAGGACCTAATGTCAAAATAATCGGTTCATCATAATCTATTTCATTATTTGAATCACAAGAGTTTTTCAAAGTAAATGTAGTTCTATTCTCGGCCACAAACCCAAAATTAATTTGAACAGGATTACCTGTCAAACTAACACTGTTTGAATAACAATCTGCATCCAAACCACTAAAATCACTAGCTAAAGCAAATTGAAACGATAGAATTAAAATTATGAATAACGGAACTAAACGGTTCATTCCTCACCTCTCATCGACGCTATAGTCACTCCATGTAGCGTCAAACTCAGCAGAGCTACACTCATTGCCAGTATTAATAACTTCTCTGCATTTAAATCCATCGATTCTCCCCCGATTCCAAACCCTCCTGGAAGACTGCCAGAAACCGTTGTTTCAGTTAAAGAACTCCCTTGAGCACTAATATCTTGAAAAGAAACGTCCGAATCTCTGTCAGAACTTGATGTACTTTTAGGTTTCGTAGTTGTAGACTCAGGTTCCTCATCAACAGGAAAATATCCTGCTCCTCCTCCTGATCTACCTGCTGAAGAACTTGAAGAACTTGAAGAACTCGGACTAGAACTAGATGGAACATTTATGTCCACCCCATCTCCAGAATCAACCGTATCATTATTGGTTTCATTTGCTTGAGATCCTTCTCCGTCAACTTCAATAATGAAAGTCCTGCTAACTACTTGCTCAAACATAACGTCTTCAGAACCCCTATCAATAAAACCATATTCAACGACATAATCTCCTGGTTGATTACCTTCAATAAAAATTTCTATCTCTTCTATCTCGTAAACACCTAAATTAAAAGTTTCTTTATAAGTATCTCTGTTATTAAACTCGATTCCTATTTTATCCGCCTTTATGAAAAACTCAACTTCCCGTGCTAAAGAATCTCCCCTTAACCTAAAGTCAACACTAAAATCATCACCCTCATCAATTCTATATTCTGAATCTAAATCAGGTGAAGCAATACTTACTGCATAAACAGAAGGCACAAAAAACAGGAGTAAAAATAGCACCGCTAACCTCATAACAGAACCTAGATTAAGTTATATTTAAACTTACCGTCTTGATACCCAAGTCAAATTTATACCATCATCTTCATAAACTGTTGTAACATTTTTAAAATCCCAATCTTCAAGCTTTCTATAAGAACCATCTTCAGCCACTATGACTATTCCCGCAGCTTTATAATAGTAAAAACCGGAAACATTTGGTAAAGTCAAATTCCAATATATCTGATCAGAGTTTAAAGCATCAAATCCTGCAGTTGCAGCCTGTCTAGGACTTATTTTGGTACTTACAATATGTTTCTTTTTTGTACAACCCACTTCATAATCATCAATTATAGATGGCAATGCACTGAAAGGAGACTCATGAAGAACATACTTATCAACACAAGGAGTTGCTTGCATAACCCTATCTAACTCGTGGTGACTCGTGATCATATAAAGATAAGACAAGAACAAAAATATGGCTATGCAGAGAATAAACACCATGTTTCTCCAAACAACTTTCTTCAAAGAGGTAAACAACTCTACCATCACTACAATGAAAGCAAACCACATCACCACTAAGAAGAATCTATGGTGGTAAAGATGTGCAAAACCATCTCCCCCGAGCAAAGGTGCCAGTAAAAGCCCTACCATCGGAAGGACTAATGCTACAAGAGCACTAACTCTGAAAACATACCTATTATCAATTCTTTTTTCTTTAAGCAATCGATAAGCAAACCAGAGGATTAAAACTACAAACAAAAACATAGACAAAGTAACTATGTCGTGGTAAAACATTGGAGCATCTGTCGTTCCCACTTGTTCTAAATGGAACCAACCGTATATCATTGATGAAGGCCAAGATTGCAAAGAAGGAGGTTGGAACCACATACCATCTCCACGTGCTTTTTGCTCAAGAGCAAGACCTAAAGCATTACTCGTCCCTGCACCTAAAAAAACTAGCAAAACCAGTGCAACAACTAAAGCACTTTTCCAACCTGAACGTATTTGCGTTCTGAACAACACATACATGCAAATGAAACACGCACCTATGAACCCTGAATAATAGTGAACATTTGGCAAAATCAATATCGCAAACAAAACAACAAAAAGTAACAAAGGACCTTTTGGACTCAACCAGTATATCTCATCTACAACTATTAACATCCAATCATAAGCATTTATTCCCAGAGCAACCAAGAACAACATCAACGCATAAGACCTTGCTTCAGTTCCATAATGAAGATATGTACTAGCAATCGATAACAGCAACAAAGTCATTCCAGCAGGTTTCTCCTCATAATGCCTATAAAGCCAAAGACCTGCAAGAAGAACAAATCCTGCCATCAGAACAAGAGAGAAAATTCTGAGCCACTGTGTGAAATCTACGCCTGGATTTAACTTGTGCCAAACAGCTAAATACCAGTAGTATGTAGGAGGATGAACGTCCATCTCACTCCAATCAATATGTTCTCCAGCGTCCAATTTAAGAACCATTGCTGCACTAAAACTCTCATCGAACCATTGCTACCAGTACTCTCGGTCTACAACAAAGATGTTAAACAAACCAAAGAGTACAAACAGCAAAACGCAAGCTGCCAAAATATAACGCTTCGCATGATCACCTCCTGGCTCTTTACTCATATCTAACAAGTTTGTAACAAGTTGTATTTAATTGTTACGCAAAAATAAATGGCAAGAACTCAGGTGACTCGGGCTGTGTGGTGAACCTACAAAGCAAAACAAGTTCTTGCCAATACAATCATCCTTAAGAAATACTTAAATGTTTCTAATAACGATTTAAGATACTAAAAAACACCAAAAATATGGCAAGTGGAGGTGGTCTTAGAAATAGTAGATAAAGTACAAACGCCACCAGAACAGACTTAGTTTAGGCGTTTTAGGCTGACAAGCCAACTTCAATCGTCCCTGTGAAAGACGGTTCCTTAATTTTGGGCGGTGGTAATTACTCAGCAAGGCTGAGAGTCAGGTTCGTTGCCACCATGTAACCGACTGAACGTCGGATAAAAACTAAAGGTCGCACGACCTAAAAGTTGCTCCCGCCAGAGCAACTAACTCCTTTTTTATTTGGGCGGTGGTTTCGGCATCGCTGAGGTCAGGATGCCTTACTAACACTCTTCCTAATTTGGTGGTTGAGGTGGAACGGTTTCCTCACGCTCCCTAATCAAGAGCTTAAACCTTGCCTGGCCACAACATAAGATTCTATTGCCAGTATATAAACTTACCTATGTTTCTATAACGATTTAGGATACTCCACAGCAAAATTCATGAAATAATTCTTAGCATCCTCTGAAAAAGGATAGACATATTTGTGCTTACCCGGAACTAACTGTCTTTCACAATCAGAATAACCAACACCATCTTTCTCCATAGACTTTTTGAAAAATCTTCCTGAATATACTTTGCCCGTATTAGATATATATTGAGTGACAGGAACAGTTCTTCCCAGATAGAGAAAATTTGCAGCTTGGTATATAGTACCTGTATGATTTACATTACTATCTGCAAACGTCTTTATAAAATGCACATTAAGGGCAGAACCTTTAATTTTCTTAATAAACTTAGCCAAAACTTTAGAAGCCACAATAGAAGTTAAATCTTTCAATGCAAATCTGCGCAATTCTAATCCACTCAAACCTGCTTCATCCTTAGTGGAAGAAACTCCTGCCAAACCTATCAACTCACCATTTTCCAAATATCCATAACAAGTACAAGAACCTGGAAGAGTTTTCAAATAATGATATTTTTCAAGAAATTCTACTGCAAGCGACCTACTAATAGTTTTCACCTCAACACCTGCAGATTTTCCCTTCTTTCTAGATAACCTAGGTTTTATATATTTTAAACAACTTAAATTACAGTAAATGGAGTTTCCATCAGTCGACTTGTAAAAATTCTTGGATTTTAGAAAATCCAAAACTTTTTTCTTCGACTTATCTGGCTTTATGGCAAAAGAACAATACTTATCACTTAAACTACCATCACCGTCAAACAACCCACCTAAAAAATGAGGAGCATACTTATTCTCAAACACCCAAGAGAAACCAGCATCTATAAAATTAATCCAATCTCCTTTGACTCTCACATTACCTGCATCTAAACCTTCTTTAGTAGCAAAACAAGGCAGCAAATCAACTGAGTATATGCCTATAACATAATAATCTCCAAAATTCTTCTCACCTTTATGCTCCCAAGAACCCGTCCTAACATACTTTCTAGAAGTCAAACCAAATAATTTTTCAGCCACTTTTGCAAATTCATCTGCAAACTCCGCATCCTTTGGATGGACAGTCAAAGTCATTCCAGCAGAGTTAAAACATACATCCGAACACACAACTCCTAATAAATAAGCAAGATCCTCTGATTTAACTCTCCAATTTTCCTTTATGCAACGTCTTGCAGTTCCAAACAATTCCCTACGTTTAAGAGAAATAGAGACAGCACTTCTATCAGGAAGTTTCTTTAAAAGCTCCGATGTTTTTAGATTCTGATTAGATTTTAAGACATCAAGCTCTTTATCAGTCCATTTACTTATCTTAGAACACACAAGATTATGATTGAATATAGCATGTTTTATTGCACGAGTGGTTCTTCCCAGAGATTCTTCCAATTCTTCGAAACTCTTTGAATGATAATTTTCCTGCAAATAGATAAGCTCTTCTTCAGTCCACCTATCTGATCTAGACAAACCTATAGAACGTGCCTTAGCACTTATGGCTGTCCAAGACCTATTAAACTGATTGACTAAATCTTTTATCTCACCAGTTTCAAAAACTTCTTTCAGAAATTCTTCTTCTCCTAAAGTCCAGCCCTTATCTTTTCCTCTAGTAAGACCCAATCTGTTTGCTTTTGCACGAATAGCTCCTTTATCTCTTTGAAACAAAGCTTCCAGTTCTTTCCAAGATTTAACAACGTAATTTTTTTTTAAAAGTTCCAATTCAGCTTCTGACCAAGTAATTACCACAATATGAGATTTAATCGCCAATATATAAACTTACCTATCAACAACAATAAAACATAGAAAAAAAGGAGTTCTTCGTCGTGAACATTGTACTACTGTTCTTATCTGAACAAAGCGCCAAGTTTGACAAAGATACCAATTATAAAGCCTAGAACTATAAGCAATACGATAAGGTCTAGCCATTCGACTACTGCAGCACCAGCAGTGCCCAAACCGTCTTCTACGATCAGTTGCAGGTCGTCCCTGTCATATCCGTTTCCAGTGTATGTCATGTTTTCACCTCCGTGAAATTTCTATCAGTGTAATTAAAACAAGGATTGTACTATTCATTTATCTGAACAAGGCGCCAAGTTTGACAAAAATGCCCACGATAAACCCTAGCACTACTAGCAAGACAATTAGATCAAGCCACTCGACAATAGCAGCACCTGCAGTGCCCAGACCGTCTTCTACAATTAGTTGAAAATCATCTCTCGAGTAGTTGTTTCCGGTATAAGTCATTCAGTTTCACCTCCAAAGTTTATGATACTACTCTGATTCGGTGGTTTAAATATGCATGCAAAAAATGTTAAACTTTTAACTGCATGTTGTAAAACATTGTTACATGATAGGATTTGAAACAAAAACCCACTTTCCTTCACTCAAAACTTTCCACTTCAAATCAGAATGTTTAGGATATTCTTTTGACCACACAACTTTAGATAATTTAAGACAGTTTTTCTCACTACCAGTCAAAGAACAGAAATATCTAAACTGTTTGCCTTGTATCATCTTAAGACCTTTTTCATCCATGAAATCTTCTTTCAACCAATTGCCTCCTCCCTGTTCCTTGCACATAGACTTAGTGGAAGAAGGATGGATAACTTTCAAATCCTCATCTAAATAACGCCTAGTCCAAATGTATCCTCCGTATAAAAAACCTGCAGATTGATACACATATCCTGGTCTGCCCATCACCCCGTCTGCCCAAGTATACAACACTTTCTTCTCAGGATATTTTTTGATTATCTCCTTGCGAACCCTGCTTAAAAACTGACTACCAAAACCCCTGGGCAACTCATTTAGAAAACACATTCTACCTATCTCCCAATAATCTTTAACAGTTATATCGCTAAACAACTTTTCAATAGTGTGCTTAGGATACAACCCATAACCCAACGTGATCGCACCTAAAACAACTCCTTTATGTTTAGCTAAAAACACAGTATGAGTAACTGCAGGGAAAGTATTACTATAATGATGACGCATTACAAAACGTTTGACATCCTCACTCAAACCAGACTCAACCACATCAAAATCCACTTTCTTCGAACCTCTGAACTGTCCCCTTACATAATTCTCATAGATTTTCTTTTTTCTATCCAAATAAACAACAGAATCCTCATAGAATCTTCTCAGTACATCATAAGAACCAGAATACAACTGAACCACCCAAACTCTTTGAGTATGAAACAAAGACTTCTCAGGAACAGACAATCCCGTCCAAGAAATAAAATCCAACAAAATCTCTTTATGATATGAGCAAATTCTAAGTTGCAAACCTCCACTCGCGGTAACTGCTAAAGAACCATCTCCATCAAAATACCCTCTCCAAAAATGCACATTAAGACTTTTGTCTAAATTGGGCACCCGTATTTTTTTATAAGTTTTATTTGGAACACAACCGTGTTTAACCAGATCACTAACTATTGAATCAGACCTTATTCTCAAACCATAATGTTTCTTCTTTTTATAAAAATGCAACTTCCCTTTAAAACAAAGAGCCTTCTTTAACTTCAACACGTGCTCGCGATCTTTAAGCGTCAAACCCAACACATTCTTATGAACACAACCATCAGCCATCAAAAAACCCAACCAATAAGCTTTTTCCTCACAATCTATGTTTGAAAAATAATCGTTATCAACATCAGATCTCTTAGGACCTTTACGCCTCATATCGGCCTCATCCTTTATATATTTCCAAATTGTCTTCGGACAAAACCCGAACTTCTCAGATATTTTAGCTAAAGTCATACCTGACTCATACATAGAAACAGCCAAAGATTTATCAAAATCTGCTTTTCTCTCAGGTATTACAATATTGTGCCTCTTACACCATTTCCAAAGAGAAACATAAGTCAAACCAAGTTGCACAGCTGTTTGTCTAAGAGACACCCCTTCAGACAGATTTTTGATGATAAACTCATGTCTATCTTTAATCTGCTTAGTTTTTATATCCATAACTAACATCTAAAGAAGTAGTATTTAATTATTTCCTATTATTTCCCGTATACGCCACTAAACATAACTCTTCTCGTCCCAAAGACACTCCTTCTCCCATTTAGAATCTCTAAAATAAATAAACTTATGTTTACCTGCAGATAATTCAGCTTTAGTACCTTCAGGAAAAGACCCTTTATAATTACGAACCATCCCTTGAGTTAACCTTTCCCCATTAGGTAAAACGGCTACTAACTCAGGACAAGAAGATCCGTAATAAACAGCATTTGTTGCCTTATATATTGTCCCGGAATGACCTACTCCATCATCAGCATAAGAAACAACCGCAGTTTTATCCTCAAAATCTTGAAAATATTTCTTAATCAACTTAGCCAAAAACTTTGAAGACTCATTTTTGATACTGTTAATAATACAAAAACGTCTCAACTCAGCCACTTTACTCCTGTTTTCTTTACCAAATATTTTGAGAACGCCTGCAGAAGATGGGTTACCTATTACTCCAACACCTTTTAACTTACCGCCAACAAACCACCCATACGACGTAACACCTATAGGCATAGACTTCAGATAATGATTAGCAACAATAAACTCTCCAGCAACAGAATGAGATATAACACTAACTCCATCTTGCATAGAATCAGATTTCTCTTGTGCAAGAACATATTTCCTATCTAAAAAAATACTTGCATCTCCGTATAAAACATCCAATAATTTTACACCTGAAGAGCCGCTAACAGACGCTCGCCAAACACTGCCTGCACGCGAAACCGACCCATTGAGCCCTAAAGATTCAACAAACCTTGTGAATCCTTCACAAACTTCCTTGGTGCCTACCAATTCTACATCCGTCCTACTTTTACCATATCTTCTAGATGCAGGAATAGAACCATCTCCATCCACCATTCCTCGCCAAAAATGATTTTGAATATTTCCATCTAAAATAGGGGGCTTCAAAGAAAAAGTCTTTCTAGGAGTTACTCCGTGATTCTTCAAACCGTTAGCCAACCTCACACTTTTGAAACCTAAATAAGATGTCGTTTCAGAATATCTTTTAACTCGTGATACAGGCAACCCAACAAACTTACAGAATTTCTTCAAATGTTCTTCATCTTCTCGTTTCAATTCAAGCTGTATCTGATTAGCATCAGTCACATTGCCATCTGCAGCTAAAAAACCTAACCAATATGCTTTCTCCTCAGAGTCTATAACATCAAAAACAGTTTCATTACATTCAGACTTAGTTTTCCTAATATGTACCCCTTCTTTATTCAAAACATTACAAACTTTCTGCACACTACACTCTGCCTTCTCAGCAATTTTAGGAGACGACATTCCTAATTTGTATAACTTAACCATTTCTGAGTCTTCCATCATATCACATCACAACTTCTTATTCAATTGTTCTAAATCTTTAGACATTCCCCTAATAACTCCTTGCAACATAGAAATTCTAACTATCAAAATAACAAGTAAAAAAATCACTCCATAAAGAACCTCAGGAGTATCGCCCTTGTATTTTATAGCAATCATGGCCAACCACCAGAAAATACCTATTTGCAAAATATAACTTATCCAACCAGGAACTTCATATATGGCCCCCTGCCAAACAATAGTATCTGAAATGTTCCACTGCTTATTCCTCGCAGTATACTTCTTAACCATGCCGTTGTAAATTTTATCTTTCAGTTTAGAACCTGTATGTTTGTAATACTTAATGTTATCTACCTTTTTCTTACCCGCCATAAATAGCACCTTCAATCGCTACCAATCAACTGCTCGACTTTATCAAGATTAATCCTCTTGATATTCATTTTATGAATGATTCTCCAGAGCTTATCAAAGTCCTTGTCTCCGAGTTCCTTTCTAAGCATTATTGTTTGCAAACCATAACCGAGAGCCTCATTGAAAACATCTGAACGATTCTTCTCTGTTTGAGCAAAACCGAAACCTTCTGTTCTCATCTCTTCGAGAATGGCTAATTTGTCCGGATCAACACGAACATTCACTGATTGTCTCTGTTTAGATTTTCCGTTGTAATTCTCACCATACTCTACCATATCAATACATTTTGACAGAAGTTGTATTTAAGCTTGTTGATTTTTGTACTCTTTTACCAAAGGAGCAAACCTTCTTGTCCCAAAACTTTCAATATAAATCTCCCCCATAACTCTGTAAAATTCCAAATTATCTTCAACCAGACCTTTATAAAAAACATTCTTGTACTTTCTGTTAGTCATCCAAGCAAACTTAACAGCAGATAATCTAACTTGCTTACATATCCCGTGACTAAATTGCAACACAATAAACTTGTTACCTAAATTCTGAGCAAACAAAAACCCGTTCCTACCAAACTTCACTAGACAACAAGACCCTCCATCAATATTCCACACCTTCAAAACAATCGCAGTCCTCATCAAAGTCCGCGTCATGCTCCTGATAACACGCGGAACAGTTGTTTCACTATATGGAACTATGTAAGGAATGGACAACCTGCTTAAACCCATAATATCCTTCAGAACTTTCTCTGTTATCAAAGAAAATCACCTGAAAGCTTCGGGAATTGCAGAAAGTTCTTCAGTAGTTACGTCCTCTCCTTTCTCATGCTTTAACTTGATAGATTCAATCTTGATAAAATCATCTCTCATTTTATTCAAGATCTCTTTGTCTTTTTCATAACGAGGAATGGCCACGTTCTGAAAATTATAGATTTCCTTTTCTAACTCAGTTATTGCACTGTTTACATGTTTTAAAGCTTCTTCAATCCTCATTTTTATCCCTCATCCCCATCATAGCATACAGCAACTTAGCTTTAGTAAGCATAGAAATTTTCTTGCCTTTGCCAAGCACTTTTTTCAAATCATCATCAGTCATACCAAACTTCTCTTTCAAAACAGTAATCATAACTAGAACTCCGTGCACTTTGTCAAACGCCATTCTAGCAGCAGCATCACCTATATCATTCCTACTAATTTTAGAATGAACTTTATTTATAAAATCCAACTCTATTTTTAACTGCTTCAAAATAGCATCTTTTTCCATAGGAATTTTGGCAAAATCACAATTGCCAACAACATCCTCACTACAACGATACTTGTTGTATTTACACCACTCACAATAATCTTTCTCAACCATTTTCAGCACCAAAAAATAGAATCAAAAAAAGAAAGCAAGAGAAAATTACTTCTCAAGCTTGGTAGGAACACTGTACTCTCTAGGAGCATTGCCTTGATAACCACGACCAAGCTCCATCTTCTCAAACTTGAAAGTCTTTCCTACCATCAGGCGAAGTGCATCTTCAACAGTTGCTGCCTTCTTAGCCTCTGGAAGAACTCTCTCAAGCTCCCTCAAATACATATCCATCACACTGCCCTTAGCAATAGCATCATTTGAACTAGTCTTAGATAGTGCAATGTATTCGTGCATCTTTCCAGTTTTTCCTGCCACTGTGAATCCAACAGGCTCAATTATGATATGAAATTGTTCGCTGTCTGAGTAATTACTGGTTACTCCTGACTCAACTTCAACCACTTTACCTTTGTATTCATTCATTCCAGTAGATTCTTTTCGTTCCACCATATATTTCACGCTCCGATGAGGTAAGGCCTCATCCTCCCTTTCATCTCGCCATCAAATAAAAAAAATTACAGGCTTGAATATCATCTATATTTAGCAGAGTATTGTTGCTGCTGTTCTAGAGTTAATTGCCTCCAGACTCCTTCATTCATCTCATTTGGAGGTATATCTAGGAAATGTATTTGTGATGGAGGTCTCTGTGGAGGCATCTGCGGTTGTTGCTGTTGCTGTTGCTGTTGCTGTTGCTGTTGCTGTTGCTGTTGCTGTTGCTGTTGTTTGTAGGCTTTAAAATCTTCCCATTCCTGATTAGTACCAGGAGGAACTAGTTGCTTACCTGTTAAATAAGTCATCACTTCCCCAAGATCATCTGTCACTAAAATAATCTCTCCAACCGCTGTTTTGAAAATAAACTCATATCTTTTCATTTTGCACCCCGTACAACTGCTCAGAGCAAGTTATATTTAAACCTTTCTATACTTTTTTTATCCACCAATCACAAACTGCCATGTGTTTACAATAAGCTTCCCACCCACGACACTTGACTGAACAAGGACATTCAAACCACGTAACACCTTCACTTTCAATTTTAACTACATAAGGACGGCCAGATAATTTAAACTTTTTTCTCACTCAACCCACATCCTACAACCACACTTATAAGTGTTTTTATCAACCAAAATAATGGGCCTATCACATTTACTACAAACCCTGCCACATTTAGGACAGTCAAAACCTATTTCATTAGCCTCACCATTATACCCGCAAACCAAACAATGGTATCCAACACCTTTATTCATCGCCAATTTCTCCTCCAATCTCCTTTCTCAATTTCCTTATTTTTAAACCTAATTCTACAATGAGGACAAAAGAATTTCCATCTACCACAAGTCAAATTACAATTAAGACACAATAACCTACGAGTTATTGAATTATACTCAGGCACTACTGACTCTTTTTCGCATTTTTTCAAGCTTCACCTCCTTATAAGATTGATAAGCAACTACAGGAGTATGAAACAACATCTTAACCGTAGCACTCAAAGAAACTTTACTCCCGTCTTTATGAAAGAACTCCACAGGAATACTAACAATTCTTGAATTTAACTTAAGAGCTAACTCTATATCTCCTGCAAATTGCTTAGTCTTAATGGGTGCAAGCATATCACTTTTTCTAAATAATTTATAAGGACACTGCATATCGCTAATTGAATCACCCCCCATAAAATCAAAAAAATAGTACCAAAAAACAACATAATTTTTGTAAACTTTAGAAACAATCCTTCTGATGAAACCCTTGTCATGCACCTTAGATAACTCTTCAAATCTAGACCCAAATATAGCATAACCTTCATTGGGAACACCTTTTTGCAAATGCCAAATAGAAGCACTACCATCAGCATCCATTAGTAAAATCAAATCATTGCGAGCACTTTCAATTCCTACTGAAATGGCACTCCACTTACCACCATTCTTCTTTCTAATAACTTTTACAGGCAATAACTTTTTGAAAGACATTATTCTCTCAACAGTTTTATCTGTAGAACCATCATCAACTATTATAATCTCGTCAACAAACACCTCATCATTATGCAAAGTCACAAAGTGAGATATACTTCTCAAAGTAACAGGTATCCTATTTTGCTCATTATAAGCAGGTATAATGAGAGAAATCTTATCACTTGCTGTTTTAGAAAGACCTACCATCACATCTTACCTCTACACCAAACACAATATACATCTCCATTTGCATAAAACTCAGGGTCATATTTATTACCCAAACCTTTAGGAACAAATATAGTCAAAGCTTCAGTCTCTCCACACTTAACACACTTATAATCACATTTCTCAAGAATCTTTAACTTATTAATTGCTCTCCTTTTTGCAGGTCCCGGCGAGTTCTCTGCTTTGATGATTGCTTTAATCTTAGGTATGTCTAAAACAGCCCTATCCGTTTGTAAATGTATTTTATGCCTATGCCCTTGACGAGTTTCTCCTTTATATACATAAAGATATTTTCTTTCTTCAATGAATGCCATAATCAAACTCCCCTACTGTATCGGTAGGTATTACTAAAAAATCCTCTTCTATCGGTTGTCTACAAAAAATAACTACCACATCAGAACCTGCTGTAAACTTATAGTACACAGATCCTTCTTCAACATAAGTTGAACACATGTGGTCAAAAACTTGTTTCCAATCAGGAGTATCGGGACTAGTTATCACTAGAAGAGTCATTAAAGCGGACAGAATTGCTACGCCACTTGCGATAAGAATGACTTGTTTCTCCGTATAAGTCTTTGTACTTGCAGTCCCATCCGCAATAATGTCCGATCCAGTTTCCTTTGCCATCTTGAGTACTAATAGTCAGTGGCAAATTCAGAAGACTCTTCTTGCAAATCTTGCAAGTCTTCATTTCCACTGTCATCGCCCCCGTCCTTGCGTCGAATCTCTGAACCATCTTTCTTCATCATCTCCGAAAGTTTACTTTCCTCTTCACCTAAATCAAAATCAGCATCATCAGAACTTTCAGGATATCCATGCTTTTTCAACACCCTTGAAAGCGTATCTTCAAGTTCCTTTAAAGTGCTACCATTACTTACTATTGTAATTTTTCCAAAAGTTAACAACGTTTCTCTACCCACTCTACATCACCTTACCTCTATCCATATTGACGGTTCAAGTTTATCACTTATCGGATAAACATAAAACCCTTCTTTTCTGTTAATTTCTTCTTTTTTCGCGTAATATCTCATCGTTACCTCTCGAAGCCTTCAACAATCTCCTTCAACCAATTCTCAAACTCTACTAATGACATAATATTGTTCTCTATAAATAATGGTCTATTCATCGTTCCACCTTTCCAGCGTATAAAAACAATACTAACAATACCCTTCTCTATAAGTAACGCCGGCCTATTCATCGTTCCACCTCTTCTTTTTTTCGGATATTTATTATCTCCATAACAACATTATCTTTAATCACCACATCACCGTAAAAACGCCTTCCAAATCCACCCTTATAACCATCTTAATTTTATCAATCGCATTCATCGCTGAACCACCTCATCGTATTCACAACAATGTCAATTACAATAACATTGATAACAAGTTTTTCAAGTTCCCTCATTCTTGTCACCCTCTGTTTTACCCATAAAATCCGTTAACTGTCTACACTTCTGCCTATCCTTGTAAGACACTTTAGAAACCTCTTTTTTCTTAATGCGAGCCAATTTAGCCTTCTCATCTTCAAACATCGGAACATACTTGGCTTTCCAACTCATTTTCTACCACCTTTTTCTTTGCGGAACATCTTCCACACTGTTGAATCAGTTGACACCTTTATAATTCTTTCGCTCACATTATACTTGCTAATTTTTTGATGACACGACCTACAAAGAGTTTGCAAATCAAAGATAGACTCTTTGCCAAAAACTGAAGGATAATTTTTATGATGCACTTGAAGCTCGTGCTCAGAACCACAACGAGTGCACTTGTAATGGTCATACGCCTTTCTGACATCTGCAAGACGCTTCCACTTTGCACTCTTTATATAAGATAAATACTCAGACTTCTTGTTCACATTCGCCACTGGAGAAAATCTTCCCACCAATCCAAAACACCTCCATCAGTATGATTACAATCGATGCACCAACAACAAACCCTGCAAACACAACCCCAACATCTGATAAACCTACAAAAACCGCCAAAGACAACAGAACTGCAGAAAGAAATAGGTTGCTATCCATGCCACGCTCCAAAGCGCCTGCGGCGCTCAAGAGCGCGGCCATAACTGACAGAAAATAAGCAGACATAGACCATAAAACCACGGATACTAAACTATATTCAACTAAACTTACCATTCTGCTCCACTCTATCCCTTTCAAGTTTTCTTGAATACCTGCTACACATACTGAGATGAATCTCCCTTATGGCAGGAATATGTCCATCCAATATATAGCAACCACACTCTAACTTTGTAAACACTCTGTGACCTTCTCTAATCTTCATCATATCCAACCTCCCATTAAACTCACAAACCAACCTCCAGATTTTTCACTTCCCACTCGACATATTTATTGCAAACCGGACATTTCACCAGTAAAACATAATATTTCAATACTGCAGGACGCTTGCCTTTCCTGGGCACTTCTTTCTGTTTTTGTCTCAAAAGCAAGTCACACTTCGGACTTACATCACCATGGCTGCTACAAACAAATCCGCAACTCACAGAGTCATACTCAAATTCAAACGTTGTCATATTCTATCAACTCCTTTATTTAATGCCTCTTCTATGCCTGGCTCTAAAATCCTAATCTTAGAAGAAAAAAAATAATCAACTAACTGCTGCGCCATCTTTTGCTGTTTTAAATCCTGAACAGGCTCAAAACTTTCCAAAGTAGAATGAACCTCCCATCCCCTAAACACTTGAGATACATTCCAACACATTGAATAACACTTATTTTGCAATTTAACTAAATCCTTCAACATGCTATCTCTTGAAGTATAACTAACGCCCATTTCAGGCACAAAAACTTTGGAAAACTCTCCCGCCTTGGCCCTATTATATAAATCCCATCTAACTTGATGAGTCCACCAAGAAGGAGGATCATACTTATGACTTCCAGTGAATTTTCTTGAAAACATGTACAAAGCACCTATTGCCTTTAGAGCATTCTTACCATATCTAGAAATAAATAAAGCCTTCATTTTATTAACTGCATAAGTAGGATCAACATCTGCATCATCAAGAGGATTGATATCCCTACTAACATATCCCATCTGCACCCTGGCGAACGCTGCAGGAGAAGACCTCTCAGCACGAGCCATACATTTTTGCAGAATAGAATCATCATTCTCAGCACCTATAAATGAACAAACCATTTTTCCCTTAACAGGACCATTACCTGAAGAAGCATCGACTTTAGTTTTATCTAAAATTTGCAAATGTTTCTGCATCAAATTTTTTATGGCCACGGTATAAGATTGATGATTATTGCCTGCATTAGTACTAACAGACTTCATCATCTCATCCACAAGCACCGCTCGCTTTTCTGAAAACATCTTGCTCTCAACACCTTCTTTGTGAGAAACAAGCCAACCCTTACCTGCAGAAGCAGTAGCTGACTCAAATGAACCTCCTATTAAATCACAAACTAAAAATTTCAAAACAGACGTCTTACCTGCCTGAGACGGGCCAAAATATATGGTATTAAAAACCGCCCAGTTCTCTCTATGAGCCATTGCAGAAGCCATCATAGAAAGCATTGTGATTTCAGAAAACAAAGATTCATCAGTATCTGCGTGCCTCATAGGAATCAACTCTTTCCAACTCACCAACTTAGATAAGACATCTTCCGCCAAATCATAAGACTCATTTATAACCTCAAAGTCTTGTATGATGAAGTAATTAACCTGTTTCCTAAAATCACCACTAGCATCTATAAGCATCCCTTTAAGATTAAGAAAATCAGAATTCTCAAACTTACGAACCAAATCATCAAAATCCTCCTTCTTACAAGGAACAAACACCCTAAGCTCGCCACTCATAGTTGTAGGATAAACAACCATTTCAAAACCTTCCAAAGACTTCCTACCTCTAACAACCCCTCTCAAAGATCTTGATATCTCGTACCAATAATAAATACTGTCTCCCCGACGCTGAACAAGATCGAAAACTCCATGACCTGTGTTAACAACTCCGCCATAACGAACCACTATGTCATCTGTATGCACCACCAACATCTGAGGAGAAAGTTCTCTTAAAGAAGAAGAATCGTTATCTGATTCCAACCATTGTCTTAATGAGTTCAGAATATCCCATCCACTCACAGACTCAAGTCCATTCACAGAAACCACAACACCGCTGTCTCTTAGAGAAGATTCACAAGACTTCATCTTCTTAAAAACATCTTCTAAAGCATAATTTTCACCCATACCTAACTTCAAGAAACCTGCATCGTACGCCATCTACATAATATCCAGAACGAAGTCAGTTAAATAGATTTCCATAGCCAATAATATCCATCATCACACAATAACTGCATTATACATTATTAATCTACTACCACACCCACCCACTATAGTATATATTACAAATATTACAATATACAATAATAATGTATAACTACATTCTGTGTGTTTTACAACACCCTGGTGGCCTCTGGTTGCAGAATATTATTGATTATTGCTTCTGTTGTATAAGTTCTTTAAATATTATCACTATAAAATCACAAATTTTCTTTAGCCTTACTAATTTTCTCTCTCAATCTGTTAACTTCTGACCTTAGAACTGTATTTTCATTTCTAAGCTCTCCTAAATATCCAGAGGGGTCCAAATTTTTCAAATCCTCGTTCCTTTGTTCCAACTCTAAAGCCATTTTCTGTAACTTCTTACCTTCTCTATCCCATTTAGGTTTCTCGAACTTATACTGTTTTAGACAATTTAGAACCTTAACCCAATCTACCGGACTATGATATCCTGATCCAGGATACAATTCTTTCACCCCTTCATACACATCATCCGGAATATTTTTCAAACTCATACACCCCCTTAACCATAACTTGTATTTAAACACTCTGTTTCTTTATAAACAAACCACACTTAATCATATACTAATCATTAATCTTGCTAAACATATAGTTTAAACAAGATACTTCTAAAACCCTGTACCACCAATAAAACACACTTACAAGCATCATTAACGAATCATTAACAATCAAATTCCCTACCCGTATAACCCCTAAATTTACAGAGTACGAGCTCTGTACCGGCCAGT